>JAFMEI010000112.1 GCA_017856815.1 Ilumatobacteraceae bacterium
AACAAACTGTGAGCCTCATCGACACCGGAGAGGATGAACTCGAATATTTTGAGATCAATGCAACACCAACTTTGGTGAATATCTATGTGGCTGCCAGTAACGCCACCAAAGCAGTTGCATTTATCTATCGTGATGGCGAGCTTGAGGAACCCGCGCAGCCCGAGACCGCAAGTGGATCCACTGTGGTGTGGGGTGATGTTGATCTGGAGATTGGAAACGCATCGGTGTACGAAGAAGTTGTTGCAGCACTTCCTGAATCCACAGTGAGCCGGTTTGTTATTGCTCGCGATGCAGAGTTTGACCGACTCACTTACCGTGTTGTCATGGTCTCTGATCTAGGAGGCGAATTCGCCGCCTATGTGGAGCCCAGCGGCAAGATTATTGGTGGAGACTTATTGGGCTAGAGGCGATTGACGCACTCTGCCAACACCCCATAACTACGCTTTGGGGCATGCCCTCCAAGGCGAAAAACTCCCGCAAACCAAAGCGAAACACACCTTCGAGAGCCTCGAAGGGCAAAGTCTCGCGCCCCAAAGCCTTGGCCGACGCAACTGGGGAACGCGAACTCCCAGAAGGCGGATCTCTTTGGCAGAACATCGTCAGTGGTCGCGAGTCAGACCTCGGCGGTGTTGGCTTGATCAGCGTTGGGCTCCTCCTCGTACTTGGTGTTTATTTCCACATTGCTGGTCCGGTTGGTCGTGGCATCACGACCGCACTCGGTTGGCTCGTCGGCGTTGGCCGATTCTTGGTCCCGGCAGTTCTGATTGGTGCTGGAGTTGCACTGGTTCGCCGTGGGAGCACTGAACACAAGTTGCGCCTGATCACGGGTTGGATCGTCGTGTGTTGGGTCGGGCTTGGTTTTGCGCATCTGTTTAATGGCCCACCGAACTTCTCCGCCAGTGTGGACAAAGTGAAGCCAGCCGGTGGATGGATCGGAGCATTGATCGGTGCCCCGTTGCGCGGGTCTATTGGATCGGTGGGCACGTTTGTTGTTCTGTTCGCACTGATGATTGGTGGCGTTGTGTTGGTGTCGGGGCTTACAGTGCCGGCACTCGTGCGTCGTATACGTGAGTTCTTTAAGTCACTAGGTGAGCCAGTCGGTCGAGGTGCGCGCAAGGTTTATGGTGACATCTCCACCCTTAGCAGTGAGCGCGCCGAGGATGACGAATTTGAATCGGCGCCTTCAATGGGTCATTCGGTCGCACCATCAAGCCCTGCGCCGTCTGCGATTTACGATCTCGCCACTGAAAACCCAGAATTGCTCGAAGAGCGTCCACAAAAGAGCCGTGAGCCCAAGCCAAAGGTGCATGAACCTGCACCGCGTGAAGCAGAGCCGCGCCCAGAACGCGTCGTTCCGACTTTCAGCCATCCGGTGCAAGACCCGTTGCCAATCCCCAATGCTCCAGTTCTTAGTGATTGGAAATTGCCGTCCAACGATCTGTTGAAGCGCACACCTGCGCACGAAGTAGATACCGAATCCGTTGAGCGCCAGGGTCAAGTTCTGCAAGAAGCGTTAGCGGCGCACGGAGTTGATACCAAGCTGGTTGGTAAAACCGTGGGGCCAACCGTTACTCGATTTGAACTTGAGATTGGTCCTGGAGTCAAAGTTGCTCGGGTTACCGCCTTGAACCGTGACATTGCCTATTCGCTGGCCGCAGTTGACGTGCGAATCCTTGCTCCAATTCCAGGTAAATCAGCAATCGGTGTCGAAGTGCCGAACCTGAAACGCGAGTTGGTGTCACTTGGTGATCTCATGGTCTCGCCGGAAGCGAAGATTTCCAGCCATCCACTTGATGTTGCGGTAGGCAAGGACATCGCGGGTCGAGCAGTGTTTATGAATCTCGCCACGACCCCGCATCTTTTGATTGCCGGCGCGACTGGGGCGGGTAAGTCGAGTGGTCTCAACTGCATCATTACTTCGTTGCTCATGCGAACCACACCAGAACAAGTACGGCTCATCTTGATCGACCCCAAGCAGGTTGAGATGGGGCAGTACGCACGTTTGCCGCACTTGCTCACTGAGCCGGTTACCAATCCAAAGCTTGCCGCCAACGCGTTGAAGTGGGCGGTAACCGAAATGGAACGCCGCTATGACCTGCTCGTTGAAGTTGGCTATCGCGACATCGCGGGTTACAACGCGGGCTTCGATCGCGGTGAACTTCCTGAACGCCCCGAAGGCATGGAGCCATTGAAGCGCTTGCCCTTCGTAGTGGTGGTCGTGGATGAGTTAAATGACCTGATGATGGTTGCTGCGCGAGATGTCGAGGATTCGATCACGCGCATCGCCCAGAAAGCGCGCGCAGTTGGCATCCACCTGATAATCGCCACACAACGACCCAGCGTGAACGTAATCACCGGTGTCATCAAAGCGAACATTCCTGCGCGCATGGCGTTTGCAGTTTCGAGCCTCACCGACAGCCGCGTGATCCTCGACCAGCCTGGCGCAGAAAAACTCGTTGGCCAAGGTGACATGTTGCTACTGCCGGGCAACACTTCGGTTGCGCAGCGTATTCAGGGCTCTTGGGTAAGTGAAGAAGAAGTGCGCAAGGTCGTGAAGTGCTGGCGTGACCAGACCACAACCATCGAATACACCGAAGGTGTCACGTCAGAGCCAAGTGCTGCTGGTGGCTTCGCGGGTCTCGTTGGTGGCGGAGACGGCGACGATGACGACGATCTGCTCGTGCAGGCGATTGAGCTCGTAGTTACTACCCGCATCGGCTCCACTTCCATGTTGCAGCGCAAGTTGAAGGTCGGATTCGCACGCGCGGGTCGTTTGATGGACCTTCTCGAAGAGCGCGGGATAGTTGGGCCCAGTGAAGGCAGCAAAGCCCGGGAAGTATTGATGACCGCAGAGGAATACGAACTACTAAAGAACGGCTAACTTGCTCCCAACAGGGGGTTTCCGATGGGAGCAAGTTTCAATCAAGAGTTCGAGTTCACTGAAGTAGCGGCAGGTCTGCATTTTCCAGAGGGCCCAGTCGTGATGGCTGATGGAAGTGTCATTCTCACTGAGATGTTTGGTAAGCGCATCACAAGGGTTAAGGCTGATGGCACCAAGGAAACGATCGCCACTGTGAACGGCGGGCCAAATGGTCTTGCGCTTGGACCGGATGGTGCGTTGTACGTGTGTAACAACGGTGGGAATTTCGAAGAAATCGATCTCGGTGGCCTCATTGTGCCGGGAGGCTTTCCCGAGGACACCTACATCGGTGGTTCAATTCAGCGCGTTGATATCGCAACGGGTGTTGTGACCACGTTGTACAGCGAATGTGATGGGCGAAAACTGATCGCTCCAAACGATCTCGTGTTCGATCGCGACGGTGGTTTTTGGTTTACCGATCATGGTTCACGCAAGAAATACACAAGCGACTTCACAGGGATCTTCTATGCGAAAGCCGATGGTTCGCATATTCAGATGGTTGTGTTTCCAGTCGAGTCGCCAAATGGCATTGGGCTCTCACCAGACGGCAAGCGCTTGTACTGGGCTGAAACCCACACCGGCAGGGTGTTCTTCCGCAATGTGACTGCACCAGGCGAAGTAGAAGAAGGCAGCCCGATTGATCCAACTCTTTGCTTGTGCGGACTACCGGGACTTCAACTCCTTGATTCACTTGCAGTCGACGGTGAGGGGAATGTGTGTGTTGCCACAATTCTGAACGGTGGCATCACGGTGATCGCGCCATCGGGAGAGATACTTGGTCACGTTGCCACCGGAGACATGGTCACAACCAATATCTGCTTTGGGGGCCCCGACCTCCAGACCGCATACATCACGTGTTCAAGCACGGGAAGACTTGTGTCGATGCGTTGGCCGGTCAAGGGTCTGCGACTCAACTACCAGTGAATTAACCCCCCGCGGGTAGATTTGTCTTATGGCGCAGCGGTTCTATGTGGAGACACTCGGCTGCCCCAAAAACCAAGTTGATTCCGACAAACTCATCGGCAAGTTCGAAGCCGATGGGCTGAGCGCGACCGAAGATCCTGGCAAAGCCGACGTAATCGTGGTGAACACATGCGCATTCATTGAAGATGCGCGCCGCGAAAGCATCGACACAATTCTCGCTCTTGACGACCGCAAAAAGCGTGGGGCAAAACTCGTGGTAACTGGTTGCATGGCCGAACGCTATGGAGATGAGCTTGCCGAGGCGCTTCCCGAGGCCGACCAAGTGGCGGGATTCGGCGTTTCGATAGAGCTTGGGAAGAAGCCCAAGAAATCAATCTCGGTATCTGCCCAAGTGCCAGAGTTCGACTTACTGAATCTTCCGCGCCCAAAGTCGACCGCGCCCTGGGCATACGTGAAGATCGCCGAGGGTTGTGATCGTACTTGTGGATTCTGCGCGATTCCGTCCTTCCGTGGCCCGCAGCGCAGTCGCTCAATCAAATCAATCCTCAATGAAGTTGAAGCTCTTGAAGCCAAAGAGATTGTTCTGATCGCCCAAGACCTCGCTTCCTATGGCAAAGATCAACCCGAAGAGCTTGGCGCGGGTTCGATCGTGTCGCTTGTCAATCAGGTTTCGGCACTCGTGCCGCGCACGCGACTTCTCTACTTGTATCCAAGTGACCTGAGTGACGAATTGATCGAAGCCATTCTTGGCACGGGTGTCGCGTATTTTGATCTCTCGTTGCAGCACGCGTCCAAAGAGCATTTACGCCGGATGCGCCGCTGGGGCGACGGCCCGCGTTTTATCGAACGAATTCGCCGCATCCGAGAGTTGCAACCCGATGCGGCATTTCGCAGCAACTTCATTGTCGGCTATCCAGGTGAGACAGAAGAAGATCATGATCAGCTGTTGCGGTTTGTTGAAGAAGCCAATCTGGATTGGTGTGGCTTCTTTACCTACAGTGCCGAAGAAGGTACCCATGCCGCGAGCATGCCTGATCAGGTGCCTGCTGAATTGATGGCAGAACGCATCGCAGAGCTTCGTGAACTCCAGGACAAGAAATCAGACGCTGCCCAGGATGCAACAATTGGTCGCGTGCTCGAAGTACTGGTGGACGAGACCGGTCTTGGGCGTTCGTACCGTGAGGCTCCGGAGATTGATGGTGTCATTCATGTTTCTGATGCGCTTGCAGTTGGTACTTTCCATACGGTGAGCATCGTTGGTGCTTTTGGTCCCGATCTTGTTGCTGAAGGTTCCGAAGTTGTTGAAGAAGTGGAGACCTCGCATGCCCGTTGACCCCAACGCCATTGCAACTTGGGCCAATGCGGTCACCGTGGGTCGAATCTTGGTTTCGCCCGTGCTTTTCACGTTGATCCCAGACTCTGGTGGATCTTGGCTGGCATTTGGTGTGTGGTTCGTGTTGTGTTTCAGCGATGGGATTGATGGTCATCTTGCTCGCCGCCACGGCACCACGAACAGCGGCGCATTCCTGGATCCACTTGCCGACAAAGTTCTAGTCCTTGGGGCGATGTTCACACTTGTGAGCCGTGACATTTTTTGGTTCTTGCCAGTAGCGATCATCACAGCACGTGAACTCTTGATCAGCATCTATCGCGTTGTGGTCG
>JAFMEI010000113.1 GCA_017856815.1 Ilumatobacteraceae bacterium
TGGTTCTGAACTTGAATCCGTTGCGAGCCACGCAGCCAAACTGCGTGATCAGATCACCCGCAGTTAGGGGTAGCAGACATCACGTGCTTTAGCCGAAGTTGCGCCGCGTAATGAGAGTGACTCGGCGTGAAACAGAAGTGTCATCACTTCGAGTCACCGTTACACGCACGACGCAACGTCCACGCTTCAGGCCACGCAGTGCACCGCGCTCGATTTTGCAAATTGTGCTTGATGAAGATTCAACTCTTGCTGTGATTGTCGATCCTGTTGGTAATTGAAGTCCGAGGTAGCGCGCGATCGGGCGCAATCGAAGCCCGCTACCGATATATACGCTCGGTTTTGCCGGAAGCACAAGATCGGAGCCTTTGAGTCGATACAGGAACGCATCGTCTGTATCGCCACCTTCGATAGTTCCTGCCAGAATCACGCTCCCGTCTGAGGTACGAACCATTCCGTTTACATATTCCCAATGATCCGAGCTGCCGACGGTAAACATTCCATTGGTGCCAAAGCTTCTCTGGATACGCCCTCTCCGCGTGAACCGAATCAAAGTTGCTTGAGCACCCTTACCCTCGATGTATGAATAGCCACCTACGAGTATTTTGCCATCGCGCTGAACCGCGATGGAAGTGCCTGAGCCTTCCTCACCAGCATTGAGTGCTTTCATGCCATCGTTTGCAAATGTGGTGTCATCGGCACCTGATGCACTAAATCGCGATAGAAATATTGAAGCAAATGTTGGGCCAGCCATAAAGTAGCCCGTTACGAGTATTTTGCCATCGCGTTGGATTGTTAGGCCCGATGCAATCGTTAGGTTGGCTGTAGCTGGGTCGGTTACATATTGACGGCGCAAGATGCCGGTGGAACTGTCGCCGAAACTATCGTCCAGCACTCCTGTTGTGTCGTAGCGGGCAACAAACATCTCATAGTCTGCGAGTTGCGCTGTTGATCCAGCAACAACGATCCGCTGGCTGCTATCGAGATTGATGGATGACACCATGACAATTTGGTCACCACCCAAGTCCGTCTGCACTTTGCCGGATGAGCCAAAGGTCGGCACAAGCGAGCCAGTGGAATCAAGTTTGGCGATACCAACTTCTCGAACTGGATCAAGAAACGTGACGCCAGCAACAAGCATTGATCCATCAGAGGGATTGATTGCAATTGCAGCTGCGTCGTCTGATCTGGAAGAGAAATCAATAGTGGTGATGCCGTTTGTTCCGAAAGTTGGATCCGGGTCGCCATTGGTCTGCAGTCGCACGACCAGAAAGTCACCTTCATTACTCGACGTTGGATACGTTGTGCCAACGACTACTAACTTGCCGTCCTCTTGGATTGCTAGTGCTTGCGCCGCATCCGCATTCAGATTCACATCAACAGTGACAACACCATCTTCACCAAATTCAGGATCCAGTTCTCCGTTCGCTGCATAGCGAGTGATCACCATGTTTTCAGAGCCGGATTCATTCACAATTCCAACAACAACGATTTTCCCATCACTCTGGATCTTGACGTCATTAGCATCGTTGTAATCACTGAAGAGATCAGTAACGACTTTTCCGCGCACACCAAACCCAGCGTCGGGAACGACTCGCGCATTGGATGGAAGAGCGGGCAGTGTCGATGCAACGAGTGCGAACAAAGTCACCGCAAGACCCGTTCGTTTTGCATTCAGCTGTGGCAGGTAGGTTCTCATGTAAAAGAGCATAACCATACGCAAAGTATGGGTCGATGAAGGAAGGTGCGACGATCCATGCGGATCACGCCGTTGCAAGCTTCTACCTTGGTTGCGGTGACGTTTGCTGGTGAGAAAACTGTGAACGGGCCCGCGCCTGAAAGTGTGTCACCGAGACCTGCTGCAGTGATAACAGCTACCAAGGTTGAGCGGTCTGAAGAGAAGATCGCCGTAGAGATTTACCTAGGAATTCATGGGAAAACGAGCGGATTGGGGCGTCGAATTCCAGATATCAACGCGACTTTGAGGGGGTGTCCAGCAGGACATTTGTGCGCTTGTAAAGTTTCCACAGGTGGTCAACCGACTCACTGGAACCTTATTAAGAAAAGAGTTGATAGTGATAGAAGATCCAGATCTAAACCTATTGGTATATAACGCACTCTCATTCGGCACAGCAGTGATGCTCGGAGCCTTCGTCTATTTCTTGACGCAACTTTCAAGCGTCTCAAAGAAGTACAGGTCTTCGGTGGCAGCATCTGCCGTGGTTGTGGGAATCGCCGGGTACCACTACTACCGAATTTGGAGTGGATGGTCCGCGGGAGAACTCAACGAGGGATATCGCTACGCCGACTGGCTCATCACAGTTCCACTACTCATTGTGGAATTGTTGATTGTGCTTGGAACTTCAGCTGAGCGTCGCAAGTCGTTGATGATGACACTTGTGCCCGCAACAGCGCTGATGATCGGCCTTGGTTATCCGGGCGAGGTATCAACTGACGACGGCACCAAGTGGCTCTTCTGGGTGCTTGCAATGTTGCCGTTCGTGTACATCCTTTACGTACTCGTTAACGAGTTGAAGCAAGTGAAGTCCCGCGAAAATGCGGCGATCGCTGGCTTGATAAACAATGCGACGAAGATTCTTCTTGCGACATGGATGGTGTATCCAATCACTTACCTGTTCCCAGTGTTCTTCGAATACCCGCATGATGGTGCGGAGACAGCGCGTCAGCTGGGTTACACAATTGCCGACATCACGGCGAAAGCTGGTTACGGTCTTGCGATCTTGGCGATTGCCAAGGCGCGCTCCGCTTCAGAGCCAAACTGATAACTAAGTAGAAGCAAACTCTCCGGCCCCCACTCCATGTGAAACATCATGGCGTGGGGGCCGTTTTGTCAGTACGTTGCATCGCAGTTACCCGACTTCTTGTCATTTGATTTGCTAATCACACCCCGGCGATGAGCCACCAAAGGGTGAACTATTCAGCCTGTGTTTCGACGTGTGCGCAGAATGACTTGCTTCTGGCTTAACGTGAGGTCACCGTCAACCACCTTCAACGTCAATCGACACTTGCCGCGCTTAAGCCCGCGAACTTTACCGGCACGCACGTTGCACACGGCCTTTGATGCGGGCGCAACTTTTGCACTTAGTTTACTTCCCCGCGGAATTGACATTTCGAGATAGCGTGCGACAGCGCGGAGTGGAACGGAGCCGCCGATGGATACGACTGGTTTCACGAGAGGCACGAGGTCAGTGCCGTTAAGTCGGAACAGAAAAGCATCGTTACTGCCTTCATCTACGTTAAAGACTGAACCAACAATTACAACACTGCCATTTGGAAAGCGGGCCATTGCATTTGCGTATAGGAGTGGTGCAGAGAGGCCGAGGACGAGGCCGAGGACTTTGGCGCCTCCGTCTCCGAAGCCCTCATCAAGGTCGCCGCTCTTGGTTAAGCGGACTAAAACTGCCTTGTATGGCGAGGATTCGTTCAGGGCCGCAATAGTAAGCAAGATTTTGCCATCCGCCTGGATCTCCATATCCACGGGAACGGAAGTATCGCCAAATGACAATGGTGGGCCATCACCAAATGAAGTTATCTCTGCTCCATCTGCCGAAAACTTCTTGACAAACGTGATTGCTGCACTCATCAGACCAGAGATCATTGTGCCGCCGGCAACTATTGTGCCGTTGCTATTGAGAGCCAAGGAGGTAAATATGTGGTCGGGAAAGTACATGATTCCCGGCGATGAGCCTGTTGCATTGAAGCTGGTGTCAAAAGTGCCATCAGCAAGAAGTTGCACAATGAAACCAGCATAAGTTTCGCCGTCGGATGCCACCCCTACCGCAATGATTCGACCATCCGGCAACACTGAAATAGACGCAGGTGCTTCACTGAATTCGGCGATTTCAATCCGTAAGATTCCGTCCACACCAAAGTCTGTGTCAGGTGCGCCACTTGCGGTGAGCTTGACGAAGACCATGTCAGCCATACCCAACCCTGTTTCCACCGTGCCAGCAGCAATCATTGAACCATCGGTCGGGTCAATCTCAAGGTCCATCAAGTCTGCGTTACCACCTACATCCATTACCGCTTTGCCGGGAAACGAGGGTGTGGTGTCCAATATTCCATTTGATCTGTAGCGAGCAAAAGCAAAGTCGGAGCTTGCTCCGTCATAGGTTTCACCACCAACGAAGATACGACCATTCGGCAAGAGCAAAACCCTGTTCGCTTCGTCGTAGTTTGATGAAAAATCAGTGAAAATTGTTCCATCAAGAGCAAAATCTGGATCGAGTTGACCGTTGCTTAAATATCGTGAGACAGCAAAGTCATCAAAACCCATCTGGCGCGCCTTACCGACAACGATGATCTTTCCATCTGCTTGAATCGCTACATCGTCGCCAGTGTTTTCATCGGAAAACAAATTCGTTACAACCTTGCCGCCTGTACCAAAGCCATTGTCCAACTTGACACTCGCATTAGTGAGAGAGGCAGGGAGAGCCGACGACGCAACGGCCAATACAGCTACTAACGCCAGTATGGCCCTCGGAAAGTCAAAATGTTTCACAGACATATCTTTGTTGGAGCCGAATTCTAATACAACGTTCTCTGCTCAAAGTTCGTGGCACCTTTCGGCAGGCCGAAGTGTTCTGGTGGGTAGACCAGAAAACTACCGATCACAGTCAGATTGAGCAGATCCACTTGTAGTGGCATCAGCACCTAGAAATCGCTCATTTCCGACCGTCATTCGTCCAATGACCATGCTTCTGAAATTTGAAGTGTGCCGTTCTCGAAGTAGGCCTCAGCGCTTCCATCACTGCACAGAATGACTGACGTGAGACCAGGTGCTACAACGCACGCATTGAAAGCCTTGCCACCTACGATTGCGCCAACTCTGCCAAGTGATTTGATTACGTACGAGAAACCCATGCCCGGAGTCCACTTGGCAGCGAGCTCCCGGCCACGTAGTTGCGCCGCATTCATGTACCACCAGCAATGACGTAGGTCATGGACCTGCTTCGGCGTGAGTGTGAAAAACTCACGGTTTGGTGTTTGTTTACTAACCATTTCTCTCCTATCGCATCCGGCGTTACCACCGACTCGTGATCGGTTGGTGACCGTCATAGGGCCGGGCCCCTCGGGTCGTCTTGATAGGTGTGTGGCTTTTGGCCACAAGAGATGGTACCACGGCATTTACGTAAATCGTCCTGATTTATTTGGATTAAAAACCATGCAACTTCATGACACCGAATCCGTATCATGAAAAACCCTGTATCGAGGAGGACTCACATGCAAGTAGCCAGCATCAAGTTTCCAGAAATTGAGAATCTCTCAAGGCTTCTCACTTTCACTTCTGGAGATGCATCGTCACCGATGAGCTGGATTGCATTGCACACCCGTAACGGCCGCAGACACTGGACCGCAACTGATGGCTTCTCAATGTTCTCAATTGCAACTGAATTTGATTCTGGCGAGTATTCCGCTTTAGTCAGCACTGCACAGATTTGTGCCGCACACTTCGGTGCCGGATTAGCCGGTGA
>JAFMEI010000114.1 GCA_017856815.1 Ilumatobacteraceae bacterium
CTTGGTCTCCTTCTTCACCTTCCTATTGACTCAGTTGATCCCGGGTGACCCGGTCATCAGCGTCCTTGGTCCCGCATACAACACCGAGACCGAAGAAGGTCGTGAACAAATCGAGCTCGTTCGCGAAGAGCTCGGGCTGAACGATCCATTCCCTGTTAGGTATTTCAACTGGGCCAAGGGTGTGTTCACTGGTGATCTCGGGAACAAAATTGGTGTGAATTCTGCTGGGATCACAACCAATCGAATATTGAAAGAGCGTCTACCAGTCACGTTGGAGATAATGCTCCTGACCCAGATGTTTGCTCTGCTTGTTGCGATCCCAGCAGGGATTTTGAGCGCACATAAAGAAGACAGGGTTGCTGACAAATCAGTAACGGGTATTTCATTTGCGATGCTCGCGCTACCTACTTTCGTTATTGCTCTCATTCTTGTTTATGTTTTCTCTGTCAAACTCGGGTGGTTACCTAGTTCTGGTTACACGCGACTAACCGAAGATTTGAGTGAAAACCTCAAGTCGATGATCATCCCGGTTCTATCGCTTGGATTGGGGCTTGCGGCCGTTTACACACGCCTACTTCGCGCCGAAATGATTTCCACGCTGAAAGAGGACTACATCCTCATGGCAAAGGCGAAGGGAATTTCATCGCGTCGCGTGCTCTTGCGCCATGCGTTACGTCCATCGTCATTCGCACTCCTCACCATCGCTGGCATCAATATCGGAGCTTTGATTGGTGGCGCCGTCATCATTGAACAATTCATGGCCATCCCCGGAGTTGGCGGCGCTTTGGTTCAGGCGGTAGCTGAGCGTGAGTACGAAGTGATTCTTAGTCTTGTTTTTGTCATATCAATGTTTTATGTGGCGGCCAACTTCCTGGTTGACCTTTTGTATTCATTCCTTGATCCGCGGATTCGCAGGGGCACCTCAAGGTGAAATTGCGCATCTCTACGCTGACACGTGATCTTTCTTCCCGAGAAAAGGTTGCGTTTTACGTTCCACTTGTTTGGCTCTGTGCGGTTGTGTTCTTATCGCTTGCCGCGCCCCTGCTAACGATGCGTGTCGAGTTGAAAGAGCTACCTGTCGTAAAACCCACGCCCGTCTCCACCTCCACAACCACGCCCACTGGCAACACACAGAATCCAGGCGGGGTAACCAATCTGGGGGGTGGAGGAAGCGCGACCACCACAGCGCCAGTTACTTCAACCACTGTTGCCGGCACCACTACTACTTCCCCGTCCAGTTCAAGCACATCTAATGAAGCAGTTACCGAGAAACGTCTCGTAGCGGTAGATCCGATCATTCCGATCCCGGGTTTCAAGTTAAAGCCATGGGACCGGTCGTGGGAGACAGTGAAGGAAATTCCTTCCCCCCGCATACCGGGAGAAGGGCCATCCGGAGATCACTGGCTTGGAACCGACGAACTCGGACGCGACATGTTGAGTCGACTTATTTGGGGCGGTCGTGTGGCGCTCGCTGTTGGCATTGTATCTGTGCTCGTCGCCATGGTGATCGGTGGATCGCTTGGAATGCTCTCTGGCTACCTACGGGGTCGTACCGAGACATTCCTTATGACCATCGTGGGGTCGTTGCTTGCTTTCCCGGCGCTGATTCTGGTGATTGCGATAGTTGCTTTCTTGGGCCAGGACCTACAAAACATTGTTCTTGCTATCGCAGTAGTTGCAATTCCTTCCTTTGCACGAATCTCCTATGCCAACACACTCGCTGCTGCTCAGCGCGAGTATGTGCTTGCAGCGCGCTCATTGGGTGCTTCCAGGTTCCGAATATTGCGTCGGGAAATCCTGCCAAATATCTTTCTTCCCCTTAGCGCATATGCCCTGGTGGTGACGGCAGTTGCAATTGTCGCTGAGGGCGGACTGGCCTTTCTCGGCCTCTCCGTTCCGGATCCCAAACCCTCTTGGGGCTCCATGATCAATGATGGTCGTAAACCACTCACACTGGATGGCACTTGGCACATTTCGTTCATCCCGGCAATTGTCATGTTTCTAACTGTGCTTTCTCTCAACTTGATCGTTGACCGAATTCGGCAGATTGCTGAAGGTAAGGAGTCAAAGTTGTGAGCAGGGATGAATTTCTGCGCATCGAGGACTTGCACACCTCGTTCAAGACGGGGCGCGGAATCGTGCGCGCAGTCGATGGCGTAACTCTCTCGCTGGCCCGCGGGGAATCTCTTGGCATTGTCGGTGAGTCAGGTTCTGGAAAGACTGTTTTGGCAAGATCCATCATGGGGCTCCTTCCGCCTCGTGCAACTACACGCACAGGCAAAATCTTCTTCAACGGCGAAGAGCTCACGGCCATGGACTCCGAGCGCCTACGCGATTACTGGGGCGCACAGATTGCGATGGTTTTCCAGGACCCAATGACTGCACTAAATCCTGTGATGAAAATCGGTCGCCAGGTTACCGAACACATGATTCATCACATGAATGTTGACCGTGATAACGCCAAACAGATTGCTCTCAAGTTATTGACCGAGGTTGGCATCCCTGAGCCGGGTAAACGTTTTGATGACTACCCACATCAAATGTCAGGTGGAATGCGCCAACGAATCATGATTGCTATTGCGTTGGCATGTGGGCCGTCTCTACTTCTTGCCGACGAACCCACGACTGCTCTGGATGTCACAGTTCAGGCCCAGATTTTGCGCCTACTCGCTGAGCAGCGCGCTGAACGAAACATGTCGATGATTCTCGTTACCCACGATCTTGGCGTTGTGGCTTCGAATACCGATCGAGTTGCCGTGATGTATGGCGGACGAATTATGGAAACCGCCAAAACAGCTTCGCTTTTTGCAAACATGCGTCATCCATATACAAAAGCGTTATTCGACAGCATTCCCAATCTGAAGAATCCAAGTCACACTGAGTTAACAGTGATACCTGGTCGCCCTCCAGACCTCGTTAACCCACCCCCTGGATGCAAATTTGCGGCACGCTGTGATTACGCCACCGATCAGTGTCGGTCCGAGGAACCCACCCTTCAGACCGATGGAGATACCGAGCACTCGTTCGCGTGCTGGCACCCAGTTGGGGTTCGAGGCAAGGCTGGAGTATCAAATGCTTGAGGTCAAAAATCTTGTCGTTGAATTCTCTACTGGAAATCGCGGAGAGAAAGTGCACGCTGTATCAGACATCAGTTTCATCGTGAATGAAGGCGAGACTCTTGGCGTGGTTGGTGAAAGTGGCTGCGGAAAGAGCACCACGGGTCGAGCCATCATGCAGTTGGTCAAATCCACTTCGGGTGATGTGGTCTTTGATGGTGTGTCCCTTGCGGGTTTGTCCGGGTCTGAATTACGTGAAGTACGTACGCAGATGCAAATGATCTTCCAGGATCCAATCTCGTCATTGAATCCAAGACGCAGTGTTCGCGACATCGTTGCCGAACCACTACTCATCTGGAAACGCGGCACAACTGAACAGGTATATGAAAAAGTTGACCGCACACTAGAACTGGTGGGCATCGACCCCATTCGTGCAGCTGAAAGCAAGCCCCATCAATTTTCTGGTGGCCAGTGCCAACGAATTTCCATCGCCCGTGCTCTAATGCTCGACCCACGTCTTCTGATCTGTGATGAGCCTGTGTCCGCATTGGACGTAAGTGTTCAAGCTCAAGTTCTGAATCTTTTGGAAAGTCTGAAGAAGCAATTCAAATTGACTCTGATCTTTATCGCCCATGATTTGGCAGTCGTAAAAAACATCAGTGATCGAGTTGCCGTTATGTATCTGGGTCGCATTTGCGAATTGGCGCCATCCGATGCGATCTACAGCCAGCCAAAGCACCCCTACACGAAACTTCTGATCGATTCGATTCCCATACCCGATCCAACAATCGAGACTCGCGCAATCGAAACTCTCGGCGAGCCACCCTCGCCCATTGATCCTCCTACAGGATGCCGTTTTCACCCGCGATGTCCGCTCGCCACGGATATATGCAGATCAGAACAACCGCAGTTGACTGAGACTTCACTTGGTCATCTCGTCGCCTGTCATCACCCTCTTGGCTGAACCGAACCAAACGGGTTTACGCCCTACTGACTACTACGAATCCTTTAAGCGTCTCTTTCACCATTCGCTGGACCCAATTGCTTCCCTAAGTGCTCGCAATTACAGACGTACTTATGGAGTCAAGGGCGATCTAAGCATCACCTGGTCCTCTGATTCGGGTCAAAACAACCTGGTGATCAGGTCCACCCTGCCAGCGAATCATCGCGCAATTCAACATCTCGACAATTCGGAGACTCAAACAGCTATTGAGAAGATCATCTCCTTAGTGCCTGCCGACTCCGCGTTGCATACGTGGGTTAAGCACAGTGGAAACCTTTTTCATCCTCGCAGTGGAGATCTGTGGGCCGAATTGATTCCCGCAGTCTTGGGTCAGCGCATCACCAGCAAAGAGGCTTCAGCCCAATGGAGAAGATTGCATACGTTCTGTGACGGCTACATAGAACACGAGACATTGCGGCAAATGTCATATACCGAGTTCCATCGACTAGGAGTCGAGAAAGCTCGCGCCCGAACTTTGCTCACCCTTGCCGATGCGCACAACGCCATACAACAAGCCGACACTCAATCCGTCGAACCGACCTACCAACTGCTCATGACTATTCCTGGGATCGGGCCTTGGACCATTAGCGAGGCACTAAGACGCTCCCATGGATGGCTTGATGCCGTTTCAGTAGGCGATTTTCATCTGTGTCATCACGTCGTATTCGCCCTCACGGGTCGCCACCGGGGAACTGATGGGGAAATGCTGGAATTGCTCGAACCCTTCCGCCCATACAGGTGGATTGTGGTTGATTCAATCCTGCGTAATGCTGCGTCTCCCCCACGAAAATCAGCGGGATTACCGACAATTGACATCCGACGATTTTGATGCCCGAATAGGCACGATTGCCTTTGGTAATTTCAACTAGTACTCAAAGGTAGTCGGAGCTAATGACACTTCTTACAGACAATCGCGTCATGCTCAAGTTCAAGGCTCTCGATCCACAGCGTCGACGCCTTGTCATTCATGGCGTCGTCGCATATGCCGTGTCACGAATACTCACGGTAGTTGGCGCAGGGCTTGTTGCCGCCGAGCAGGTCGTGCGCAACCGATGGAATCTTGAGTTTTGTGAAAAATCAAGAATTGTTGCCAAGTGCGTCGCGGGTGATGCCCCATTCGCACGCAAAGTGTTCCCGTCGGGCTCGGATTTAATTGCCTCGGTTTTTGGTGCTTGGGATGGCAATTGGTATTTACGCATTGTCTCCGATGGATATCCACATTTCATCCCAGACGGTGTCACATACGACATGGCACCTGCACGTGCTGCCTTCTTCCCCGCCTATCCGACTCTCGTGCGTTTCGTGGACAAGATTCTCCCTGGGGGACCAACGACTACCGGCGTATTGGTCAACATCCTGTTGGGGGCTCTATTTATTGCGGTCTTTGGCTACATTGCGTTGCAACTCTTCGGCGCCGGG
>JAFMEI010000115.1 GCA_017856815.1 Ilumatobacteraceae bacterium
CGAGAAAGGATCCAGATCAAAAAAGCGCGTCGTGTTTTCCCACGTGATCTTGTTGATCTCACCATCAGTGAGACCAGCGCCGTTGAATTCGTTGATCAAGAACTCAGGCGCATCGGGCCAGATGGAATCGGAGTGCGGGTAGTCGCACTCCCAAGCGATGATGTCCATTCCGATCTCATGGCGCACCTTGAGAGCGGTTGGATCCGTTACGTAACAAGCGAGTGAATGCTCGCGGAAAATGTCACTCGGCAATTTGCCTTTGAAATCGTGTCCGAGCCAAATCTGGTTCGTGTAGTGGCGATCGCAGCGATCAAGGTAGAAGGGAATCCAGCCAATACCCGCTTCAGACCAAGCCACTTTCAGATCCGGGTACTTGAAAAACGCTCCGCCCCAAAGAAGATCCTGCGCCGCGAGCGTGGACACTTGGGTAGCGAGGATGATCATGTTGTCGATCGGCGCACCTGGTGCCATGTTGATGGCAGCGAAGCCTTGGCCAATGTGCAGGCACATAACCACACCCAGCTCAGAGCACACATCAAAAAGTGGGCCCCAATATTCAAGGTCGTGGTAGGACGGGAGTCCCTGAATGTGTGGAAGCTCCGGCATCGTGATCGCACGACAACCTTTTGCAGCAACTCGACGCACTTCGGCGACCATTGCTTTTTGATCCCACACGGGAACAATCGCCAGTGGGATGAAACGCCCCGGATATGCCGCGCACCATTCATCAATGTGCCAGTCGTTGTATGCGCTCAACATCATGAGGGCAAGCTCCTGATCGGGTGCTTGCTGGAAGTAGCGGCCACTGAAACCGGCAAATGAAGGGAAGCACATGGACTGGAAGATTCCGTTGCGGTTCATGTCTCGCACACGCTCGTGAATGTCATAAGCGCCCGGGCGCATCTCGGCAAAGCCAGTTGGGTCAAGACCCCACTCTTCTTTTGGCCAAGTGACCACAGCATTGAGCCCCACCGTGCCCATTGCCTGCCCCTGAAAGGTCCACACATCGTGGCCCCATTCATTCTTTTGATTCTTCGGCGCTTGATCCTTGTACTTTGCTGGAACGTGCGCATCAAACATGGTTGGTGGCTCGACAACATGGTCGTCGATGCTGATGAGGATCATGTCATTGAGATTCACTAATTGCCCCCTGATGATGTACTGCCAAGACCGTGGTCCCGTTCGCAAACCTTATACGGATGGGCCCCTTGTGAGCCATCGCACGACGCGACCCAGTCGGGCTCCTAGGCCACTCTGCGCTGCTCGACAGGTGCGGTGAGACCAAGGTCGTACGCCACTGCGTCCCACAGGGCTGTGCGAGTACGAGCAGCGTCAGCACTACCTAATTGATTGATTGCAATTACCCCATCAATCATGTCTGCAGCGACTGCCAAAACCGAGCGATCATGTACTTGGACCGCCACCACGCCACCATGCTGACGGCGACGAATCGTGCGTGTGGCCCCATCAACTCGCGGTGGACATCTGAACCCAGGTGCCACAAGGCCGACCCGCATTGCGGCACGGGAAAGGGACCGTGCCAGCAATGCGAAGTCAGCAGGCTGATCAACCGTGATCGGAACTGCGGTGACCGCTCGCGCGTACCTCGCTGCCTCCACCCGATTTCTCATGGCGGTCATATTGACAAAGGGGTGATACACCAAAGCCATAGAGTCGTTGCCAATGAGCGAATCGGACTCCCCTGGCCTCAATACGATGCAAAGTTCGGTCTTAGATGTACTGGCCAAACCCGCTGGCTGGGAGCCACTGCCCGACGAGGTTTTGGAGCGGGTGCGAAGCGGATTTCTAGAAGGCTTGAAAGCCCTTGAGCCCTTGCTGCGAGAGGACGACCCCGTGTACGTCTCCAAGCACAAAATCAGCTCAGTGCTTTCCTGCGAAAAGCAATTCGTCAATTCACAGGGCTCTTTCCAGTGGACGACTGCGAACTCCAAAGGTCAAGTAGCCCACAAGGCAATCGAACTCCTGATCAATTGGCGTGGAAGTTTCACCCCAATGGACCTTGCCGAGTCCGCCATAGATCGCTTGAGTGATGCGTCGGCTGGCCCGGGCTCGATAGGTGAATTTCTTGCAGCGATGTCACCAGCGGAATTCGCTGAGCTCAAAGCTCAAGTTGTTGACTTCGTAACAAAGTTCATCGAGTGCTTCCCACCAATCAAACGCGAATGGCAACCCGTTGTTGAATCTGCCACTTCTTTCAACTACCTCGGTCGTGCGTTGGTATTAAGCGGCAAGACCGACCTAATGCTCGGCCAGCCCGGCTCGAAAGTGATTATTGACTTCAAAACAGGCAATATCAGCCCGGTTCACCGTGACGACCTGAGGTTTTACTCGCTGATTGAACTATTGCGATCGAATCGACCACCAAGACTCGTGGCTTCGTACTCTCTGTCCGCTGCCCGACCCGATCCTGAACCCGTCAACGAGTCCACCCTTCGTGTTGCATCAATGCGTGCAATTGACGGCATCACGCGGATCCTTGAGCTCACTCGCCGCGAACGCAAAGCAGATGTGACCCCAGGGGTGCAATGCCGTTGGTGTCACCTCGCACAGGACTGTGAAGTTGGCCAAGCGTGGCTAAATCGATCTGACGACGACTTTGACGCGTAGATCGAAATTCATGCAGAGCGGCGCAAGAAGAACTTGCGGATCTCTTCGAGCCACAACACAGAAGATGCAACACCAATACAGATCAACCACTGGCCCAAGCTGATTGAAGTGGTATCAAAAAGGCTTTGCAAGAAGCCAACATGTGACACGCCAACCTGAAGCAGGATTACTGCACCAAGCGCCATCCAAAGTTGCCTGTTCGTCAGTGTGTATTTGGTAAACACCGACTCTTTCTCATTGCGCACGTTCAGAATGTTAAAAAATTGGAACAAAACGAATGTGTTGAACGCCATCGTCCCCGCCACCGTAGCTGTGCCAACTTTTGCCTCCGCACCGGGCGCCAAAGCAAGCACGAGCAAAGTGCCAACCGCCATGATCACTGAAGAGAAAGTGACCGCGACCCAACGCTGGCGGGTCAAAATCTTTTCATCCATGCCGCGCGGCTTGCGTTCCATGACATCGGAAGCTGGATTATCGAGACCCAATGCCATTGCCGGAGGGCCGTCCATAATGATGTTCACCCAGAGAATGGCAATGGCGGCAAATGGCTTGCCGTGAGCGATGTCAAATATTGACGCTGCCAAGAACAGCATCGCGAAACCAAGTGTGGTGCTCAACTGAAAACGCACGAACTTCACGATGTTGTCGTAGATCATGCGTCCACGCTTCACTGCACCGACAATCGTTGCGAAGTTGTCGTCAGTTAGCACCATCGTGGCAGCTTCTTTGGTGACCTCAGTACCAGTGATTCCCATTGCGATTCCGATATCAGCTTTCTTCAGCGCGGGCGCGTCATTCACCCCATCGCCAGTCATCGCTACGACATTGCGCTTGCGCTGAAGGGCAGCAACGAGTCGGATTTTGTGCTCCGGCGCCACACGTGCAAACACAGAAACATCATCAATGCAGGAATCAAGTTGTTCGTCATCCATTTGATCAAGATCAGCACCCGTAAGGGCACCAACGTTGCCGTTTGAGAGTCCGAGCTCGGCACCAATAGCTCGTGCAGTTCCAGCGTGATCGCCGGTAATCATCTTCACCTTGATACCAGCGCTACGCGCTTCTGCAATTGCCAACTTTGCCTCGGGTCGTGGAGGGTCAACGATGCCAACTAATGCGATCAACACGAGGTCTTCAATCAGTGCAGCCGGGTCACCTCCACTGTCTTTGAATTCATGCCATGACTCAAGCGACATGTCGCGTTGACCAATGGCCAATACCCGCAATCCCTCACCCGCCAGACGCTCATTGTGCGCCTGCATCTCGTCGCGTAGTTCACTTATGGGTTGAGCGGTTCCTTCACGGCCAATTGCGGTGCCCGCTTTTGCCAACATCACATCTGGAGCGCCTTTTACGAACATCCGCATAACTGGCGCACCACTCGAATCTGCAACTTCATGAAAGGTCGCCATCACTTTGGTTGCAGAATCGAACGGGACCTCTGCAACGCGAGGATGATTGAGGCGCATCTTGGCGGCATCGAAACCACCCTTTGCAGCAAGCACCACGAGTGCACCTTCGGTTGGATCACCAATCAGTTTCCATTCACCGTCGACTTTGTTAACTACTGCATCACTGCAAAGCGCCATGCCCAGCAGTGCATTATCAAGGGCAAACGGTGCGCCACCATCAAGTGATTCGATCGCGCCCTCGGGTGAATATCCCTGACCTGAAACCTCGTGCTCATTGTCTTGAATAACCACTCGCCGCGCAGTCATCTCATTCAGTGTGAGGGTGCCGGTTTTGTCCGAGCAGATGACACTCGTGCATCCAAGAGTCTCCACGCTGGCCAAGCGCTTTACGATCGCATTCGCCTTTGCCATCTTCGCGACACCGATGGCCAGTGTCACCGCTGTTACAGCGGGCAATCCCTCGGGAATGGTTGCCACGGCTAGCGCCACAGCAAGATTCAGTAAATCTGTGAACTCCTCGCCGCGCAACAACCCAACAACAACAACGGCTAGGACCACAACACCCGAGAGCTTTGCGAGGCTATGTGCGAGACCTTCTAATTGCTTTTGCAACGGAGTTTTGTCGGTTTCTGTTGCACGAAGCAGGCCAGCGATGCGACCTATCTCGGTGTCCATGCCCGTGCTGGTCACCAGTATTTCGGCACGACCACGTGTGACCGTGGTGTTCATGTAGGCAATGCTCGTGCGATCTCCAAGCGGTGCATCAACTCGCTCGACCGGAGCAACAGATTTCATTGCTGGTTGACTTTCACCCGTAAGGGCAGCTTCTTCAATCTCAAGATTGGCGGCCAACACAATGCGTCCATCGGCAGGCACACGATCACCCGCTTCGACAAGCACTATGTCGCCAGGAACAATCGTGAATGACTCAACCGACAGCACATCACCATTTCGACGCACGCGGGTGTTGGCGGTGAGCATTTTTTTCAGCGCTTCAAGCGAGGATTCCGCACGATTTTCCTGCACGAAACCAATAACAGCGTTCAGCATCACAACGACAAGGACAACAATTGGGGTCTTTACATCACCCGATACAAAAAGGCTGACAACAGCTGCCACAAAGAGAATTGCAATCAGGAAATCCTTGAACTGGTCCGCAAAGCGCTTCCACGCTGGGCGCCGATCCACATCGGCAAGGCGGTTTTCGCCATGTGATTCGAGTCGTGCTGAGGCTTCGCTTGAATCAAGCCCACGGCCTAGATCCACCCCGAGTTGCAACAACGCTTCGTCAACACTCTGTGAATGAACAGGTTTCATGGCTGGATCTGAAATAGAAGTTGACACTTGTTTCCCTTCGGATTGCTATTTATCCGAAGGTCTCTCCCTTTACATCGGGCCGGGTCTATTGACCGTACTGACGACTCCGATTCGCA
>JAFMEI010000116.1 GCA_017856815.1 Ilumatobacteraceae bacterium
TCCTTGCCGCAGTGCAGGTGATCGTGTACGCGGGGGCGATCGTGGTGCTTTTCCTTTTTGTGATCATGTTGCTTGGTGTTGATAAAGCAGAAGATGTTCGTACCGAGCCTCTGAAGGTTCAACGCCCGTTGGCATTGATTGTGGCCGCTGGTGTTGCTGGTGTGCTCGTGGCAGCGATGTTCGCAGGACGTGACACGATTGCGAGTGGTCGAGCATCTATCGATCTGCCGACTGTTGAAGATTCGGATGCGAATACGCGGCAATTAGCACGGTTGATTTTTTCGGACTACGTGGTGGCGTTTGAGGTCACCTCGGTATTGCTTGTGATTGCGGTGGTTGGCACAGTGTTGCTTGCACGCAAGCGTCGTGGCGAGAAGTCTGAGGTATCCGTATGATCGCTGCGCTGATTGCCGAGATCAAGCCAAATTCGACCTGGTATTTGGTGTTGGCTGCCCTCCTATTCGCCATCGGAACCCTTGGGGTCATGGTGCGGCGCAACGCACTGGTGCTGTTTATGTGCATTGAGCTCATGTTGAATGCGGTCAACCTTTCTTTCGTAGCGTTGGCAAAAGAGATGGACGACATCAATGGTCAGGCCGTGGTCTTCTTTGTTCTTGTGGTGGCAGCAGCCGAGGTAGTTATTGGTCTGGGAATCGTCGTGGCGATCATGCGTAAGCGTGTGTCCGCAAGCGTCGACGATCTAGCGGAGCTGAAGGGCTGATCATGCTTGACCACATTTGGCTGATTCCTGCCTTGCCTCTTGCCGGATTCCTACTAATACTTCTCTTTGGTCGTCGCCTCGGCGAGCCCAAGGCTGGTTACCTTGCCGCTGCAGCGTGCGGCTCAGCGTTTGTGGTCACCGCACTTGTGTGGCTCGACATGCTGAGCAAAGACGCAGAAGAGCGCACGAAGTACTTGGTGATGTTTAAGTGGATTCCTGTTGGATCACTGCACATTGATGCTGCGTTACTTGCTGACCCACTCAGTATCACGATGGCTCTATTCATCACGGGGATCGGCACACTCATCCATCTATATGCAATCGGTTACATGCATGGTGATCCGAAGTTCTCCAAGTTCTTCTTGTATCTCAACTTGTTCGCGTTTTCGATGCTGATGCTTGTAATGGGTGAGAACCTGCTCGTTACCTTCCTCGGCTGGGAAGGTGTGGGTGCGTGTTCATACTTCCTCATTTCGTTCTGGCACACCCGCGAATCGGCGGCGACCGCCGGCAAGAAAGCCTTTGTCACCAACCGTGTAGGTGACTGGGGTGTGATGATGGCGATGTTCCTGGCGTTCAGCGCGGTTGGAACACTCTCTTACTCAGGCATCAATCACGCCGCTGAAAATGGTGGCATCTCCACAGTTACCGCTACCGCGATCGCACTGATGCTCTTCATCGGTGCATGTGGAAAGAGTGCGCAATTACCTCTCTACATCTGGCTGCCTGATGCGATGGAAGGCCCGACTCCCGTATCTGCATTGATCCATGCCGCCACGATGGTGACCTCGGGCGTGTTCTTGATGACTCGTATGGGCCCAGTGCTCCACGCCTCATATGAGTGGGCGCCGACGATCATCGCAACAATTGGTGCTGCCACTGCGTTGTTCGCAGCAACCATTGCTGTAGCCCAAACCGACATCAAAAAGGTGCTTGCTTACTCGACTGTGTCGCAGCTTGGCTTCATGTTCTTGGCAATTGGCTCGGGTGCCTATGTAGCGGCCATCTTCCACATGGTTACGCACGCATTCTTCAAAGCACTCTTGTTCCTTGGTTCGGGTTCGGTCATTCACGGTATGCATCACGAGCAGGACATGCGCCGCATGGGTGCACTGCGCAAATTGATGCCAATCACTGCAGGAACTTTCATCATCGGCTGGCTGGCTATCGCTGGTGTGCCGCCATTTGCTGGATTCTTTTCCAAAGACGAGATTCTGCTCTACGTGTTTGCCAACAACCGCGCCCTGTATGTAGTCGGCATGGTCACGGCGTTACTCACTGCGTATTACATGACCCGCCAGGTGATCATGGTGTTCTTTGGTGAAGCGAAGTGGAAGGATGCTCACGAAGAGCATGGAGCACATGGCGATTTCGTTCCGCACGAGAGCCCGAAGATCATGCTGTTCCCGCTGGTAGTTCTCGCCTTCTTGTCAATTACCGGTGGCTTGTTACAGCTGCCGTTCTCAAAGGATCTCCATTTCCTCGAGCATTGGCTTGAGCCAGTTGTGCATCACAGTGAGGCTGATATCAAGGGAACGTGGGCCTACGACAACAAATATCTCTTGTTGTTAGCCGCGATAGTGGTGGCTGCGATTGGTATTGCCATCTCGGTTGCTGTCTATGCCAAGGGCAAAGCAAAACCAATTGAGCCCAAAGTGTTGGCCGATGGTTGGTACTACGACCGTGCGATATCTGGTT
Source organism: Ilumatobacteraceae bacterium (assembly GCA_017856815.1). Taxonomy (GTDB): domain Bacteria; phylum Actinomycetota; class Acidimicrobiia; order Acidimicrobiales; family Ilumatobacteraceae; genus CAIYHK01. The sequence goes on from JAFMEI010000116.1 coordinate 2,420, forward strand.
TCATGGGCGGCCCCGGCCGTAAGGCGTTTGAAGGTGTTGCAATGTTTGATGCCACGGTTGTCGATGGCGCAGTAATCGGAACTGCAAAAGGCGTCGGTGGAATCAGTTCCGTGCTGCGCAAAGTGCAGTCAGGATTCGTGCGCACATATGCAGCGGTTATCGGTATTGGTGCAATCGTTTTGCTGGCGTGGTTCATTCTGCGGGGGGTGATCTGAGTGGAGAGCACAGTGTCCTTCCCGATTCTCACCGCTTTAATCCTTGTGCCAGCCTTTGGCGCTTTGGTGGTTGCGTGTCTAAAGAAGTCGCGCCCAGAGCTGGTCAAGCTCACCGCGGTGCTGACATCAGCAGTTACAGCAGGAATGAGCATTTGGCTGCTTGCTTCCTTCAAGACTGGTGAAGCTGGTTATCAGTTCACCTCGCAACACGAGTGGGTTGAGGCGTGGGGAATTTCATGGCACCTTGGCATTGATGGCATCTCGCTCTTCCTAGTTGTATTGACCGGCTTGTTGTTCCCGATTGTGATCATCGGCATTGATCCGCATCATGATGAAAAGCCCTATCTCGCATGGATGCTCTTGCTCCAGGCGGGAGTCATGGGTTCATTCCTCAGTCTTGATCTCTTCTTGTTCTTTGTCTTTTTTGAGATTGTTCTCGTGCCGATGTATTTCCTCATTGGTGGCTGGGGATATGACAACCGCATCTTTGCGGCAACCAAGTTCTTCATCTACACGATGTTTGGTTCGGCATTCATGTTGGTTGGCATCATCGCCACGGCTCTGCTGGCGAAGAATGATGTTGGACACTTCACCTTTGATCTAGTTCAGATCGCTGAACACGCAGACTTTGCTGCATCGACCGGTCGCTGGCTGTTCTTTGCATTCGCTATCGCTTTTGCAGTGAAAGTGCCGCTCTTCCCGTTGCACACCTGGCTGCCTGATGCCCACACTCAAGCGCCGACTGCTGGTTCAGTAGTTCTCGCAGGTGTGATGCTGAAGCTTGGTACTTATGGCTTCTTGCGCTTTGGTCTCTATCTGTTCCCAGAAGCAGCGAACTGGTCCAAGCCGCTGTTCTTCACACTTGCCACGATCGGCATTATTTATGGCGCGATAGCCGCCACGATGCAGCGCGACCTGAAGCGACTCGTTGCTTATTCCTCCGTAGCTCACCTCGGCTTCATCGTGCTTGGAACTTTCGCTCTCACTTCCCAGGCAATGACCGGCTCGGTGCTGCAGATGATCAACCATGGTGTGAGCACAGGCGCGCTGTTCTTGCTTGTGGGAATGATTTATGAGCGCCGTCACACGCGACTCATCTCTGAGCTCAAGGGGTTACAGAAAGTTGCCCCGATTTTTGCTGCCGCATTCACGATCGTGATGCTGTCCTCGATCGGAGTGCCAGGACTCAACGGATTTGTCGGCGAGTTCCTCATTCTCATCGGATCATTTGAAACCGCTCGTTGGTGGACGGTTGTCGCAGCAACTGGTGTGATTCTTGCGGCCCTCTATCTACTTTGGGCATACCAGCGTGTCTTCCACGGAGAGCCAGATGAAGTGAACTCCGACTTCGCCGAGCTGAAGCCTCGCGAGGGTGGAATCCTCTTGATATTTATTGCTGCGATCGTGTTCACGGGTCTTTATCCAAAGCCGATGATTGATCGCATTGAACCCAGCATCAAGTCCTTGATCACCCATGTCGAGGAACGCAGCGATTACAAGGCACCAGCTGACGATTCAGCGAATAAGCATCACATGTCAGAGGGAGAACACGAGTGAGCACGATTCTTGCCGCCACTCCGTTCGTTGGTCCCGGGATTGAATGGTTTGCGCTTTCTCCGTTGTTGGCACTCCTAGCTGGTGCACTAATCATTCTTCTGGTTGGCGCACTTACACCACCCTGGAAGCGAGGAGGCTATGCAGCATTTACATCCATAACTGCTGTTGTTTCCGGTGTCCTCGCAGTTATCCAATGGAATCGCATTGATGACAACGGTGCAAAAACTCTTGTTGGTGGCTCGGTCGCCTTTGACAAATTCACAATCTTTGCGATCATCGCGATTTGTATTGCGCTTCTGCTCACCTCGTTGACCTCTGAAGACGAGGTCCGAGCAAGCAATGAAGAGGGGCCAGAAATCTTTGGACTCTTCATGCTGGCCGCAGTAGGCGCTGGGGTGATGCTTTCGGCAAACGACCTAATCCTTTTGTTCCTGGGTCTCGAAACGATGAGCCTTGCGCTCTACACGCTTGCAGCCAAAGAGCGACGCAACAGCGAGGGCCAAGAGGCTGGCCTTAAGTACTTCATACTTGGTGGCTTTTCCTCGGCCTTCTTCCTATACGGAATCGCATTAATTTACGGTGCCACTTCAAGCACAAACATCTCAACTATCAATGAGACGCTGCGTGGTGCTGTACGTGCCGACGGTAACGATGTTTTGTTGCTCGTTGGTATTGGGCTCTTGTTGATCGGTCTTGGGTTCAAAGTCTCAGCAGTTCCATTCCATGTGTGGAGCCCAGATGTGTATCAGGGTTCACCAACTCCGGTTACTGGATTCATGGCATCAGTGGGCAAGGTCGCTGCCTTTGCCGCCTTCAGCCGCGTGTTTATCAGTGGCCTCATTTATCGCGCTGATGACTGGCGCCCAGCAGTTTGGGTTATCGCTGTAGCAACATTGGTAGTGGGTTCAGTACTAGCTGTGCGCCAAACAAATGTGAAGCGCATGCTTGCGTATTCTTCAATCAGCCATGCTGGTTTCATGCTGATCGGTATTGAGGCCGCAGCACACGTGGCTAGCGATGATGCAGCGAGCGGTGTTTCAGCAATTGCGGTTTATCTGTTGCTGTACGCCGTGCTTGTCTGCGGCACTTTTGCCGTGGTAACTGCATTGGCCAAAGACGGTGGTGGAACCGAGCTCAAAGATTTCGCCGGAGCGGCAAGGCGTCGCCCAGCTTTGGCACTTGGTCTCACAGTGCTTCTGTTGTCCCAAGCAGGTGTACCCCTTACTTCGGGATTCGTTGCAAAGTTCGGTGTGATCAAAGC
>JAFMEI010000117.1 GCA_017856815.1 Ilumatobacteraceae bacterium
GTGACCCAACTAGCCCTTCACAAAATCCACGGACCGTACAAGACGGAGCTCAACAAGTTTCGAATTGAAGCGTTTTGTGATGTGGTCGGGATCCAACCGACAAAAGAGGTGCCCATCAGCTATTTGGCGATGCTTGCTTGGGCGGTGCAGTGGGATGCATTCGGAGCCATTCCACCCGAGGTGATGAATGCAGCAGGGGCAAGGGTGCACGGTGAGCACGAGATTCGCATGCACTCTCCGTTGCAGCCAGGGCAGTGGCTGGATACCACTTCGCAACTCACTGGTGTGAGGCCAAATCGCGCTGGCGCCGTGGTAACGCAACGCATCGAACACCAGATTGATGGGCAAGTGGTGGCTGAACAATGGTGGTCGCTATTCCTTGGCGGTGTGCAACTGGAAGCGGTAGGCGATGCTGCCCCAGATCATCTATTCCCCGAAGATGCGCGCGCCAACCATCTGCGCAGAGTCGTGGTTCCGATTAGTGCCAGGATGGCCAGGGATTACGCTGCCGTCTCTGGAGATTGGGCAGATCATCATTTTGATGCTGAGTCAGCCGCACGTAGCGGTGCTGCCGCGCCTTTCCTGCATGGGCTCTGCACGTTTGCGATCTGTGCGAATGCAGCAAGTGATGGTCGCGCCTTGAGACGGGTAGCTGCCCGGTTCGCGGCTCCAGCGATGCTCGACAATGACATCAATGTGGATGTCTTTTCAATTGGTAATGCAGGGAATGTATTCGAGGCAAATTGTGCCGGGGCGAAAATTGCCTCAAATGGTGTTGTCGAGTTTCGCTGACTTTCAGCCGCCGAGCCCATCGATGCCGCAATCAGTGGCGGCGGACATAACGACTCCTGAGAGTTCCGCTTGGGCAGCACTTGTGTCAATTCCGAGTAATCCATCGACCATATAGTTCTGCATGGCTTCGCCTTCGATGATCGTGTCGGCAAGGCACTTGATGTCTTCCTCCGTGGCGCCGGCCCCAAGTGAGCCAGTAAATGATTCGGCAATTTTTTCGGAGATATTTACACAGTCACCTTCGAACAGCATCTTGCGGAGTGCTTCGTGTTGGGCATCTGTGACTGGTGGCATCTGAACGTCTGTATTCTCGGCAAGATCTTCAGGAGTGATCTGCTCCTCAACAAATGCATCTACGCCGATCACATTCACTACCTCTTCAGCAATACAAGTGCTCTCTTCAGCTGTAAAGGACTGGGTATCTTCGCTGCCGTCGTTTTCCAATCCAGCAGTAATCGCGTCTATGTATTCCTGTTTGGCGGTATCTGAGCCAGCGCTATCAGATCCGCCGCCGCAGGCCGCGATTGCCACGGCGAGCGTGAAGATAGATGCATAGCGGGCGAATTTCATGTTGTCTCCTCTGATACAGCGAGCCTAGGTGGATTCAGGGCCTGAAATTAGATATCCGATGCTGGGCCCAGGATGGTGTCGGCAAACTCTTTGATCCCGTCTAGTGCTTCTCGGGAAGACTTCCACGGGTTTATCAACATGCGGTCAACTCCGAATTCGCGGCAACGCTTGACATCATCGAGGCTAGTTACTGGCCCACCACCCATTGTGATTTCGCACTTCTCAGTGATGCCAGCTGCAGCGCGTAGTTCGTTGATCCTGGCAATTGAGGCTGGTAGTTGTTCCAAAGAATGATTCATTGGAATCCAGCCTTGCCCGATCGTGGCTGCACGCCGTAATGCAGCTGGACCATCGCCGCCAACAATGATCGGAGGGTGAGGCTTGCTAAACGGCTTGGGCTCAAAGGCAACCTCATTGAAACTGAAGTGCGCACCGTGATATTCGATGATCTCGTTTGTCCACAACTTAATGCAGATCTCTAGCGACTCGTCAACGCGTTTGCCGCGTGTAGAGAAATCAAGTTCGGCAGCATCCCATTCTTCTTTCAGCCATGAAGCACCAATACCGAATAGAAAACGACCTTGCGAAACAATGTCGAGGGTTGTCGCAGCACGAGCAACAGTGAACGGGTGGCGCAGACCGATGTTGTAAACGTGTGTTCCAAACTTGATCGTCGTGGTCTTTCCGGCAAGAAATGCGAGATAAGTGAAGACGTCGTAGATGGGCACAGTGGCCGGTATCGGCGGGTGCTCTTGACCGTGATGCGGGCTGCCAGCTGCACTGACCGGTATCACCATGTGTTCTGGAAGCCACGCGGATTCAAATCCGAGTTGATCGCCGAGTACAGCAACACCTTCCCAGGACTTTGGATTGAGCGCACCGAATGTAAGACCGAATTTCATGTTTCCCCCAGGTACTCACAATATGCAAAAGAACCCACCCCGAAGGGTGGGTTCTTTCAAAAGACACAGAGTCCGAGGTGTTACCTCTTCTTCTTGGCGCCTGCCTTCTTTGCTGCCGGCTTTTTCTTAGCCACTACTTTTTTCGCAGCTGCCTTCTTCTTTGCCGGTGCTGCCTTCTTTGCAGCGGGCTTAGCTGGTGCGGCTGGGCGGCTGGTGTTGAGCTTCGGGGCTTTTACATTGCCAAGTGCGATGTCTTTGAAGCCCTTAAGAGCTGTGATCTTGGCGACATTCTTTGCCTTCACCTTGATCTGCTCACCTGTGGCTGGGTTACGAGCGATGCGAGCCGGTCGGTGGACCTTCGCGAATTTCGCAAACCCTGACAGGTTGACAACTTCACCCTTGGCAACGGTGGCCAAGATGACGTCAATCGTCCCGTCAACTACTCGGGCCGCCGTCTTGTTGTCGACGTCGGCGTGAACTGCTACTGCTTGGATGAGGTCACGTTTCTTCATGTAACTGAATTTACGCATTTTTTCGGGCGAATTGTGTGATACCCCGTGCGAAATTTGTTCCCCTATCCTTGGTTTCATGCGATGGGTGAGGACGTTTGTGGTGGCGGTTGTGGTGGCCGTTTGCGTGCCAGTCGGGTTCGCACGGGCAACCATCTACACGGCCCCCACCGGAGACGCAGCCGAGTGGCTATTTGATCCCACCTCGGTGGTCTCAGTTTCGCTGGATTTCCCTCAGGAATCGCTGGATGCGCTCGCTTTGGACCCATATACGTATGTACCTGCGGCGTTTTCGATGGTCGCAGGGGCGACCACCTACGGCCCTTGGAATATTCAGGCCAAGATCAAGGGGCGCATCGGGTCTTATCGGGCTCTACCAGGCAAGTCGGCTTTCAAACTCAAGTTTTCAAATTCGGCACAGCGAGTCAGTGGCCTCAAAAAACTGACCCTGAACAACATGGTGCAGGATCCATCAAAGATTCACGAGACGGTGGTCTATCGGCTGTTTAGGTCAGTTGGGGTACCCGCACCAAGAACCGGATATGCAAATTTGTCAATCAACGGTGAGCCATTTGGTCTGTATCTGAATGTCGAAACTGTGGATGACGTGATGCTCGACAAGTGGTACGGAGCCGACAACACGAATCATCTTTATGAAGGCACATATCTGGGTTGGTCAAACCAGTGGGATCCATTTGACGGTGGTTATGAAGTAGACGAAGGTGACGAAGATGATCGCACTGATCTACAGAACTTGTATGACCTCAACAACACCGCCGCCGAGCAGTGGTTCGACACAATGAAAGACATCGTGGATTTTCAAAATGTGGTCCGCATGTGGGCGGTTGAGCGATATTCGGGTCATTGGGATGGCTACACGGCCGACATAGTCAACAATTTCTATTTCCACAGTGACGCAAACGATAAGTTCACGATGCTTCCTTGGGGTACGGATCAGACTTGGGGTGGCGACCTTGACTATTCGAGTGTCAATGGCGGGACTCTGTTTGTTAACTGCATGAATGTGAAGCGATGCCGCGACATGTACGTGCGTGCAATCGAGATTGTGCGTAACACCGCGCAATCACTGAATCTCGCAACATATGCAAGTGATATTTATGCCGGAATTCGATCTCACCTTGACGCCGATCCCAAGAAAGAGCATTCAATTGAAGACGCTGACTGGCACGCTTCTTCAACGCAATCGGTTATCAGTAATCAGATTGACCGCGTAAATCGCTGGCTTGCAGTCGAATCGGCGGCGCCCTTGCTGCTTGGTCTGACAGAGAATTCTGAGTCGATACAAGTGACTTGGCGACCGTCGCAACTCACGAGTACGGAGTTTGCTGTGGCCCCTTATCCAGTAACTGCCCATCGAGTGTTTTATCGCCGCGCCGGTGCACCTACTTGGAAAAGCATTGACGCACCTGGAGCGGATAGCGAGAGTGCTGAAATTACAGACCTCTCGAGCGGAGTGGAATACGAAGTAAGGGTTGCGGCCGTTTCTACACGGCGGGTTTGGCCTTCTTCAAACACTGAATCGATCACTTTGGGTCTACCGACCAGAGTTTTGTTTGCCGAGACATCAGCAATGGGTAAGCGGGTTCGTCTCCGGTGGCGCGCACCTGTGAGTTTCGGCGCCTCCACATCGGAAGAAGCTGTGTATCGAATTGAAATGCGTCCACTTGCAGGTCGTCGTTGGCAACCCGGTGCACTTGGAAAGATGATTCCAAATTCTGCTGGCTGGTATGTGCGTTGGGTGGAGCTTACGAATCCTGAACGTGTTCACGAATTTCGAATCCGGGTTGAGACCGACTACGGCGAGAGTGAATGGGTAACACTGCGCCAGGCGTATGGCTAGGAAATGAATGCCAATCCGATTACTAATGGCACGACAATCCAAGCAAGTGCCAACAGAATGATTGCGTAAACAGCGAAGTTGTAACTCTCATCCCGTGGGGGATCACCAGCGGCGCCAATTGTTTCCCACAATGCTGCGAGTGATTGATCAGTGGCGAGCCGGATGCGTCGCCGCGCCACCGCAGCGCTGAATAATGCCACCCAGGACAGAGCAAACAACACGCTTACAGCAATGATGCCAAGTGCGATCACCCCGAGTGTGTGGTTGAGTGCTTCACTGGCAACACCTTGGATGCCACTGGCCACAGAAGTAAGCGCTGCACCACCAAGAATGAACGACGGCAGACCGATTGACTTTGAGTTCATACCCTCACGAACCCTTCGTAGATCAATTCGCGCACGACGCAACATGTGGTGTTCGCTGGTGTGCCATGCGCTATTGGCTTCGCGACGTTCGTAGAGCCCGCAAATTCTGTTTGTGATCTTGTTGATATAACTCTTAACAATGAATCCAGAAGCTTGCTCGACAAGCCATTTAGCAATCGGGGTCAGCGGCCCTAAACGGCGAACAGTTGCCTGACGCGGTCCGTTACGGTCAAGCACTTCAATTGATCGCACCATCATGCGGTGTGCCTCTTCAAAACGATCTGGGTGCCGCAGCGGGCGCACTGCGGAAAGTTGCGCGATGATGTCTTGCTCGGGCTTTCCGCGTCCACCGAGTTGCACCAGAAGGGCATCCCGCTCTTCATTTGAAGCCGCCCGCAGCACCTTGAGCGCGTCAATCTTGTCCA
>JAFMEI010000018.1 GCA_017856815.1 Ilumatobacteraceae bacterium
CGACGTGGCAGTGGCCACGATTGAAGCAATTGAGGCTGGGCGAGTGCATATCATGCCCGCCGGAGCTGGTGCAGGCGATGTTAAGCGTCGCGTTGAATCGGTGCTCAATGACATTCCGCCCAAGAAGTAGCAGAATCGACTGAGTGCAACACCGTAAGGACATCGAGGGACTGCGAGCAATTGCAGTCATTGCGGTCCTTCTTTTTCATTTCGATATCCCAGGCTTTGGCGGCGGCTACATCGGTGTTGACGTCTTTTTTGTAATTTCTGGCTATCTAATCACCTCACTCCTTATTAATGAGCGCGAGGCAAACGACCGAATCTCCATCCGCGACTTCTACGCTCGTCGAGCCCGCCGTTTGCTGCCGATTTCGGTAGTCGTGCTGGCTGTAACGGCTCTTGCCTCAGCAATCTGGTTGCAGCCAACCCGATTGTCTGCACTTGCCAACGACATCATGGCGGCTGCGGCGTTTTCAGTGAACTTTGTGTTTGCCCATCGCGGAACTGACTACCTGCAGGCTGCGATGGAACCATCGGCGATTCAGCATTATTGGTCACTTGCAGTTGAAGAGCAGTTCTATATGGTGTGGCCTGGTCTCATCGCCCTAGTCACATTGGGTGGCAAGAGAATTCGTCAAAAGATTGCAATTGCAATGGGACTGATCGTGATCGTCTCGTTTGCACTTAGCACCACACTGACGAGTGCAACACCGTCATGGGCATACTTTGGTCTACACACCCGCGCATGGGAACTCGGGCTCGGCGCATTGCTAGCCGCATTGGCGGCGAATACCGCCAGATTGAGCCCAACTGTTCGCGCCACACTTGGTTGGATTGGCGTGGGTGGCATCATCGTTTCGGTACTTAGTTTTGCTGATGTTGTGGCGTTTCCAGGCACGATCGCTGCCGTTCCAGTGATTGCAACGGGTCTCGCTTTAATCGCCGGAGATCAAGTTGCCTATGGGCCCGTCCTTATCTTGCGCAACGGCTTCATGCAATGGATCGGCGCTAGGTCGTACTCGCTTTATCTTTGGCATTGGCCGGCATTGATAATCACACAGAGTCAGCTCGGTGATGATCTGAGTATTACCGCCCGCCTTGGAGTCTTGCTGCTGGTACTTGGTTTATCTGAGCTTGGGTATCGACTCATTGAGAATCCGGTGCGCCGCTCCAAAGTACTGATCAGTCGCTCGGCCGTATCACTTGTGGTTGGTGCGGCACTGGTTTTGACCGGCATCGGAACTGGTGTTGCGTTACACAACCATGAACCCGATATCTCAACTGGCGTCGTTGCGACCGTGCCCACGCTTCCTGCCACGACAACCACAGAGCCGACAACTATCACCGTGGCGCCAAAGCCCAAGCCCAGCTTTATTTCAATGGCCAAAACCAAACCACTGGATGCGATCGTTGCCGCCGAGACCAATTCTGTGGTGCCAGACAACGTGCGCCCTTCACTTCTAAACGCCACCACTGACACGAGTGCCATCTATGAAAACGGTTGCCATGTGTACTACGACTCTGAAGTCCGGCGTGATTGTGTGTTTGGCGACCCGAATGGCTCAGTGACAGTTGCTTTATGGGGCGACTCTCACGCCGCCCAGTGGTTCGTTGCACTGGACTCAATCGCCAAGCAACGCAAATGGCGCCTGCTGTCTCTGACCCAGGGTGGCTGCCCATTTCTTGACGTCGAAACCTATAACCGAACCGACGATTCGATATTTCGTCACTGCCAACCTTGGCGCGAATCAGTCCGCGAATATCTCCGCGAGCAAGATGTGGCCATCGTATTCATGAGTCAGTACTACGGAATCCTTGAATCATCTACCCAAGCACCAATCACTGCTGCTCAGTGGCAAGAAAAACTGCCAGCGCTTTTGAGCGGCATCAAAGCAGACGGTATCCAGCCTGTAGTTATCGCTGATACTCCAGATCCTCCCGATTCCGTCCCCTCTTGCGTATCCGCTAACCGACTCAACATCGGAGTCTGTGCACCAGATCCAAACGACCCCGACTACGGCGAACTCGACTCGGTGACACGAAGCATCACCCGCAAGGCGAAGGTGGGCCTTATTGAGCCACGCAAGTGGTTGTGTACCGCAACAGCCTGCCCAGTTGTGGTTGGCGACATTCTCGTCTACCGAGATTCACATCATGTGTCCAACACGTTCATGGATTGGTTGACACCTGTAGTGCGACAGTTGTTGTCAACGCTTAGATCACGGACCAACTAATCGCAAAAGGTCACGGTATGAAATCACCCACGTACTTGCGTGAGCGATCAAGCGAAACTTGTAGAGCTTGCCGAAGGCTCGATGAGGTGTTCGGGTTGAATAGGCCTGAACCAACGTCGCGAATGACATAGCCCTCGTTTTTGTCAACCCATGTCGGGTAAACCACAGGGCGTCCAACAATTGGCTTACCGTTCATTCCAAACTCGACATTCACGGTAACGACTGCGCCGTCTTGTGACTCTGGTGGAAAGAACTCGCGAGTTGGGTGACTGCTGAGAATGTTGCCGAGGCCGAAAACGGTCCACACACCATTGACTTGTTCTATCGGCTGCAGTACGTGCGAGTGGTGTCCAACGATTAGATCAACAGCGCCCGAGGCAGTGATTGCCTCGGCATTCTCACGTTGATAACGAGTTATTTCATGCAGTGGTTCCGAACCCCAATGCATGCTGACAACGACAAACTGCGCACCCATCGCACGCGCTTTTTTCGCATCGTCAATAATGCGATCAGCATTGATCAATGCAGATCGCCAATCTTCACCATTGGGCATGTCGATGCCGTTGTAGCCCCACGTGTAGGACAGGTGAGTGACCTTGAATCCGTTGACCTTGAAAACTTTGGGTTCAATATCGGCGGGAACGTTTGCCATTCCACTTTGGCCGAGCTTGTTCGCCTTGAATGCTGCGATGGTTGCCTCGACTCCAGCGATGCCTTGGTCGATTGTGTGATTGCTAGCCGTGGAGCACCGCTCGTATCCAGCCCACTTCAGGCCTGCAACCAGTTCTACGGGCGCTGCATAAAACGGAAACGTCTGAGGCTCCTCCCCTGCGGGGGCAATTGGAACCTCGAGGTGACAGATCGCAAGATCAACTGACTGAAGAATCGGCTTAATCTCAGCGAACATCGGAGCAAAGTCATACCCATTGCCGGATGCGTAATCTCGCGCTTCCTCCCAAACATAAGAGTGGATCAGCACATCACCAGTAAACGCCATTGAAAACCCTGTCGGCTTGGGTTCAGTTGTCGTGGTGGTTGCAACTGTGGTCGTTGACGCAACCGTGGTGGAAACTGCTTCAGTGTCGTTGGCGCCTGATGACCCGCACGCGGCCAAGACAAGTGCAAGCGTTGCAGCACCAATGTGAAACGGTGATCGGTGAATCATTGCACTCAGGAGTTTGCCGGCGGAATAGCGATGGTCATCCCTGGATAGATCACTTGGCTTGTGTCCGCCCATCCGTTAGCGGCCAACAGCGACGACATTTTCACGCAGAACTTGGTGGCAATCAGACTTAGGCTGTCGCCACTTGAAACCACATACAAACCCGCGGGTCGACTGCCACACCCACTGTTTGCTGGCAGAGTGTCGCCGGTTGCAGTGGTTGTTTGAGTTGAATTTCCGCCTTTGGTGGCATTTGGTGGAATCTTGATCTCGGTACCAGGAAGTGGAAATTCACTAGCGCTAATCCAGCCGTTGTAAGCGATCAAGTCGGCGAGCGAAACCCCGTACGCTTCTGCCACCTTGATCGGTGCATCCCCAGACTTCACTGTGTAGGTCTGTTCCTCGCCGTAAGCGTCTGGCGGCAGGGTTGTGACGTCAGCGGGATTGGTCGGTTGCACTGGCGGGATGGTTGCAAATGCGGTCGGACCAATTGGAACAACCGTGGTGCGCACCGTGGTGGTGGTCGAACCACAAGCTCCGAGAAGGATCATCACCGCTACGGCAGTTAAGACTTTCTCGGCGCGTTTCATCTCAGCAATTCTACTGAATAGTCTCGATGCAAGGGCTTCAGGACAACTGAATTCCGATACACAACTTGGGGGAACAATGCTCGATCCATACTTCGATCTCACGGGCAAAATCGCACTTGTCACTGGTGGCAGCCGTGGTCTTGGATACCAGATGGTAAAGGCATTTGCCGAACGGGGCGCCGACTGCATCATCGCGAGCCGCAAACTTGAAAACTGCGAGAAAGTGGCCGACGAGGTTCGTACTCTCGGTCGCCGCGCAATGGCAATTTCGCTACATGCAGCCAAGTGGGACTCCATTGATTCGATGATCGAAAAGGTTTATGCCGAATGGGGACGCATTGACATTCTTGTTAACAATGCCGGCATGAGTCCGGCCATGCCGAGCCACGAGGTGAATGAGCAACTCTTTGATTCGGTAATCGGACTCAACTTCAAAGGTCCATTTCGTCTCGCGTCCAGAGTTGCCAAACGCATGGCGGATACCGATGGGGGCATCATCATCAACGTCACTTCGTCTGGATCGCTGATGCCCACGCCAATGATCGTTCCTTACGGCAGTGCAAAAGCAGCACTCAATGCAATGACCCGTTCACTCGCTGCTGAATACGGCCCGAAGGTCAGGGTCAACACGCTTTCCCCCGGGCCCTTTCTCACCGATATCGCAGATGCATGGCCCGAAGATCAGCGCAACACCACTCCTTCAGCTATTGGTCGCCCGGGTAATCCCGTTGAGATCATCCCTGCTGCATTGTTTCTTGCGAGTCCGCAGTCATCTTTTGTAAGCGGAGCGATTGTTCGTGTTGATGGCGGATTGCCAATCGGGCAATAACTAGACCAGCGGGCGCGCAGTTGGCGGAATTGGCGCTGGCAAGTCGGTAACACCCATTAACCAAGAGTCAACACCAGCGGCGCAGGCACGCCCCTCGGCAATGGCCCACACGATCAAACTCTGCCCACGACCCATGTCGCCGGCAACAAATACTCCAGGCACATTTGACATGTAGTTGTCATCGCGCTCGACATTGCCGCGAGCATCAAAATTCACACCTAGCTGATCGAGCCACGAGCCATGCTCGGGCCCAACGAAGCCAAGCGCCAAGAACACCAGGTCGGCAGGCAGCTCTTGATCGGTGCCCTCAACTTTTTGGAATTTTCCGTCTACCAATTCCACTTCGTGAATGAGCAAGGCGCGAACGTTACCGTTGCCGTCATCGACAAAACGCTCAGTGTTCACGCTATAGACGCGCTCGCCACCCTCTTCGTGAGCAGATGAAGTTCGATAGACCATTGAGTATTGCGGCCATGGATTGTTAGTCGAGCGTTCCTCCGGCGGACGAGGCATGATCTCGAGCTGAGTTACGGATTTCGCTCCCTGTCGATGAGCGGTACCGAGACAGTCAGCACCGGTGTCGCCACCACCGATAATCACTACGTGCTTGTCGTGGGCATCAATAGAGAAATCTGAGAAATCGCCTTCTTGCACACGATTCGCAATCGGCAGGTACTCCATGGCTTGATGGATGCCGTTGAGCTCGCGTCCTGGCACGCCAAGATCACGCCATGCTGTTGCCCCACAAGCGAGAACTACCGCGTCATGAGATGCACGCAGAACATCGATGTCAACCTCGTCACCAACAACTGCATTTACGCGAAACTCAGTGCCTTCCGCCTTCATCTGATCGATGCGGCGATCGACGTGCCGCTTCTCCATTTTGAATTCCGGAATTCCATAACGCAGGAGCCCACCGATTCGATCCGAGCGTTCAAGAACAACCACGTCGTGTCCGGCACGAGTGAGTTGTTGGGCAACTGCAAGGCCAGCCGGACCAGAACCAATAACCGCCACTCGTTTGCCGGATTTCACCGTTGGCAACACAGGCGTGACCCAGCCCTGTTCCCATGCGTAGTCAATGATCTCGACTTCAACTTGTTTGATTGAAACGGGATCTTGGTTAATTCCAAGAACACATGCCGACTCACACGGTGCCGGACACAGCCGGCCCGTGAACTCAGGAAAGTTATTCGTCGCGTGAAGGCGCTCAATTGCTTCACGCCAATTACCGCGGTAGACGAGGTCATTCCAATCAGGAATCAAGTTCCCGAGCGGGCAACCGTTGTTGCAAAAAGGAATGCCGCAATCCATGCAACGCCCTGCTTGGTGCTTCAAGGTGTCATGACTGAAGTCCTCATAGACCTCTTTCCAGTCGCGCAAACGAACCGGCACGGAGCGACGAGGCGGACTCTCGCGCTTCCATTTCAGAAACCCGGTTGGCTCACCCACGTGCCACCTCCATGATCATGTGGTTGGTCTGATCTTCATCGAGACCATTCGCAACGGCTTCGGCTTGGACTTGCAACACGCGCTTGTAGTCGCGTGGCATCACCTTGCGGAACTTGGACCACTCATTCGACCAGTTCTTGATCAGTTCGCTGCCAAGCACCGAGCCTGTGTAATCAACGTGACGGCCGATCGTGTCAAGCAAGAATTTCACATCGTCATCTTGCAGTGCCTCGATGTCAACCAATTCGTAGTTCACACGGTCAATGAATGAACCATCGGCATCGTGCACATACGCAATTCCACCGGACATTCCGGCTCCAAAGTTGCGCCCAGTTGAACCAAGTACCACTACTCGCCCACCGGTCATGTACTCACATCCGTGGTCACCAACGCCCTCAACAACCGCGAGCACACCAGAGTTACGAACACAAAAGCGCTCACCGACCATTCCAGAAATGAAAATTTCACCACTGGTGGCGCCGTATCCGATCACGTTGCCGGCGATGATGTTCTCATGCGCTACGAATTGCGCTGACTTATCGGGATGCACAATCAAGCGCCCACCCGACAAACCCTTGCCGAGATAGTCGTTGGTATCACCCTCTAGGCGCATCTCAATTCCCTGGGGGACAAATGCGCCAAAGCTCTGGCCTGCAGAACCTTTGAAGTGGATCTTGATCGTGCCGTCTGGCAAACCGTTACCGCCCCATGCCTTGGTCACTTGGTATCCGAGCATCGTGCCAACTGTTCGGTTCACGTTGTGCACCGCGGTCTCGATGACCACAGGCTTCGCATCCTGAATTGCTGACTGCGACTTGGCAATTAGCTCATTATCCAAAGCCTGATCCAGCTCGTGGTTCTGGGCCACCGACTTATAAGGGGTCTGGGAGTACGGGTTCAGTGCTGGCGTGAGTATTGGCGAAATGTCAAGACCCGACAATTTCCAATGATCAACGGCCTTTTTGGTGTCGATTACTTCAACATGGCCAATTGCTTCTTGGAGTGTTCTGAATCCAAGTGCGGCGAGATATTCGCGCACTTCTTCGGCGATGAATTCAAAGAAGTTGACCACAAACTCTGGCTTGCCACTGAAACGCGCACGCAATTCCGGGTTCTGCGTTGCGACTCCAACTGGGCATGTGTCGAGGTGGCAAACACGCATCATGATGCAACCACTCACAACGAGTGGTGCGGTTGCGAATCCATATTCTTCAGCACCCAGCAGCGCCGCGATGATCACATCGCGACCGGTCTTCATCTGGCCATCGGTCTGCACCACAATGCGGTCGCGGAGTCCATTCATCATGAGGGTCTGCTGTGTTTCAGCGAGTCCAAGTTCCCAAGGACCACCGGCGTGTTTAAGCGAGGTCAAAGGAGACGCACCTGTGCCACCGTCGTGGCCCGAGATCAAAACCACATCGGCCTTGGCCTTAGATACACCGGCAGCAACAGTGCCGACTCCTACTTCAGCCACCAGCTTCACGTGGATGCGGGCAGTTGGGTTTGAGTTCTTCAAATCGTGAATCAACTGCTTGAGGTCTTCAATTGAATAGATGTCGTGGTGTGGAGGTGGGCTGATGAGTCCAACTCCTGGCGTGGAATGGCGAGTCTTTGCCACCCATGGGTACACCTTGTGCCCTGGCAACTGCCCGCCTTCACCGGGCTTCGCACCTTGGGCCATCTTGATTTGAATGTCATCTGAGTTGACAAGGTATTCACTAGTGACACCAAAGCGTCCCGATGCAACCTGTTTGATTGCCGAGCGCTTCGAATCACCATTTGGTAGCGGAATAAAACGCTCTGGATCCTCACCGCCTTCACCGGTGTTGCTCTTGCCACCAATTCGGTTCATTGCAATTGCGAGGGTCTCGTGTGCCTCAGCGGAGATTGAGCCATAAGACATCGCGCCTGTGGAGAATCGCTTAACAATTTCGCTTACTGGCTCAACTTCATTGATCGGCACTGGGGGGCGATCACTTTGCAGATCAAATAGCCCGCGCAGAGTTGCAAGGTTGCGTGACTGGTCATCTACGGCTTGCGTGTACTGCTTGAACACGTCGTAGCGACCCGAGCGCGTGGAGTGTTGCAAGCGGTAGACCGTTTCGGGGTTGAAAAGGTGAATCTCTCCTTCACGGCGCCACTGGTACTCACCGCCGATTTCAAGGCTGCGGTGTGCACGCTCGGTTGCGCGCTCCATGTAAGCAACCCGATGTCGCTGTGCTGTCTCTTCGGCGATCTCATCAAGACCAATGCCACCAAGGCGGCTTACAGTGCCAACAAAAAACTCCTCGACGACTTCTGTGGCGAGACCAATGGCTTCAAAGATTTGCGCCCCCGTATACGAGGCAACGGTGGAGACGCCCATCTTTGACATCACCTTGAGCACGCCTTTGCCGGCAGCCTTGATGTACTTGTGAAGTGCAGTGTGGACATCAAGCCCACCCATGTCGTTCACGCCTTCGCCGTCGTTGGCGAGAATCATGTCCTCAATTGATTCAAAAGCCAAGTACGGGTTCACAGCACCCGCGCCATAACCAATCAGCAGTGCCATGTGGTGAACTTCGCGTGCATCACCACATTCCACGATGAGGCCAGTTTTGGTGCGCTTCTTTTCGCGAATCAAATGATGATGAACTGCACTGGTCAACAGGAGCGATGGAATCGGGGCCATCACTTCATCGGAATTGCGGTCCGAGAGGATGATGATCCGCGAACCTTCATCAATGGCACGTGAAGCCTGACTGCAGGCTTCACGAAGCGCCGCACGCAATCCATTGCCGCCATCTGCCACCCGATACAAGCCCGAGATCACCGCACTACGAAGACTCTCGTGCTTTCCATCGTCGTTGATATGCACGATCTTGGCGAGCTCGTCATTGTCAATAACTGGAAACGGCAAGGCGAGTTGTCGGCAGTTCTCCGGACCCGGTTGCAACATGTTCGCTTCTGGCCCAATGGTCGAGCCAACCGACGTAACTACTTCTTCACGGATGGCATCCAACGGTGGGTTTGTAACTTGAGCAAAAAGCTGTTGGAAGTAGTCAAAAAGAAGACGCGGACGCTTTGACAAAACTGCAATTGGCGTATCAGTGCCCATTGAACCAATGGGTTCCTGACCACTCTTAGCCATCGGTGTGAGGATGATGCGCAATTCTTCGTGCGTGTATCCAAAAACTTGCTGGCGCCGCAGCACGCTGCTGTGGCTGTAGACCACATGGTCACGGTCCGGCAGATCATCAAGCAGCATCAAACCACGATCAAGCCACTCGCCATAAGGCTCGGCGGCGGCGAGTTCATTCTTGATCTCGGTGTCATCGATGATGCAACCCTTAGAGGTGTCGATCAGGAACATGCGCCCAGGCTGCAGACGTCCTTTACGCACCACGCGCGCTGGATCGATGTCCATCACACCAACTTCAGACGACATGATCACAAGATCGTCAGCAGTGACCCAGAATCTGCTTGGTCGCAGACCGTTACGGTCAAGAACTGCACCAATCAAGGTGCCATCAGTGAATGCGACGCTCGCCGGGCCGTCCCATGGTTCCATCATCGCTGCATGGAATCGATAGAAGGCACGTAGCGCTGGGCTCATGGTGGCATGGTTTTCCCATGCCTCGGGAATCATCATCAGCACAGCATGTGGCAATGATCGTCCACCGAGGTGCAACAACTCCAACACCTCGTCAAAACTCATCGAGTCTGATCCACCAGGTGTACAAATCGGATATGCGCGCTCGAGGTTCGGAATGAGATCGGACTTCAGCAATGACTCACGTGTGCGCATCCAGTTACGGTTGCCTTGCACTGTGTTGATCTCACCGTTGTGCGCAATGAAACGGTACGGGTGTGCCAACGGCCATGACGGAAACGTGTTGGTTGAGAAACGGCTGTGGAACAAAGCAATCGCCGACTCAACTCTTTCATCGGCAAGATCGAGGAAGCACTCGCGCAACTGTGGCGTTGTGAACATTCCCTTGTAGACGAATGTGCGCGATGAAAGCGACGGAAAGTAGGTGGACTGATCAGTCGAGAGTTCACGTTCAATGCGCTTACGCACAACAAACAGCTTCCGATCAAGATCAATACCGGTTGCGCCAGATGGGTCGGCGATGAAAAGTTGTCGGAATAACGGCATCACCGCACGCGCAGTTTTACCAATGGTCTTCGGATCAAAGGGCACTTCACGCCAACCGAGAACCTTGAGACTTTCTTGGCGGACGATTTCTTCGATTGAGGCAACTGCTTTCTCAGCGGTTTCGAGTTCTGAAGGGAGAAACGCAAGGCCCGCACCGTAAGCACCAACTGGCGGGAGTTCAAAGCCAACTACGGCGCGGAAGAACTTGTCAGGGATCTGAATTAATACTCCTGCGCCATCGCCGGTGTCCGCTTCAGCCCCGGTCGCACCACGATGCTCCATGTTGCAAAGCGAACTGATTCCGTTGGCAACTATCGCGTGGCTTTTCTCACCTTTTATATGCGCGACAAAACCCACTCCACACGCGTCGTGTTCAAAGCGTGGGTCGTACAGACCATGGGCTTCGGGATAAAACTTGGGCGTCATCAAACTCTCTACTTTCAACGACTTCTCTTGTTGAAAATCGGGGCGACGCTGACCCGAGTTCGGCGGGACGGAACGCCCCGACCAATTAATTAAATGCTACGGCCTCAGTCGAGGTCTTTGAAAATAGGTTTTCGGTCCGCGAGATTCGCCATTACAGCCTCAATCTGGTTGGGCTTGCCGATCACCTGGGCAATTTCGGTGCGCTCAGCTTCAAGCTGCCCAGCCGCATCGCCATATGCCGCACGGTTCACGAGTCGCTTGGCAGCCCGAATCGCCGAAGGATTGGCACTGGCAATCTGGTCCGCGAGTGCCCGAGCATCGGTCAGCGGATCGGCTGAGACCTTGGTCACTATTCCCAAGGCATGGGCTTCGTTGCCGTCGAATATACGAGCCGAATAGATGAGTTCTTTGGCTACATCGGGTCGCACGTGAGCGCCAAGAGTGAGCGTGCCCGACATGTCGGGGAACAATCCCCAATGCATTTCGCGCACACTGAACTGAGTGTCGGGATGCGCGATGCGAATGTCTGCACCCATGGCAATCTGAAAACCGCCACCCATTGCATGTCCGTGAACCGAGGCGATCACCGGCGCAGAAACCTCTTGCCATGTCCAAGCAACACGTTGTGCGCGGTTTGCGATCTGGTCAGAAACCCGGTCTCCCATCACAGTGGGCCCCGCACCTTTATCGCCCTCGGCAATCTGGCTGAAGATCGAAAAATCAAGACCAGCGCAAAACGACTTGCCTTCCCCGCGCAGAACCGCGACACGCACACCTTCGGCAGTCTTTAAGTACTGCCCTGCTTCATCAAGACCCATGAACATCTCGTTGTCCAGTGCATTGCGTTTATCCACCCGGACCATCCGCACATCGGCAACACCCTCGGTGATCTCTACCTCTACCCGATCATGGAAATTCTTGATTACGCCCATGGTGCGAGCCTATCGGTGTATCCACGGACCCAAATGAGCCGTAGAGTTTCCCCATGCGTTTGAACCTTTCCGCCGATGAAGTACTCCTGACCACCCGTAGTGTCCGCAAGCGACTCGACTTCGACCGTCCAGTTGAGCGTGAGCTAATTGACGAGTGTCTCGAAATATCGTTACAAGCCCCAACTGGGTCCAACATGCAAGGTTGGCATTTCGTGATGATCGACGAGCAAAAGAAGAAGGATGCGATCGCAAAGATTTACCACGATGCATTCATGCTCTATTACTCACTCCCGAAGCCTGAATACGCAGAAGGTGACGTGCGCCGTGAGTCAATGCCCAAAGTCGGCGACTCCGCATTGTTCCTTGCAAAGAACATGCAGCGAGCTCCGTATTTGATGATCCCAGTGATTCAGGGTCGCGCAGAAAATGCCGGCGGCGCAATGGCGGCGTCTCTCTACGGATCAATCCTTCCCGCAGCTTGGAGTTTCATGCTCGCGTTACGCGAGCGTGGTCTTGGTTCTGCTTGGACCACGTTGCACTTGCTCGGCGAAGGCGAGCGTGAGGCTGCTGACATTTTGGGCATTCCATTTGAGACCCATTCACAAGTTGGTTTGTTCCCAGTGGCCTACACAGTTGGCACTGACTTCAAGCCCGCCAAGCGACTTCCGTTGAGCCAAGTAAGCCACTGGAACACCTGGTAGGCGAAGGCTTACTCAACCAGCCTTAAACCACTCGGCGCCATTGACGGTGCCGCATGCGGTAGATCCACGACAAACTCCGTGCGATGTGCGGGAAAGACATGTTGTGAAAGCAGCACTGCCTTACCCCCTTCTGATTCCGTGATGCGTTCGCATCGCAAAACTGGTGACCCCATCGGAACCCCAAGCAGCGCCGCATCTTCAGCTTCAACCAAGGTGGCACCGATCGTTTGTGTTGCTCCGGTGAGTGGAATATTCATCAACTCGTAGAACGGCGAGCGTTCAACATCTGCTCGACTCAAGTGTTCGGCAAGGTTCGCAGGGCACCAAACGGTTACGAGCGCAAAGGGTTCACCGTCAGCAAGATTTAGGCGTTTCACTCTCAGCACCTGAATGTTGCCAAGGACTTTCGCAACACGCCCCTTTGCGCGCTCGAACGCGAACTCAAGGATTTGCCGCTCAGGTTTAATACCGTCACTGGCCATCTGCTCTTCGATAGTCGCGAGGCGTCCGAGTGGCTGGCGAATCGGATCGGTTGCCACATACCAACCGAATCCTTGACGCGCATCAACCAACGACTCATCTCGTAACACTTCAAGCGCTTTGCGAATGGTCACTCGTGACGCATCAAAGGTGGTGGAGAGTTCTGATTCAGAAGGCAACACGCGCCCAGCGGCAAACTCGCCAGCCGTGATCCGAGTTCGGAGAGCGTCGGCAATTTCTTGGTATCTGATTCTCCGCATAGTGGCACTTGTATTATACTTGTCTACACATAGGTAAGGGCTCTACTTCCCCACCGAATTGAATCGCATCAACAAAACCAAGGAGCTGACATGGCCGTTTCCGCTGGCACACCGATCGAACTCGTACAGGGTGCGTACAAATCTCTCGCCGCAAATTGCGCAATCGGCCGCAAGCGTCTCGGGCGTCCTCTCACGTTGGCGGAAAAGATCCTCATCAATCATTTGGTTGATCCAAACAACCAAGAACTCGAGCGTGGTCGTTCATACGCGGACTTCAATCCCGACCGCGTAGCGATGCAAGATGCAACGGCACAGATGGCCTTGTTGCAGTTCATGACTGCAGGGCTACCAACTACCGCGGTGCCATCAACTGTTCACTGCGACCATCTCATCTCGGCAAAAGTTGGCGCCAAGATCGACCTTGGCGTTGCCGTCGACACCAACAAAGAGGTGTATGACTTTCTGCGTTCTGTTTCTGCCAAATACGGGATCGGTTTTTGGGGTCCTGGTAGCGGAATCATCCACCAGGTTGTGCTCGAGCACTACGCATTTCCAGGCGGAATGATGATCGGCACCGATTCACACACTCCGAATGCTGGTGGTCTCGGCATGGTAGCCATCGGTGTTGGTGGCGCTGACGCAGTTGACGTGATGACTGGTTTTCCATTCAACGTGCGTTGGCCAAAAGTGATCGGCGTAAAGCTCACCGGCACATTGTCGGGATGGTCAAGTCCGAAAGACGTAATTCTCGAAGTTGCCCGAGTTCTCACGGTTGAGGGCGGCACTGGAGCAATCGTTGAATACTTCGGGCCAGGTGCGGATTCAATTTCGGCAACAGGTAAAGCAACGATCTGCAACATGGGTGCCGAGATCGGCGCCACGTGTTCGGTGTTCGGATACGACGACAACATGGCGGCGTACCTGCGCGCCACCGGTCGCGCCGACATCGCAACCGAAGCAGACAAGGTGAAATCTGATCTGCGCCCAGATGATGGTGCAAGTTACGACCAGACCATTGAAATCAACCTCAGCACTCTCACTCCCCTTATCAATGGACCACATTCGCCAGACCGTGCCCACCGTGCTGGTGCTGCCGTCGGCGCAGCGGCGCGCGAAAACAGCTGGCCATTAGACATCTCGTCGGCGCTGATCGGCAGTTGCACTAACTCGTCATACGAAGACATCACACGCGCGGCATCCGTCGCGCGCCAAGCCGCCGCCAAGGGCCTGAAAGCCAAAGTTGAACTCCTTGTTTCACCGGGTTCGGAACAGATACGCGCAACGATTGAGCGCGACGGCTTGATGGCTGACCTTGAAGCAATTGGCGCAACCGTGCTCGCTAACGCATGCGGTCCGTGCATCGGTCAGTGGGAACGCGCTAACGAGATCACTTCAAAGCCCAACACAATTGTGAACTCTTTCAACCGTAACTTTCCTAAGCGCAACGACGGTTCGGCGAACACACTCTCATTTGTAACGAGCCCAGACACCGTGATCGCTCTTGCGCTCGCTGGTCGACTCGACTTTGATCCAACTGTTGACACCCTCACGGCGCCCGACGGCTCGCAGGTCAAACTCGATGCGCCACAAGGTGATGTTCTCCCGGCCAAGGGCTATGACCCTGGTGCAAACACTTTCATCGCCCCTCCAGCTGATGGATCAGGAATCACAGTCGAGGTGAGCCCTACCAGCGACCGCCTGCAATTGCTTGAACCGTTCCCAGCTTGGGATGGAAACGATTACCTGAAATTGCCAATTCTCATGAAGGCCAAAGGCAAGTGCACTACCGACCACATTTCAGCTGCGGGCAAGTGGCTCAAATTCCGTGGACACTTGGAGAACATCTCGGGCAACTTGTTTGAAAGCGCCGTTAACGCCTACGACGATGTGGCTGGAATCGGCAAGGACACAACCGACGGGCAGCGTCGTCCCTATCCAGAAATTGCCAAGCGGTATTCAGAAAATGGCATTCGCTGGTGCGCAATTGGGGACCAGAACTATGGCGAAGGGTCTTCGCGTGAGCACGCCGCAATGGAGCCTCGCTTCCGCGGCGGAGTCGTGATCTTTGCTCGCTCATTTGCTCGTATTCATGAAACCAATCTGAAGAAGCAAGGGCTGGTTCCGCTGACCTTTGCTGATCCGGGCACATACGAACTCATCGGTGAAGACGACACGATCAGCGTGTTGAATTTGCCACCAGTGCCAGATCGCCCAGTGAAGTGCTTAATCAACAAAACCGACGGTTCGGTTGTCGAGTTTGAGGCCAAGCACACCTTCAGCCCAGAGCAGGTTGAGTGGTTCAAAGCTGGTTCGGCGCTCAACATCGTGCGCGCGAAGGTTGCAGGCGAAAAGAGCAAGTCAGGCTTAACTAAGCCGTCGCTGATTCAATCCTTGCGGCGTCTGCTGAAGCGCTCCTGAATTTCAGATCCAATGGCCCCGTGACCTCACAGGTCACAGCCGGTGGATTGCGTAAATTCCAAATTGCCGGCAGCGGCTTGTCGCGTGGCCATACGGCATCACTCCCCGTAACCCGCACTGCATAAACGGCGGCACCTGAGACTTTCGCTGCTGCGATCACGGTGTCCCAAGGTGCGCCAGTTGCTACTTGCATTTCCCCGTTGGCAAGTGAACCAACCAGATCTTCGACTAAGTCTTCGTTGCGCACGAACCCAACTGGGCGACCAATCGCTGCCACGGTGAGCGCTAGTGCCACGTAATCAAAACTATTTTTTGCTTCAGCAACAAGAATCGCAGCCGTGTTTGGGTCCACACAGTCAAGCCCAACAAATTCAAAATCAGCGAACGGAAGCATTTCAGGACGCAACACTTTGAATGCAATGCGCTGAGCTTCGGCGCGATCGGGAATCAGCGAATCCCCCGCATTTGCATCCTCGAACCGCACAATGGTCCAGCTCCGCTCACGAGCGTGACGCTCAAGCCGTTGGTCGGGATTGACCGCAATCGGATTTCCTACTAGTTCCATCACTGCGATGTCATTGCGTGAGTCTGAATACATCCAACTCGTCTTGAGATCAATGTCATTTTCACTCGCGTAGTTCTCGATTGCAGCACGCTTGCCATCCGCCCAAACAAAGTTGCCGTTGATCTCGCCACTAAATTTTCCGTCATCATCAACACCAAACTCAGTGGCGATAACAGCGGTGAATCCGAGTTTGTTGGCAATTGGCCGCGCAATCTCAGCGGGCATCGCCGTAGCGAGCACAAGCCCGCGACCAGCAGCTTTATGATCCGCAATTTCTTTGGCGGCATATTCCTGAACCCATGGCGACAGATCAGGTGCAACCAATGAAGCACCAAATTGCACCGCGCTTTTTTGCTTGCCTTTAAACACCAGCGGCAATTGACGCGCCGCGGCCATCACAACGATGTTGTCGCCGAAGGCATCAATCAACGAATAGAAAACATCACTGTTCGGCAGCTCGCGACTCACTAGGCCCGACTGCCGCGCCATTGATGCGATCACGCGACCGGATCCTCCGCGTACGAGCACGCGGTCAAGATCAAAAATCGCAATCGATGAAGGCACGGGTTGAAGGCTACGAGTCCGTTGCGGGCGAACGAGTGCCTTTCTCGCTTCTCACATTCAGCCCCTAGATACGGGAAAGGCCCGACTTGGGGGAAGTCGGGCCTCTCAACCTGGATCCCGATCGTTGGGGGGAACGATCACCGGGACCTGTCGGACAACTTGGGGGAAGTTGTCGCGATATGTTGCTTCTAATTATGCACGTGAAAGTGTGAACACTCAACCCGAAATGAGAGATACTTACTATCGTTTTTTCAGATAGGCTTAATTCGTGGATATTAAGCACCTTTCGAGCCTCGTAGCCATTGCTGACAATGGCTCATTCTCGGCTGCGGCCAAGGCGCTCTACACCGTGCAATCGAACGTTTCGGCCCATATCGCCCGCTTGGAGCGCGAACTCGGGGCCACCCTCGTGGATCGCAACTCGGGGGTCCTCACCGACGAGGGCGAGGTGGTCCTAGAACGAGCACGACGGATTCTGCGCGAAATAGAGGATATCCCTGGCGACCTCACCGCCCTCGAGGATCAAATCACAGGCGTAACTCGCCTCGGTGTGCTCAGCACCACCGCGAGATGGATCATGCCGCAAATTCTGAACACGATGGCTAGCCGGTATCCCGAGGTTCGAGTCACGGCGCACGAGGGCAGTACATCCTCGCTGCTACCCCGAGTTATTGATGGTCAGATCGATGCCGCCATCGTCCACTTACCGCTGACCGAACCCGATGTCACAGTTGAGCCACTCTTTGCTGAAGATCTCGTGCTTGTGGTGCACACTCGCCATCAACTCTCAGGTCGCAACAACATCGGCATCGACGAGCTCGCTTCACATGCACTTCTTTTGCCACCCTCAGGCACAGCATTCCGCCGAGTGCTAGATCGCGTTGCGGCGGCTAAGGAAGTCACGCTGAAAGCACATGCCGAAATCGACGGCGTGCGACTTCTCGCTTCGCTGGCTTTTGAAGGATACGGAGCTGCGATTGTTCCATCGTCGGCGATTCCACAATGGCTTGAGGGACCCTTCTCCCGAATTTCCATTGACGAACGACCCCAACGAACCGTCGGCTGGGTGCAACGCAGACGCCCCGCGGTCAACAGCGCAACTCGGGCGATCTTCAATGTGACCACCGAAACTCTTCGCAATATTCGCCCACAACACAGCCCCGGAATTCATCGCGTGCACGGGGGCACTGGTACGCCTCGGTAACTAAGTAGTTTCTGAAGCGTGAACGAAACGCTCGCGCTTCAGTCTCGGGTACCGGGAGCCGCATCGGCTTCGGCTCGCACACTTGAATCTGGGCGCGAGGTGATCTGGGTCGATATTGATTCATCTGCGCGGAAAGGCGCTTTGACTGCTGACGCATCATCAGTGATTGAGTCGTCTGCCCGCCAAGCGCTTGCATCCAAGCGACCGCTAGTTCTTGAGATGGGCTCATCAGGTGCAGATATAGACGAGGGCATCGCATCATTGCATGGCTGGGGTCGCGCGGCACGCGCAGTTACCCAGTGTTCGGGAATCGTGCCAATCTTTTTCATTGTCGAAGGACCAGCAGTTTCTGGCCCTGCACTCATGTTGGGTCTTTCTGATTTCGTGATCCTCACAGAAGATGCTTATGCATTTGTTTCTGGCCCTGCGATGGTCACACAGTTCACTGGCATCGAAATTGGCAACGAAGAACTGGGTGGCGCAGGAACGCTTGCACGCGCAAGTGGCGTGGCGTCAATTGTTGTTAGCGATGTCGAATCGGCACGCGAAAGCGTGGACCAGATACTTGCGTTTTTGCCCGATAACACTGACGAACTTCCAGAGCAGTTTCCATCCTCAGACCCCGGTGACCGGCAAACACCCGAAGCTGGTGAACTCATTCCGGAATCTTCAACTGGTTCCTACGATGTTCGAAACGTGATTGCCTCAATTGTCGATGATGGTGATTACCTCGAGCTCAAACCCCGATGGGCGGCAAATGTTGTTACCGCGTTTGCCACGATGGGCGGACGGACTGTGGGAATTATTGCCAATCAGCCGATGGTCCTTGCGGGCACACTGGACATTCCAGCATCACAAAAAGCCGCACGATTTGTGACTCTTTGTGATGCGTTCAACATCTCGATCATCACTTTGGTCGATACTCCTGGTTTCTACCCAGGCAAAGATCTTGAGTGGCGTGGAATGATCCGCCACGGCGCCCAACTCGTATTCGCCTACGGTCGCGCAACCGTGCCGCGAATCTGTGTGATCCTTCGTAAAAGCTACGGAGGTGCCTACATCGTCATGGACTCCAAGCGCATGGGTAACGACCTCTGCTTGGCTTGGCCTTGGGCAGAGTTAGCAGTGATGGGAGCTGGTCAGGCTTCGGCGATCCTTCAACGCAAGGCGACCGACGAAGAAAAAGCCGAGTTTGAGGCCGACTACGCCGAGCGCCTACTGAATCCGTATGTTGCCGCCGAGTGTGGCCTAGTTGATTCAGTCGTTACGCCTGCTGAGACCCGTAGTGAGATTGTCGCTGCACTCGAGATGCTTGCCGATAAGCGCGAAAAGCTAATCAAGCGCAAGCACGACAACTCGCCACTTTGACCGATCGGTACTGCTTTTTGGTTGCCGCAAACGTCGGTTAACAATTCGTATGTGAAGCCGTATAACCTGAACCTCGGGGGGAGGAAGCCCTCCATAAGCACATAAGGGGTTCTCGGTGGCTGAAACCATCACCATCATCGATGACCGCACCGGTAAGCAGGTAACAGTCCCGCTAACCGACGGTTCATTTCCTTCAACCGCACTTCGCGAACTCGACGCGGACCTGCGTGTTTACGATCCGGCATACCTATCAACTGCCGCTTGCAAGTCTGCGATCACCTATCTCGACGGTGACGCTGGAATTCTTCGGTACCGCGGGTACCCGATTGAGCAGCTTGCCGAGAAGTCAACGTTCCTTGAGGTTGCCTACCTTTTGCTAAACGGCGACCTGCCAACCGCTGCCGAGCTCCAACAGTGGACCTACGACGTCACTCACCACACATACATTCACGAGAACATGCGTAAGCGTTTTGTGGATGGTTTCCATTACGACGCTCACCCAATGGGAATGTTCGTTTCTGCAGCGGCCGCACTTGGCACCTTCTATCCCGATGCCAAGGAGATCTTCGATAAGAAGAACCTCGACCGCCAAATACTGCGTCTCGTAGCCAAGATGCCCACTCTTGCGGCGATGTGTTACCGATTCAGCACGGGTCTTCCCTTCGTGCTCCCGAACAACTCACTCACCTACTCTGAAAACTTCTTGAACATGATGTTCAAGATCGGTGATGATTCACATGTCAACCCAGTGTTGGCAAAAGCCATGGACGTGTTGTTCATTCTTCACGCTGATCACGAGCAGAACTGTGGCACCACTGCTATGCGCGTGGTGGCATCTTCGAATGCCGATCCATACTCAGCAACCGCTGCCGCAGCATCTGCTCTGTACGGACCCTTGCACGGTGGAGCCAATGAAGCTGTTGTGCGGATGCTTGAAGAGATCAAGACGCTTGACAACGTTCCCGCCTTTATCCAAAGCGTGAAGGATGGAAACGGCAAGCTCATGGGCTTTGGTCACCGGGTGTACAAGAACTACGACCCACGCGCCAAGATCATCAAGAAGACCGCGTACGACGTTTTTGAAGTCACCGGCAAGAACCCGTTGCTCGATGTGGCTTTGAAACTCGAGGAAGTTGCGCTTCAAGACGAGTACTTCGTCAAGCGCAAGTTGTATCCGAACGTTGACTTCTACTCTGGGCTGATCTATCAGGCTCTCGGATTCCCAGTTGACATGTTCACCGTGTTGTTCGCAATTCCTCGCACCGCTGGCTGGCTAGCCCATTTCAGCGAGTTGCTGTTGGACAAAGAGCAAAAAATCAGCCGTCCACGTCAGGTCTACACCGGCTCCGCCGAGCGCGACTACGTGCCGATGGTTCAGCGCGCCTAGTCATACAGCGCAGCGCACCTAATTCGATCGTCCGCTTTCATCGCCGCGGCATAATTCCGTTTAGGGTTGTCGCATCGGACGATTGGATTGGGGGAACCAATGACCGCAGGTGTACTTGAGGGCATTCGCGTAATTGAGCTGGCGGAGGGACTAGCTGGGCCACTTGCGTGCCGGATGCTCGCCGAATCAGGTGCCGATGTCATCAAAGTTGAGCGCCCGACCGGAGATCGCGCACGCGCGGCTGCTGGTTTTGCCACGTGGAATCGCAGCAAGCGAAGCGTTGTCATTGACATCGAAACAGTTGAAGGTCGCGAAGCACTTCATAAGTTGTTGGTTGATGCAGATGTTCTCGTTCATTCGTTTACACCTGCGGAAGCTGAAAAGTTTGGGCTCGATGACTCCTCGCTGACGGCGAAGTACCCCGATCTGGTCGTCAGCGGAATCGCTGGCTATCCACAACATCACGAAGATCGGAATCGTGTCGCGGAGGACACGCTCGTACTTGCCCGCATGGGATTGATGGATGAACAACGTGGGTATCGTGACGGTCCCATCTACTTGCGCATCCCGCTTGGCAGTTGGGGTGCGGTGTACCTCTCCACCATCGGAGTGTTGTCACGACTCATTCACCGCGGCAAAGTTGGTCGCGGCGGTGTCGCCAATACGAGCCTCTACCAAGGTGCATTGATCCCCATGACCATGCATTGGGCCACAGCCGAATCGCCGACTCC
>JAFMEI010000019.1 GCA_017856815.1 Ilumatobacteraceae bacterium
GGATTCGCCAACGCTTATGGGCTAACCGAAACAAGTTCCACACTGGCGATGCTGACCCCTGATGACCACCGCGCAGCACTGACCGGTGATGCGAAGGCCAAGGTGCGTCTTGGATCGGCGGGCAAAATTGTGCCGGGCGTGGAAGTTGAGATACGCGATGGTGAAATCTGGGCTCGTGGCAAACAGGTATCGGGCGAATACTTGGGTCAGACACGGGGCTTGGACTCGGGCGAATGGTTCTACACACGTGATCGAGGCTGGATTGATGAAGACGGATACCTCTTCATCGAAGGGCGTACCGACGACACCATCATCCGTGGTGGTGAAAACATTGCACCAGCCGAAATTGAGGATGCGTTACTGCGCCACCCAAGTGTTATCGATGCAGCAGTTGTTGGCGTCCCAGACGATGAATGGGGTCAGCGCATTGAGGCTGCGGTCGTATTGGCACCTGGCGCACAAACCGATGCCGAACAGCTTCGCGATCACTGCCGTGCGCTGTTGCGTTCTTCGAAGACTCCCGACCGAATCGTGACGCGCGAGTCATTACCCCATACCGACACAGGAAAACTCCTGCGCCGACAGGTGCTCGCTGACCTGATGTCTTCTAACTAAGACTCGCCAAAACGCTCGGCAAGCATCGCCGTCACCCTACGACGATCCAGCTTTCCCGAATCAAGCCAGGGCAACTGATTTTGATCGGAAAATACCGCGATGTGCCGAGGCACTTTGTAGTTGGCGATCTGCTCTTTGACTCGTGCGCGCGCCGTTGCCTCATCCAACGAGTGTCCTGGCCTAAGCGCAACCAAGGCGACAACATCTTGGCCCCGGACGGCATGCTCAATGCCAGCAACAAACGCCAGCACAACTTCAGGCATCGCTTCAAGCACTTCTTCAACCTCACGTGGTGTCACATTCATGCCCGAGGTTTTGATCAGGTCACCCATTCGACCCGTGAAATAAAAATGACCATCTGCATCAAATCGACCAGCGTCGCCGGTGCGATACCACCCGTCAGGGGTGAAAGTGTCTGCCCGCTCGCGCTTATGGAAGCCAAGCATGAGTGAATAGCCGCGAAGCCATACTTCGCCCACTGAACCTGTTGGCATTTCCTCACCCGTTATGGGATCAACGATCTTGTGTTCAACTCCTGGCACCGAGTAACCAAAGCTGCCAATTTTGTCTGGCGGTAATGGTTGCCGCGAGTCGAAAGTGTGGGGACCGAGTGTTTCGGTCATTCCAAGTGAGGTCGCTTTTGGTATTTCGGCTTCCGCCTGAAGATCAGGGGGCAACAATGCTGTGAAATTACCTGCCCTGATACAAGAAAGGTCGCGGGTCTTGAAGTCAGGATGATCGACTAATGCCTTGCCGATGTGTGGCCAGCCAAGTACCTGGGTAACACGCTCACGCTCGATCAACTCCAGGGTTGCACTGGGTTCAAATTGTTCCTCGAATACCACAGCGGCACCTGCATACATGCAGGCAATGAGTGTGTAACTAAATCCACCAACCCAAAACAATGGCATCGGCGTGTAGAGGACATCGTCATCCTGAAGATCGCGCATCTGCCACAGATTGTGAGCATGACGCACAGTGGCACCGTGGGAGTGAACTGCTGCTTTTGGATCCGAGGTGGAGCCCGAAGAATAAACAAATACCATCGGGTCCGCTGGATGAACTTCACTCTCGACTTCAGCTAGAAACTCATCACTGATGTGCGCTCCGCGTCGCACAAGATCCGACATTGACCCGCACCAGCTCCGTGGCTCAGCACTCCAGGTCCAGACTGAACGAAGAAAGGGGTGACTGCCGATCATCAAGTGTTCATTTTTCTGCCCAACAATTCCCGGGGCAGCTTGCTCGATTCTGTCGAGATAATCATTTGAGAGGTGATGGCCAACGGTTAGCAAGGCGAACTGGTCACTGTGACGCAGCGTGCGATTTAGTTCTGGCACTTTGTTGTAGGTGTTCAACAAGACAGCAACCGCACCGATGCGGGTGATGGCGAAAAGGCCAATCACCCAGTCGGGTCCATTCGGTGCCAAGAGGCCCACCTTGGCCCCCTTGGTAACCCCAATTGCCAGCAAGCCTTTGGCGATCTCAGCTGACTTAGATTCCAGATCAGCGAAGGTAAGACGTTCGGAATCGAGAACAACCAGGGTCTTGTCTTCGAAGCGACGCGCCGATTCGCGAACCAAATTTGCACTAGTCGGCACGAATGCCGGAAAGCTTGTTTCCCTTTTCACGGCTAGTAGTCGCTCCCCCCGGATAACGCAATTTTGAGTGCGTCAACTTATGATTTAGGTTCTTCAGAGTAACCGAAAAAGGTTCACTTGTTGCCAGTTGGGGAGGCCGCCGTTGTCTACGTTCAATGCATTTTGGTTGTCAAAAGATGACGAGGGGTCGCAGTCATTGACCTGGCGCGAATCGAACACCGAAGAGCTCATGGATGGCGATGTCACCGTTGCTGTAAGCCACAGCACGATCAACTACAAAGACGGTCTTGCACTGACTGGGTCGTCTCCCGTGGTGCGCCGGTGGCCGATGATTCCAGGTATTGACTTTGCTGGCACGGTAACCACGAGTAGCGATCCGTCGTTCGCGGTTGGTCAGCAAGTAATTCTGAACGGTTGGGGTGTCGGTGAAACCCATCTCGGTGGTTATTCACAATTGGCTCGTGTGCCCGGCGGGTGGCTTGTTGCACTGCCACCTACATTCACCTCTGCACAGTCAATGGCGGTTGGCACCGCTGGCTACACGGCAATGCTTTGTGTGATGGCTTTGGAAGATCGCGGTGTCAGACCTGGTGATGGAGCGATTCTCGTAACTGGTGCTTCTGGCGGCGTAGGTAGTGTCGCGGTTTCTCTGTTGTCGAGCCTTGGCTACGAAGTCATCGCATCAACAGGTCGCGTGGAAGAGACCGACTACCTAACGCATCTTGGGGCGTCGAGTGTCATCAATCGCTCAGAACTAAGCGAACCTGGGCGCCCGCTTGGCAAAGAGCGGTGGATTGGTGCCGTCGACAGCGTCGGTAGCCACACATTGGCCAACGTTCTCGCGGGAACTCGATACGGCGGCACCGTAGCTGCATGTGGTCTTGCCCAGGGCATGGACCTACCGGGCTCGGTCGCACCCTTCATTCTTCGTGGAGTCACCCTTGCGGGCATCGACAGCGTGATGGCGCCAGCTGCTGTTCGCAAGGCGGCCTGGGCGCGACTCGCCAAAGATCTCGACCTGAAAAAACTCGACTCTGTAACCAACACTCAGCACATCTCGCAAGCGCCACAACTCGCCAGTGAAATCCTCGCGGGGAAGGTTCGCGGCAGAGTTGTTCTCAACATCGAATCCTGAGGTCACGGCCATCGTTGATTAAGTGGGGCGAGTGGGGATCGAACCCACGACCAAGGGATTATGAGTCCCCTGCTCTAACCACTGAGCTACCGCCCCGGATTAAACGACGCTAGTGGGCGCGTGCCGAGGCAGGTGGTGCCCAAATATGGCTCCGGGGGTGGGGCTCGAACCCACGGCCAACGGATTAACAGTCCGTCGCTCTGCCAACTGAGCTACCCCGGAAGGAGTCTTCATCTTATCGGCGAGGCACCCATGGGGCCGAAAGTGTGCAACAAATGCAGTTTTGGCCACTTCTCACACTGGGTCGACGAAGGACCGCAGCCTCTTGCTGTTGTGAGGGTGCCGCAATCGGGCCAAAGTTCGTGATTCGATCTGACGAATTCTCTCTCTGGTGACACTGAATCGACGCGCCACTTCATCCAATGTGTGTGGCTCACATTCAATTCCAAATCGCATTTTGATGATTTCCTGATCACGCTCATCGAGTTCGTCAAGCACGAGATGAACAGCTCTGCGAAGATCAGCCAACTCTGCTGTGTCGGCTGGGTCCTCCGCCTCCTCGTCACCGATTTGATCACCCAACGATGCTGAATCGGGCTCGTCACCAATCTTGGAATCAAGGCTTGCTATCGAACCCGCCATCTGCTGGAGTTCGGCAACGCGTTCAACGGTGATGTTGCAGCGTTCGGCGATTTCTTCAATTGTCGGCTCACGATCGAGGTCACGCAACAGATCGCGATGAGCGCGGTTGACTTGATTGATGTATTCCGACATGTGTGCCGGAATTCGGATTGAGCGTCCTTGGTCTGGAATCGCTCGCGAAATCGCTTGCCTGATCCACCAAGTTGCATAGGTCGAGAATTTGAAGCCTTTGCTGTGGTCATATTTCTCGGTCGCGCGCATCAAGCCGATGTTTCCTTCTTGCACGAGGTCCATCAACGGCACGCCGTGTCGGTCGTACTTACGAGCGATCGACACAACAAGACGCAGATTGGCTTCAATTAGGACCTTGCGCGCTTGCCGACCTGATTCAACTTTGCGTTCAAGCCGGCGCCGTTCACCACCTTCCAACTCCTCTACCTGCAGGCGAGCTTGGCACTTCTGCCCCTCTTCAATCTGGCGTCCGAGTTCACGCTCCTGCTCCGCTGTCAACAAGTCAACACGGCCAATCTCATTGAGGTACATGTTCACCGAGTCTTCGGTGTTTGACGCAGTTGTCGCGCGACGTACCGGGCGAGGCACCGCTAAAGGGGTTGAGTCGTCTTCAATTTCAATCTTGATTGAGTTGAACACCGAAACAATGAGACTCAAGATCTCTTCGGTGATCTCAACAGCGTGCAGAACCCGTACGAGCTCCTCTTGGCTCACGCTTCCGGTGTCCCTTGCCGACGCAATCAAAGCGCTCCACTTTTCAACATCGATCCCGTTTACAGGCGGGGGCGGTGTGCGTGGAGTCATAGCGAAGTGCGCGTCCTATCGTCCAGCCACCCCAGCAGCGCGGTCAAGGTCTCTTCATCGGGATTGTCCGAAGACAGTGTTTCCAATGACCTGCGTACCGCTGCATCGGCGCGAATTTCCTCGGTGTCAGTGATGCGCACCCGAGCTGCGAGCTCACGACGCACCGCAGCCACTGCCAAATTGCGGGCTTCAAGGATGGCATCAGCTTCAACATCTGCCACTGCAGCGCGTTCAAGGATTTCACGGGCGTCTGGATCCGCCTTCTCAAGCGCTTCATCTAGATCACCGTTAGTTGTCCCAAGAGCCACGAATGCTCGCCGGCACGAGTCGTCTTGAAACAGCCCCTCCACCAACCACGGCGCAATTGAATCCCACGAGTGGATCAACAATGCGATAGCGACGAATTCGGCACTGTCATTTGAGCGTGGGCGTGCAGCTTGGATAACGATTGGTCGTGACGATTTAGTTTCAGCGATTCGCACCAAGTCCGTGGCAGGAATACCAACATGGCTTGCAACTTGGGCCGCATACAGTTTGCGCACGTTTCTATCGGGGTGTTCATTGACCACCTCCATCGCTTCTTCTGCCTTGCGAGCACGATCTTCTGGAGTTCGAATCTGGCCAGCATTGAGCACCCGATTAAGGCGAAAGCCCAGGAATGGCAGCGCGGTTTCAATCGCCGCCACAAGTGCTTGTGGATCGCTTGACGCAAGATCGCCTGGATCTTTCCCATCTGGGAATCTTGCAACACTCACCTGCACTTGATATTTGGCTTCCCATTCATAGAAGCGCTCCGCCGCACCTTGCCCCGCAGCGTCGGCATCAAATGCGAGCACCACATGGTTAGCGAATCGTTTCAACCGCCGCACGTGATCTTCGGTCAATGCAGTTCCACATGTGGCAACGGCGCGCTTTACTCCGGCACGATGAAAGCCGATCACGTCCGTATATCCCTCGCAAACAATCACTTGGTCCTTTGCGACGATGTCATTCTTTGCCCAGTTCAAACCATAGAGAGTGCCCGACTTCTGATAGATCGGAGTGGCGTTTGAGTTCTTGTATTTGGCGGGGTCAGATGACCCTGGCAGCACTCGCCCACCAAAAGCGACCGGATCGCCCTTGTCGTCGAAGATTGGAAACAGCACTCGCCCCCGGAATGAATCCTGGAGATTGCCGCGCTTATTCACGAATGCGAGCCCACAATCTACGAGCAGGTCACGATCCACCTTCAGTGATTTGCTGAGTTGATCCCAGTCGTCAGGGGCCCAGCCAAGCCGGAATTCACGCGCAACATCACCAGCAAGACCACGACCACGCAAATAGTCCCTCGCGGCGCGCGCATCAGATGCCGAAAGCAAACGATCGTGATACCAAGAAACTGCTTGCTCCATCACTTCAATCATCCGCTTGCGGCGTTGACGGTCTTTGGTGTCAGTGGCGGATGTGTAGGTGAGCTGGATTCCTACTCGGTTGGCGAGGCGCTCCACTGCGCCCATGAAATCGAGGTGTTCGATTTCCTGCACAAACTTAAAAACATCCCCCGAAGCACTACATCCAAAACACTTGTAGCGGCCGGTTTCTTCGCGCACATTGAACGATCCGGACTTTTCAGCATGAAACGGACACAACCCAACCCAGTTGCGGCCCACGCGCCGGAGAGCAACATGTTGCTGCACTACCTCCACAATTGATGACGCTGCGCGCACCCGCTCGAGATCGTCGTCCGCTATCGCCACGGCCCTAGGTTACCCGTTGTTTTTTACCCGCAAACTCCGAAGTGAGGCAGCAATTGATGTCGCCAAAATCCCGACGATAACAAGTAGAGATGCAGCGATCGGAATGTGGTACCAGTGAGCAATCAGCATTTTCACCCCAACGAAGGCAAGAATCACGGCAAGGCCCTGCTGGAGGTAGGCGAACTTCTCTCGCAAACCTGCAAGCAAAAAGTAGAGGGCGCGCAAGCCAAGAATTGCCATCGCATTGGAACTAAACGCGATGAATTGCTCACGACTCACGCCAAGTACCGCTGGAACTGAGTCCACAGCGAACAGAACGTCAGTTAGCTCAATCAAGACAATTACGGCGAACAACGGGGTGGCGAGGCGCTTGCCATTGACCTTGGTGAACAGTTTTTGCCCATCGGGTTTATCGGTGGATGGGACAATCCTGTGGAAAAGCTTCATCGCCCGCGAAGACTCGGGGTCAAATTCCTCGTCGCCTTCTTTGATGAGTCCCCAAGCGGTCCACACGAGGAATAAACCAAACAGCACTAGGGCAAAATCGAATTTCTCAATAACTGCCACTCCGGCCATGATGAAACCAAGCCGCATCACTAGAGCCCCAAAAATGCCCCAGAACAAAACTCGATGCTGGTACTGAGCTTCCACCTTGAAATGCGTGAGTATCACCGCCCAGACAAATACGTTGTCGACGCTCAGGCTCTTCTCGATGAGATAGGCGCCTATGTATTCCCCTGCTGCCTCACCGCCATACGCCGACCACATCACAAAGGTGAAGGCCAGGCCAATTGATATCCAGATGGTTGAAGTTATCGCTGCTTCACGCAACTTGATGACGTGCGCTTTGCGGTTGACAACAAGCAGATCAACGAGCAACAACACCACAAGCAGGACAACAAAAGCCACCCATGCGAATGCAGTTACATTGACGTCGACAAAGTCGCCGCCAGAGTTACTTATTTGGTATCTGATTTGGCACCGCCGATCACTGCTTGAGCCGAAGCCAAGCGAGCGATGGGCACGCGATAGGGCGAGCAACTCACGTAGTTGAGACCCGCACGATAGAACAGACCAATTGACTCAGGGTCACCACCATGCTCGCCACATACGCCGAGCTTGATTCCCTTCTTTGCCTTGCGGCCACGCTGAGCGCCAATCTCAACGAGTTCGCCAACACCAGTCTGGTCGATTGTCTCAAATGGATTGCGCTTAAGCAGGCCAAGCTCTAAGTAAGCAGGCATCATTCGAGATTCAACGTCATCGCGACTGAATCCGAAGGTCAACTGCGTGAGGTCATTGGTACCGAAGCTAAAGAAGTCCGCTTCCTCGGCGAGTTCATCGGCACGAAGCGCAGCACGTGGGGTTTCAATCATTGTTCCAATGGAAACCTTGGCGCCTGACTTCTTGCCAGCCACTTCCTTAATCGCGGTTTCAACCCAAGAACGCGCAAGCGCGAGTTCGTCACGGGTGACCGTAAGAGGAATCATGATCTCAACAACTGGCTTGAAGCCCTTAGCTGCTACTTCAATTGCGGCTTCCATAAGCGCACGGACCTGCATCTCATAGAGACCGGGCTTAACAACTCCAAGACGCACGCCACGAGTACCGATCATCGGGTTGAATTCAGCCCAAGCATGCGCAGTTGCAAGAAGCTTCTCCTCTTCTTTGGACAATCCAGCTGTGGCTTTTTTGATTTCCAATTCATCCACGCGCGGCAAGAACTCATGCAACGGTGGATCAAGGAGACGAACTGTCACTGGAAGTCCAGACATCGCTTTCAAGATGTCAATGAAGTCTTCTTTTTGTACCTTGCGTAACTCTTCGAGAGCCTTTGCTTCTTCTTCTGGTGTGTCGGCAAGAATCATGCGTCGTACAACTGGCAAACGATCCGGTGCGAGGAACATGTGCTCAGTACGGCAGAGCCCGATTCCTTCAGCTCCGAGTTCTCGGGCCTTGGTGGCATCTTCACCGGTGTCAGCATTCGCACGAACTGCAAGCTTGCCTTTTCGCACCTCGTCTGCCCACTTCAACACAGTGTTGAATTCTTTTGGCGGCTTTGATGCTGACAGCTCCATTTTGCCGACGATCACTTCGCCAGTAGTGCCGTCAAGCGAAATCCAATCGCCTTCTTTGACCACGGTGCCGTTGACTTCAAACTTGTTGCCTGAGATCTTCACAGCTTCGGCACCAACAACTGCCGGAGTACCCCAACCACGAGCCACAACTGCGGCATGCGACACGAGTCCACCACGTGATGTGAGAATGCCTTTGGCAACCATCATGCCGTGCACGTCTTCAGGGCTTGTCTCATTGCGCACCAAGATCACGTCTTCTTTGCGCTCAACTGCCGAAACTGCATCATCGGCGGTGAAATAAACACGACCAACGGCGGCACCTGGTGATGCAGCAAGACCCTTTGCCAGAGCCTTGCCTTTGCTGGCGAACTGCGGGTGCAACACCTGATCGAGGTGATCGGCAGAAAGACGCATCAGTGCTTCTTTTTGCGAAATCTTCCAAGCAGTCTTTCCGGAGCTTGAGCCTTTGACCATGTCGACAGCCATCTTCAGGGCTGCGGCGCCGGTGCGCTTACCCACTCGGGTCTGCAACATCCATAGCTTGCCCTGCTCAATGGTGAACTCAGTGTCACACATGTCCTTGTAGTGCTTTTCAAGGCGCGCAAAAATCTTCAGCAGTTCGGCGTGAATTGCAGGAAACTTTTTCTTCAACGCGTTGAGGTCCTCAGTGTTGCGGATTCCAGCAACAACATCTTCACCTTGAGCATTCACAAGGAAGTCACCGTATGGCTTGTTCTCACCGGTTGCGGCGTTACGTGTGAAACCAACTCCTGTGCCTGAGTTGTCATCACGGTTCCCAAACACCATTGCCTGCACATTCACAGCAGTGCCGAGTTCGTGGCTGATCTTTTCGCGCACGCGATATGCGATTGCTCGTGGACCATTCCATGACTTGAATACAGCCTCAACGGCTCCTCGGAGTTGCTTCATTGGATCTTGTGGGAACGGCTTGCCAGTGTGAGCCTGAACCGCCTTCTTGTACACCTCACAAAGCGCCTTCAACTCATTGGCCGGAATATCAGCGTCGGTCTTGGCTCCGAGTCTCTCTTTCAGCGCTTCGAGGTCGTGGTCAAAAACGTGTGCTTCAAGACCAAGAACAATGCGCCCATACATCGAGATGAATCGACGGTATGAGTCATAGGCGAAACGCTCGTCTTTGTAGGTGGTGGCGAGTCCCGCAACGCTCTTGTCGTTGAGCCCAAGATTCAAAACGGTGTCCATCATTCCTGGCATCGAAAACTTCGCGCCTGAGCGAACCGACACCAGCAGAGGATCCTTTGGGTCACCAAGCTTGCGCTTCATCTTCTTTTCAAGCGCAGCAACCTGGGTTTTGATTTCCTGGTCAAGAGTCTTTGGCCAGCCGCCGTGCATATACGAACGGCAAGCATCGGTCGAGATCGTGAACCCGTGTGGAACTGGCAACTTGAGCACGCTGATCATCTCAGCGAGGTTGGCTCCTTTGCCACCCAAGAGATCCTTGAGTTCCATTGGGGGACGACGGTGTTTGTGATCAAAGGCATATACGTAAGGCACGGGGGTAAATCCTAGGACTTCCGCCTTAAGATCAAGGATTCATGGATAACCAGCGTGCCCTACGCCTCTTTGGGTTTCCCGTAATG
Source organism: Ilumatobacteraceae bacterium (assembly GCA_017856815.1). Classification (GTDB taxonomy): domain Bacteria; phylum Actinomycetota; class Acidimicrobiia; order Acidimicrobiales; family Ilumatobacteraceae; genus CAIYHK01. The sequence continues at coordinate 10,243 of JAFMEI010000019.1, forward strand.
ATCCGGCCCGGTTTTCTCATGTTCTTACTGCTAGTCGTTGCACTCTACGGCGGCACTCTCGGGCTGTGGACTGCTGGGGCACTAGCTGTGTTCACACTTGTTCATGAACTCGGTCACGCATTCTGTGCGCGTGCATTTGGCTGCACCGCTCGCATTTCACTCGATTTCTTGGCCGGATACGCCTCATTTATTCCCCCACGCCCACTAAAAGCCATGGAGCGCGTAGCAATCGCCATCGCTGGCCCTGCGACGCAATTCCTGTTGGGGATAGCGGTACTGGCCGCGATGGGCGTGTCCCCCGTTTCACGTGTGGACATTGTTTCATCCGATGCCGCTACTGCGATCTGGTGGGCGGGAGTTGCCCTTGCTGTGATCAATCTCTTCCCCGCCATCCCACTTGACGGTGGCCTTGTGCTGGCCGGAATTCTGGAAGCACTAGTTGGTGAGCGCGGATACATCATTGCGATGAGGCTCAGTCTTGCTCTGACACTTGGGGCCACAATTCTCTGCGCCTTTACCGACAACGGGCGACAGTTCTTGCCGTTCTTGGTGCTACTGGTATTCATTCAAATCCGAACGGGCCGCACCGTGCAGGTCACTGCCCCTGCCGAAGCACGGGTGAAAATCGCTGAGATTGCAAACCAGATCGAAGCCACGAATACCGAAGCAGTAATGCAAATCGCAATTGCATACCTCACTTCGGGAGCACCAGATGCGGCAGTGAATTGGGCGCTTAGCAATTACCGCCAGTATCCCCATCCCCAATATGCGCTGGCAATCGCTGAAGGCCTCGCGCAGTCAGGCAATCAACTTGGGGCAATGCAATGGATCGAGCGTGCAATTCATGAATGTCACGACCTGCACATGCTCAAGCAACTGCTACTCGAACTTCCATCCATCGCTCAGATGGCACGAAGCAGCGAAGTTCAGTCTGCATTCTTGAGTGAACTAGATCAGCGCCGTTTCTAGATCAACTGCGGACCAACTGGCACGGCATTAAGCGCGTTGCGATCGGCACTTCGTTTGACAAATCCAAGCGCAAACTCAGCACTAGTCGAGGTGATCTCTACGGCGTCATTGACCGCTGTATTCGAGGGCAGCCGACACAGGGTTCGGGGGCTCGTTGCTTGACGCGAATCCATGCGTTCAACAAGCTCTTGTCCTGGATAACAGCCCTTGCCAAAATTCACCGCAATGTCGACCACACCAAGCTCAGCTGCGAGTTCCTTACCCGTAATCTCCCTGCCCATAGAAGGCCATCCGGAGGCGATTCGCAGAGCGTCGTATTCCTCGGCTGTGATGCGCGGCAGATCAGCGGGCGCCTCAGACGTGAATACGTCAACCGCTTTACCGTTCATCCACCATGCCGGGCGTGATGCGGGATGTGTCGAATCCGAATATGACATCGCACCCGCGCCGCGGATCGCCACGACGGGAACAGTCTCAAGGTTCAGCTCTGCATTCACACGGATTTTGAAACGCTTGAGTCTGCCAAGAAGCACTTCTCCAGAACCGGGATCGACATCCACTTCAAACTTGTCAAGGGCCAGATATGTAACTCGTACAAGTGCATCGACGCGTCCCGATGGGTCAAGTAACAGTGCGGCTTGACACTTCAAACCACCGATCGAGGAAATGTCCTGACTGAGTTGTGACTGCAGATACGAATGCGCATCTGCACCCTCAACTGTGACCACATCACGAGTGGTTGCAAATGCAATAGTGCTCATGCCCGGCGGCCGCTTGCCTCACGATTGCGCGACATGCGAGCCGCGGCAGGCAATGCCACTAGGAGTCCGCGTGCTTTATTGGCGCACTCCAAGTCTTCTTCTTCGGCAATTGAATCAGCCACAATGCCCGCTCCTGCTTGCAACGAAGCCCCAGATGGGCCGACGAACATAGTGCGAATCGCAATCGCCGTGTCGAGATTTCCACTCCAGTCGATGTAGCCAACCACGCCGGCATACGGCCCACGCTTTACCGGCTCTAGCTCGTCGATGATTTCCATAGCTCGCACCTTCGGCGCGCCGCTAACAGTTCCTGCAGGGAGAGTTGCACGCAAGACATCTACTGGGCCGAGCCCATCGAGCAGGTCACCTGATACTTGCGACGTGAGGTGCATCACATGGCTGTAACGCTCCAGAGTCATGAGTTCATCCACGTGTATTGAGCCGAACTTTGCAACTCGACCGACATCGTTGCGAGCGAGGTCCACCAACATGATGTGCTCTGCCACTTCTTTGGGATTCTCGCGCAACTCCCCGGCCAGCTTGCGATCGTGCTCGTCGTCTCGGCCCCGCTTGCGGGTGCCTGCAATCGGGCGCGAAATCACCTTGCCGTGCAGTAGTTGCACCATTGGCTCGGGGGAAGAGCCGACAATCGTTACTTGTTCATGATGCAGGTAGTACATGTACGGACTGGGATTGACTTGACGCAGCACACGGTAGACATCAAATGAGTCCGCATCAATTGCCACATCAAAGCGCTGTGACAAAACAACCTGGAAGATGTCACCTGCCCTGATGTACTCCTTTGCCACCTCCACCGCTTGCTGGAAACTTCCTCCTGGCATTGACGAGCGTGCCTCTGGCAGTACATCGTCAGCGCGTGGTGGCTCAACTGGCGTGTACTCAAGTGGCTGCGACAAGCGAACTGCATTAGCCATCGCAGTCTCAGTTGCGCGTTCATAAGCGGCATCCAAATCATCTACGCCGAGCAGGGGCACACTCTCAATCATGTAGACGCGTTGACGCCAGTGATCAAAAGCAGCGAGAGATCCAATAACCGCCATGACCGAATCCGGCAGTCCACGATCATCTTTTGGCACGTTCGGAAGATGTTCAATCTCGCGCACAATGTCGTATCCGAGATACCCCATCACACCACCTTGTAGTGGTGGCAGCTCAGGTAAGTACGGAGATGTGTAGAGATGAGCTAGCGCCTCGACTGCGGCGAGCATGCCTTTGTCGGTGGGAACCTCCGCCGGAAGCTGACCCTCAACTGCGATTTTTCCCTCTCGAGAGACAAGCGTTGCACGCGAGTTCCAACCAACAAATGAATAACGACTCCACCGCTCGCCATGCTCGACTGATTCCAGCAAGAAACCGCGCTCGTTACCAACGAGCTTGAGATATGCAGCAACTGGTGTTTCTAAATCGGCGAGCAACTCCACCCACACCGGAATCACAGTGTGGGTTTTCGCCATCTCTTTAAATTCTTGGAGCGAAGGCCGGACTTCAAACTGTGCCATTACTACTCACTTCCGAATGATCGATAGAAGCAAGAGACTTCACCGGTGTGACAAGCACCCTTGCCTTCTTGATCAACGAGAAACAGCAAGGTGTCACCATCGCAGTCGTAAAAGCCTTCGCGAACAAACTGACGATCTCCGCTCGTGTCACCTTTGCGCCACAATTCCTGGCGGCTGCGACTCCAATAAACCATGCGCCCTTCCGCGAGGGTCATCTGCAACGATTCTGCGTTCATCCAGGCCATCATCAACACCTGCTTGGTCGTCACATCCTGAGTGACTACTGGCACCAGACCATCTGAGTTGTACTTGACGGTGCCCAACTGTTCAGGCGTTGCGATAATTACGCGCCCACGATTGTCAGCATTTTCGGAAGCCGGCATGCGTTCAAGCGTACGCCGACTAAAGGTAAAGACCCGTACCCGTTTCAATTCGTTCAGCGGCAACCGCATGGATGTCGCGCTCACGCAGCATGATGAAGTCCTGCCCCTGCACCTCGACCTCGTATCGGTCCTCAGGACTGAACAACACGCGGTCCCCGATTTCTGCAGCTCTCACGTTTTGCCCCAAGGCAACAACCTCAGCCCAAACAAGCCGCTTTGATATCTGAGCTGTTGCTGGGATGAGAATGCCACCCGACGAGCGACGCTCACCTTCGCTCTGAGGAGTCTTGACCAGAAGTCGATCATTCAGCATTTTGATCGGAATTTTGTCTTCCGGTGTCTCGGTCTTTTTTGGCACGCCTTAACGGTAACGGGAATTACAGGCTCTAGAAAACTGGGCGCACCGGAATACCCGCTGCTTCCATTGCTAATTTCGCCTGCGCAATTGAATATTCACCAAAGTGAAATATTGATGCTGCCAACACCGCTGATGCGTGCCCGTCGAGCACACCCTCAACAAGGTGATCAAGGTTGCCTACGCCACCACTTGCAATAACCGGCACCGACACGGCGTCGCTGATAGCGCGCGTAAGTTCAATATCAAATCCATCTTTAGTGCCATCACGATCCATGGATGTGAGAAGTATTTCGCCTGCACCGTGGGCCACGGCATCTTCCGCCCACGACAATGCATCAATCCCAGTTGGAGTTCGGCCTCCGTGTAGAAATACTTCCCATCCACCACTCACTCGGCGCTTGGCATCTATTGCCACAACCACACATTGATTGCCGAACTCATACGCAATATCGCTGATTAGCGTTGGTCGCTCGACCGCTGAAGTGTTCACACTCACTTTGTCCGCACCTGCTCGCAACATTGTGCGTGCGTTTTCCACCGAACGAATACCGCCACCCACTGTGAACGGGATGAACACTTCTTCGGCAGTTCGGCGCACCACATCCACCATCGTGTTTCGATTGTCCGAAGATGCGGTGATGTCCAAAAAGACGAGCTCATCAGCGCCAGCGGCATCATAAGTTGCAGCGAGTTCAACGGGATCGCCTGCATCACGCAATGAAACGAAATTGACACCTTTGACCACGCGACCGTCGGTTACATCCAAACAGGGAATCACTCGCGCCGTGATCATGCGAGTGCCCTCAAGGCTTCGGCCACATTGAATCGGCCTTCATATATCGCCCGACCCGTGATGACTCCACCGAGTCCAGTTATCTGCGCAAGATCAACGATGTCTTGGAGTGAGGAAACACCACCACTGGCAATTACCGGAATGGATGTCCGTGTAACCGCCGCTGCGAGCCCGTCTAAGTCTGGACCTGAAAGCATCCCGTCGCGGGCGATGTCGGTGATCACGAAAGCTTTCGCTTCCGGATACATCGCCAGCGCCGCAACCAGTGTGAGATCACTTGATTTGGTCCAGCCCTCAACGGCGATCATTCCCCCACGATGATCAAGCCCAACCGCCACGTCGACAACATCTGCGACCTTCCCAACGAGCTGAGGATTTTTGACTGCTGCTGAGCCCATCACCACGCGCGCCACACCGTGATCTCTAAGTTCTCGCGCGTCATCTTGGGTGCGCACCCCGCCACCAGTTTGAACACGCACTGATTCACCCACTGCTTTAACGATGTTGCCGATCGTCGGCCGATTGATCGGGCCCCCACCCCGGGCGGCATCAAGATCGACCACGTGTATCCATTTGGCACCCGCGGCGGCAAAACCACTCGCCACAACTACAGGATCATCGCCATAGATCTTCTCCTGCGCGTAGTCACCCTGGGTGAGTCGGACAACCTTGCCGTCCCTGAGGTCAATTGCTGGATACAACAAGGGCTTCACGAAACTATTCCTGCTGCGATTCGAGCAAAATTTCTCAAGAGTCGAAGCCCAACCTCGCCACTCTTCTCAGGATGAAATTGCGTTGCGAAAACATTCCCTTTACGAAATGCGGCGTTGATGGTGGAGCCGTATTCGCAGGTAGCCGCCACTTGGTCACTGTCTGCGGGCACACCATGTAGTGAATGCACGAAATAAACCCAGGTCTGACTTGGCAATGTCTCAAACATTGGGTCGGGTCGCCGAATGTCAAGGATGTTCCACTGCATCTGGGGTCTCTTTACGCCAACGGGGATCCACTCCACTCGACCGGGTATCACACCAAGACCAACTGCTGACTCATCTTCATCGCTTGCATCAAACAGCATTTGCATACCAACGCAAATTCCAAGGAATGGTTTTTCTGAGTTCACAGAATCGTGCACTGACTCTTCAAGGCCCGCTTCGCGCAAAGCGGTCATGCAGGCACCGAAAGCACCGACTCCAGGCAGCACTACCCCAGCGGCATCACGCACAACCGCGGGGTCACGGGTCAGAACTGCGTTAGCGCCGACGCGTGCGAGCGCCTTTTGTGCTGACGCGAGATTGCCGATGCCGTAGTCAAGAACTGCAAGCAGGGGTGAATCGCTCAGAGCTTTCCCTTCGTGGAAGGCAGAGCATCCGATTCAATTTTCACAGCATCCCTGAGGCACCTCGCCAAACCCTTGAAGGATGCTTCGATGATGTGATGAACGTTCTTGCCACGACGCAGGGTGACATGCAATGTGATTCCTGCGGCATTGGCGAATGAAGAAATCGCGTGCTCAGTGAGTTGTGGATCAAATGCGGGATCACCCAGTGGCAGACACTCAGGCATTTCAACTTCCCAATGAACAAATGATCGGCCACTGAGGTCAAGCGAGATCTCTACTAATGACTCATCGAGAGGGAAAAGGCCACTAGCAAAACGGCGCACACCAACCTTGCCTCCAAGGGCCTCAGCAAAGGCTTCACCGAGTGTGATTGCAACATCCTCAACTGTGTGATGCGTATCAATTTCAAGGTCGCCCTTGGCTTGAACTTTGAGATTGAAACCACCGTGCTTACCAAGTTGATCGAGCATGTGGTCGTAGAACGGGATGCCAGTAGAAATCGCTGTGGTGCCTTGGCCATCGAGGTCGATGGACACCTCAACTTGTGTCTCTTTGGTCGCGCGCTTGCGCTCAGCTTGACGGGTCATTGTGAAAGCACCTCCGCCAACGACTTTAGGAACAAATTGTTCTCCTCGGGGGTACCAATTGTCACCCGTAGACAATTGGTAAGGCCCGGCCAAGAGCTGCAGTCCCTAATCAACACTCCCTTTTCGACCAAGTCTGACCACACCTTGCGTCCGTCCATGCTGCGAGGACGAAACAGGATGAAATTGGCACCACTTGGCCAGAAATCGACTGGCAAAGCAGAAAATGCGGATTCGATCTGATCGCGCGATGCGACTATCTCACGTACCCGTGAGTTCATGTCATTGGTGAATTCCAGTGCGAGCGCTCCCGCGATTTGCTTGGCCGCATCTAGGTGATACGGCAACACAACTGCATCAATTTCGTCAACCAACCACTTCGGCCCCACCAGATACCCGAGGCGGGCTGCAGCCATTGACCAAGTTTTGGAATAGGTGCGGGTCACTACAAGCGCGCGAGATTCGTCAACCAGATCAACAGCGCTCCATGACGCAAACTGTGCGTAGGCCTCATCGACAATGACCAATCCTGGCGCTGAATCGATGATGGCACGAACAGTTTTTTCATCTTCAACAACACCGGTTGGGTTGTTTGGGGAACAAACAAAAGTGACGTCTGGTGAATGTGTGGAAAAAACTTCGGCGAGTTTGGATTGATCAATTCTGAAATCGTTTCCTCTAGGCGCACTCACAACTTCGGCCCCCGTGATGCGGGCAATGTGTGCATGCAACTGGTACGTGGGTTCAAAGGTCAAAACTTTGCGACCCGCACCCGCATAAGCAAGCAAGAGCGTCTGCAAAATTTCATTTGAGCCGTTACCCGCAAACACCTGGTCGGCACCAACTCCGTGTGAGCGTGCGATCGCTGCACGCAGCGCTGAGGCGGTGCGGTCGGGATATCGATTCCAGGCGATGTCGGCAATTCGCCTACCCAGTTCAGTGGTGAACTCTGCCGGCGGCGGGTATGGCGATTCGTTCGTGTTAAGACGCACAGGCACGGTCACTTGCGCAGAGTGGTAGCCCTGCATCTTTTGCAGATCATCGCGAATCGGAAGCCGTGGCACAACTACAAACTACTTTCGCTCCGAACGTCAGAACGGGCGATTAATGGGAGTTCCTTATTTATCAGCGAGCGCCGATGCCTTTGTGGCTCGCAGAACAAGACGATGCGCATTCAATAGTCCACGCTCGGCTTCGTATACGGCTGCTTGCACATCTTCGCGAAGCTTGGTGTCACCAGTTGCGATCGCAGCCACTCGGTCTAGACACCGTTGTGTTGCTTCCGCTACTGCGGCGAGTTCAGAAGTGGCATACGACATGCACAGAAGTCTTGTCCATAAAGCACAACAGCCCCGCATCAAAGATGGGGGCTGTTGGCGCGACATCAGGCGGCGGATCCCAATGTCGCCATCAATCAGTGACATGCACCGAATTGGTGGGGTTACTTTATCGTGACGACGGGCAGATGTCCGCAAGCAGACAGTCACCGCATCGTGGCTTGCGGGCATCGCAGACCCGGCGGCCGTGAAGAATCAAGCGCAGACTGAACTGCCCCCATTCCGTGGGCGGCAAGAACTTGCCGAGTTCATGCTCGACCTTGACGGGGTCCTCGGCTGTAGTGAGGCCCAGCCGCCGCGACAGGCGCCCCACGTGGGTGTCAACGGGAAGGCCCGGCAGATTAAACGCGACACTGCGAACCACATTGCCCGTCTTGCGCCCGACGCCAGCTAATTGTGTGAGGTCATCAAGGTCGCGCGGCACTTCCCCACCAAATTGATGCACCAGCTTGGTTGCCATACCAATCAAATTTTTCGCTTTGGACTGATAGAACCCCGTCGAACGAATTATGCCTTCCAGCTCGGAGATGTCAGCGTTGGCGAGGTCCTGTGGTGTGGGATAGCGCGCAAAGAGATTGGGTGTCACCATGTTCACGCGTGCATCAGTGCACTGGGCAGAAAGGATGGTGGCGGCCAGCAATTCAAACGGGTTGCGATGCGTCAATTCACATTCAGCACCCGGATACTCGCCTGCCAAACGACTGGCGACCTCAACTGCCCTGCCCTTTGGCGATCTCGGCTTTCCCACGTGGCGAGGCTACCCGTAGGTTGCGCAAGTACCCTCGGTATGTGCACAGGTTGGAGATCAAGCGACACATGGGCGCCGCTGAGATCGCAGTGGCCAAAGAACTCATCGCTGATGCCGAACGCGCAGATGGCCATCGGCCGATGAGCGACCATCTGTGGCTTGACCTCGCCGAAGGGGGTCGTCCGGGATTTGCAGGGTTACTCGCTTTGGAACAGGGCCACGAACACCCCGTTGCGTACTGCCAAGTCTCTAAAGGATCGTCCTCTTGGGCCATTGAGCTCGTCGTACACCCTCATCATCGCTACGACATGACCATTATCGGCCCCGAGATGCTGCACGCCGCAACGAAGGTAATTGCCGACGAAGGTGGTGGACGCACGCATTGGTGGGTTTTTGAACCAACCGCAATCCAATATGACATTGCTGCTTCCGCTGGCTTCAAACCCGGTCGTCGACTTTTGCAACTGCGCTGCAAACTTCCTTTGCCTGATGTGATCATTGATTCAACTCGCCACGTTGAGACTCGAGACTTTGTTCCTGGCAAGGACGACGCTGAGTGGTTGGCGTTGAACAATGCTGCATTCTCCTCACATCCAGAACAGGGCGGCTGGGATCAATCAGTTCTTGAATCGCGAATGAAGCAGGCTTGGTTCGATCCAACCGGATTTCGAATATTCGAAACTGACCACAAGATGACTGGATTTTGTTGGACGAAAATCCATCACGACACCGATCCGGTTATGGGTGAGATTTATGTGATTGGTATCGACCCCACGACTGCCGGCGCCGGGCTTGGAACGGCCCTCACCGTCGCTGGACTGCAGAGTATTGCTTCACGCGGCGTCGATGTGGGGATGCTTTATGTTGATGCTGACAACCATGCGGCAATGAAGATGTACAGGAATCTTGGTTTCGAGGTGCATCGGACCGATGTCGCCTTCGTGGGCGATTTCTGACTTAGCGTTGAGTCCACTCATGAATCGCCGCACCATTGAATTACTGGCACCAACGTCGCTATACGACGCGTCTCGCGCAGACATAAACAACGCCCTCGCAGGCGAGCCGTCTTATCGACAAAAACAGGTATGGACTGCACTTTATGAACAGTTTCTGCTTCCTGAGGCGATTACAACGTTGCCAAAGAATCTTCGCGAGAAGTTTGCAAACACGTTTCCTGTGGCGCTTGAACTTGTCACAAAGAGCAGCGCGGATAATGGCGATACGGTCAAGTTTTTATGGCGGTTACGAAACGGCGGCAATCTGATTGAAACAGTTCTCATGTTTTATACAGACCGCGCAACCGTATGCGTGAGCACCCAAGCTGGTTGCGCCATGGGCTGTACTTTCTGCGCCACAGGACAAGCAGGATTTAACCGCCAGCTCACCTCGGGTGAAATTCTCGAACAAATTGCGCGCGCATCCCGATACGCACTTGATCGTGATCGGCGCGTAAGCAATGTTGTGTACATGGGCATGGGTGAGCCACTCGCCAATGAGCCTGCCGTTCACGAATCAGTAGACCGCCTGCACGATGACATGGGGCTTTCGGCCCGCCACATCACAATCAGCACGGTTGGCATAGTTCCTGGAATCAAACAACTAAAGGACTGGTCACTGCCAGTAAATCTCGCAATTTCTCTGCATGCGGCAAATGACCAACTCCGCGACGAACTGGTCCCGATCAACAAGCGCTACCCAATTGACCAACTCGTCGATGCTTGCAACGAATATCTGACCGTTAAGAATCGGCGCATCAGTTTCGAATGGGCGATGATCAAAGACACCAATGACCGCAAGAGTGACGCCCGCGAACTCGCTGCAATCTGCAACCAGTTAAGTCTTGCGCCACATGTCAATCTGATCCCGTTGAATCCAACTCCGGGTTGGCCTACGGACGCGTCCCCAATGGGGCGTGTTCGTGAATTCTGTGCGGAACTCGAATCATTTGGGGTCAACGCAACGATCCGACGCAACCGTGGCACGGATATTGATGCTGCTTGCGGTCAACTTGCGGCTGGTCAGTTAAGCGGCTGACATGCCAGCAATTCTGCGGCTTTCCGAAGTATCACATTGGTATTCCGAGCGACGCGTCCTTGACAAACTGAATTGGCAGGTCAATTCCAACGAGCAGTGGGTGGTAATCGGTGAAAACGGCTGCGGTAAGTCCACCTTGCTGCAGATTGCATCGTTGTATTTGCATCCATCGCTCGGCGAAGTTGAAGTTCTTGGCACAGTTCTTGGCACCGCAGACATTCGCAAACTACGGAGCCGAATCGGATACATGGCAGCAGCGTTCGCCGATCAATTGCGGCCCGC
>JAFMEI010000118.1 GCA_017856815.1 Ilumatobacteraceae bacterium
TCATTCAGCAACACACTTGGAAGTACTCGTCGCAAAGTGGCACTTGCACACCAGAAACAAAACGGTGAAAAAACTATAGGTAGCCTCACGCTCGCCGCCTATGAGCGATACACAGGGGTGGTGTGGAAACACCTTGATCTGCAGTCTTTGCCTGCCGCTACACGACGCAGCGTGGCAAAACAGATCTATGTTGTATCGGGTTTGTTGGGTCTGGCACGCGCGGATGAGCCAATTCCGAACTACAAGTTGAAAATGAACGCCAAACTTGAGGGCATTGGTGTACTTGCTGGTTTCTGGCGACCAACTCTTACATCCTCATTGGGTGTCCTCGCCAAGAAACACATAGTTGTCGATCTGCTTCCAAACGAACATCGCAGCGCCATTGACTGGAACCAGATTCCAAACCACGTGCGAGTTGATCTCGTTGCGAAGTCAGGTGGTCGAGTTGGTGGCCATAATGCAAAAGCGGCCAAGGGTCTGCTTGCTCGACACATTCTCACGAGTTCAAAAGACTTGAAGACCACAATTCGCACATTTTCAAACCCTGAATACAAGGCTGTGATCAACGATGTCATCTGACACAAGCGCTGACACCGTTAGACACATCAAAAACCCGTGGGTGCCGACTGCGCTTGTGATCATCGGTTCCAGCATGGTGATGATCGACTCCACGATTGTCAATGTCGCTTTGTACGCGATTGGCAAAGACTTGGGTGCAGTTCGCGGAATTGAGTGGGTTGCCACCTCATACTTACTCGCAGTGTGCATCGCCCAACCGATGATGGGTTGGATTGCCGATCATCTGGGACGCAAGAAACTGTTCATCGGTTCGTTGTTTTTGTTCACGTTGACCTCAGTTTTGTGTGCACTGTCGCCGAGTCTCGGTGTGCTCATCTTTTTCAGATTCCTGCAGGGTTTGAGTGGCGGAGTTATTGGTCCGCTCGGCACCACAATGGTGCTCGAACTCTTCCCACGCGAGATGCACGCCAAGGCAATGGGCGTGGCAGCAATGTCTTTCATGATGACACCGGCACTTGGGCCATCGCTTGGTGGATTGTTGGTGACAAAAGTGAGCTGGCATTGGATGTTTCTCATCAATGTGCCGATTGGAGTTGCTCTGGTTGTTGTTTCAATGTCGAAGATTCCCGAGTTTGGTCACCGCGAAACGCGACAATTCGACTTCAAGGGTTGGTTCTGCGGTTCTGCCGGCCTTGCGTTGTTCGTTCTAGCGCTAATGCAAGGCAATACCTGGGGCTGGCGTAATGCGAGCACTCTCTCGGCAGTGATCGCCGGAGTTGCGCTTCTGGTCATGTTCGTCATGATTGAGTTTCGCGTGCCGAACCCAATGCTGGAACTCAGAATTATCAAGTCCGCAACGTTCAGGTTCGCAATGCTTGCGATGCTTTTCATGACCATGGCCCAATACGGCCGCATCATCTACGTTCCGTTGCAACTTGAAAGTCTGCGTGATTTCACTCCCCTGCGCGTCGGAGTCATGTTGATGCCAGCAGCGGTTTTCGGAATGATCGCGTCCTGGAAGTCTGCTTGGGTTACCGAGCGTTACGGTGCGCGAATCGCAATTGCAACAGGTGGAAGCATCTCCTGTATCGCATGCCTGTTTCTCTCCCAGAACACATTGAATACCAACATTGGCTGGTTGGTATTCGTACTTACTCTTCAATCTTTTGGAATGGGGCTTGCGGTGTCGCCAGCTATGGCCACAGGCATGAGTGAACTCCCGCCGAACTTGATCGCCCAGGGAAGCACGATTCGTGGATTGAGCGGCCAGGTCGCCGGCGCACTGGCCGTTGGCATGCTGGGCGCAATCGCGGGAGCGAAGATGGGCGCCAGCCCTTCACCGCAGGAGGCGCAGGACGGCTACAACTTCGCTTTCATCATCGCTGCGATTTGTGTGGCCTACTCAGTGTTCCTCGCTCTGCGCATTCCAAAGAACTCGCGCGAACACCTTGAACCAGGGGAACTGCCCTTCCTCGACTGAAAAATTTGGGGGTGCGTTGCAACTGCTCGCTTCCGCAGTTATATTTTTCGCAACGAAGGGGAGTATCCACTAAGGCTTAGCCGTCATCACGATCCGCAAGGATCCGGCGAAGCGGCCCGCAAGGGCTCGGAGAGACCTTCGGCAAGCAAACATCGCAAGCCGAAGGAAACCCACATGAACTGTCCCCATTGCAACACCAACCTCCTAATGACCGAGCGTCAGGGAGTGGAAATTGACTACTGCCCCACCTGTCGAGGTGTTTGGCTGGACCGTGGAGAGCTCGACAAATTGATCGAGCGCAGCGGGTCATCGAAGCCACAAGTCAAGCGTGATTATGACGACGATGATGACGACGATTTTCGTCTTGGTCGGTGGAACAAAACCCCCGGCAAGAAAAAGAAGTCCAGTTTTCTTGGCGAGATGTTTGATTTCTAGGAGCTGATGATGTTCAAGAACTCAATGAAAACAGCCGTCCTCTTAGCCTCGCTCGGTGGTCTGATCGTCGGTGTCGCTGCCCTTCTAGGTGGCGGCAGTAGTACCGCGGTGATGTTCGGCTTGGTTATTGCGCTTGCAATGGTCGGCGGCTCCTACTGGTTTAGCGACAAGCTCGCACTCCGTGCAGCAAATGCGCAGGTAATCACCGAGCAAGATCACCCCGAGTTCTACCGCATGGTTGCCGATCTTGCTCAGCGTGCCCAGCTCCCAATGCCACGCGTTGCACTCTCGCCATCGGAACAACCCAACGCCTTTGCCACGGGTCGTAACCCGCGCACAGCAGTTGTTTGTGCGACCACTGGCTTGCTGCAATCACTCTCGCCTAACGAGGTACGCGGCGTGATGGCCCATGAGCTCATGCATGTTCGTAACCGCGACATCCTGATCGGTTCGGTTGCTGCAGCGATTGCCACTGCAATTTCTTCAATCGCCCAGATGGCGATGTTTGCAACGATGTTCACAGGTGGCAGCAACGATGAAGATCGCCCGAATCCACTCGCGATTCTTGCGATGTCACTACTTGCACCAATTGCGGCGAGCCTCATCCAGATGGCTGTAAGCCGGAGTCGCGAATTCGAAGCTGATCGCAGTGCAGCAGAGCTTTTGGGTTCAGGCGATTCTCTTGCTAGCGCATTGGAAAAGATTGAAATCCTCGCCAAGCGTCATCCGATGATGGTCGCTCCCGCACAAGCGCAGGCCTACATCCACAATCCACTTGCCGAACTTCATCGCCGCTCGGGCGGCGGCGTCGATGTAGCGAGGTTGTTCTCAACTCATCCAGCAACGGACGAGCGGATTCGTCGCCTTCGCGCGATGTGAATTCAGATCTGCGGAACGATCAACCCACCGCTTCAAAAATGATTTTGATTTTCTGAGCCGAGTTACCACCGGGCCCCGCCGGCTCAACTTGTAGGTCGAAGTCGTAGGTGCCCGCTCTCCATATCCAACCATCTGGCTTAGCCGCGATGCACTCGCTGATATCCCATTCCAAGACCAGCATTGGTGCTTCGCTCTTATTTATTGGTCGATCGTTTGCAAATCCAAAGTCCGTTGGATCAACCCCCGAAGCGTCTACGCCGTCAACATGGGTCAAGGCATCACATTTTCCAAGTGACGGACCACTGGGATTGTCCCGATAGTTCGGCACATCGGGCGTATACCGGAAGCCGCCAAGGTCGTAATACTGACCGCCTGTTTCGCCGTCAATCGCAAGTCGCTGTGGCCGGTAAAACATCAGGAAGAGCGATTCACCTTCTGCAACGCTGATCGTTGGCTCACTGATCAGTCTCGTACCCTCTGGGCCGACTGTGGTGGCGCTGTAATCGATATCAGTTCGGCCAGCGAGAGATGTTCCATACGCAACCAACATCGGATGGGTGACGAAAACAAATCCTGGGCTGGAAGTCAGTTCATACTCTCCATCCGCCGTGGTGAGTCGAATCTGGAACGTATCTTGCCCTGATGGCAAAGTATTTTCAGCTTCGAAGTCATAGCCCGAGGTGAGCACCGTCTCATTCATGGGATCACCTGCGCAGACCTTTCCACTACCAATCGCGAACTGATAGTCACCGGTATTGCAAGCGCCCACAAGTTCCACATAGTCCGCTGGCATGTACGGCACACCTACGCCTTTTATCTCCGTCTTGGTCACCGGTGAACCACAAACTGAGCTGATGTTGGAAAACACCATCGACATCGTGCGAGTTATTTGCCGTTGGCTTCGCTGCGGCGTTGCTTCAAAATCACCGCCACCATATGCATTGATTGTTCCAGCAAAACTCGTACTCGTGGATTTGAAGTTCGTAAAGATACGAAATTCAATTGCGCTGCAAGCCGAACCATCATCAGCATTTTCAATGTCAGCTTGTGGCGTTGGAGTTTCACTGTCCGCCGAGTCAATCCTTACATCGCCATCGTCATTCACATCAAAAGCGTTCGGCAAGCCATCATCGTCTTTGTCGCCACCAAGAGTCTGATCGGGATCTGTTTCGCCACCACCAGAGCATGGCGGTAGTGGCGGCGCTCCACATGGATCAACGAGCTTTCCAATGTTGCGCGCAAAGGGTCCGATTTCTTGAGCAGAAATAGAACTCTTCCCGTAACTTCCTACACCTTTGGGCTTCCCGGCCGTGGCTCGCACTCCCGCAGCAGCAGAGGTATCAACCAAAGATGAATTCGTAGACGGCTTGGCGTAGCCCTGCTTGCCATTCGCCCGCACATTAGTCACGGTTACGGTACCCAAGTTGAGAGTGCGTAAAGTACTTGCTTTCAACTTGGTGTAGACCGTTGTTGCTCGGTTGAAGGGTTTGTTCCCTGGATTTTTGTTCCATCCGAGCACCACAGGCCCGTAATAGTCGCCACCAGACGAAGCAACGATTTGAATCGTTGCACCCGCTATCGAAGACACCTTGTTGTCGCCATCGGTCTTGAACTGAATTGCCTTTGTAGCGTTAGCTGCACCACCCAGAATCCTTACCGAATCCAATGTCCGCCCGGACTTGGAAACAAGCAGGAACGTCTTGTTCTGACCGCTCTTAACCGTGAGATTCAAGGTGAAAATTTTCAGAGCACTCGTTTGAATCGACGCATTGGCGTTACTTCCAACCACGCCCAAAAGACCTACTACGAGTGTTGCCGCCAGGATTCCGTGCCGTAAACGCTTCATTTTGTACCCCCATTAAGAACGGTTTCGTAAAACCTTAGCCGACCTATTGAAATCTCTTCATCGATGCCAATTACTACGCTTTATTTGTGGCCCCGGAAGATGAACTCCAAGTGAACGAGTCAAAAGCCGAACTTTTATTGGACAAGATTGACGCGCTCAAGGTGCTGCGGGCGGCTTCAAATGAAGAGCGGGA
>JAFMEI010000020.1 GCA_017856815.1 Ilumatobacteraceae bacterium
ACATAACTGGGGCGCACCAAAACGGGATAACCGATGGTCTTGGCGATAGTTAATGCTTCTTCAAAAGTGGTTGCCGTTCCACCTGGGGGTTGCGGGATCGAGAGTGACGCACAAAGCGAGTTCCATTTTTCCCGATCCTCAGCGAGATCAATCGAAGCTGGTGAGGTTCCCGCAATCAGATCTGCTGGGATCTGACCTGAAAGCTTGAGTGGTGTCTGGCCACCGAGGGACACAATCACTTTGGGTTTCTTGCCGCCCGCCGCTTCAGTCTCAGCAGCGATCACATTGAGTACGTCTTCTTTGGTGAGTGGTTCAAAGTAGAGACGATCGGATGTGTCGTAGTCCGTGGACACAGTTTCTGGGTTGCAGTTCACCATCACGGTCTCAAAGCCAGCATCACGTAGAGCAAAACTCGCGTGCACACAGCAGTAGTCAAATTCAATTCCTTGACCGATGCGATTCGGACCCGAGCCAAGAATGATTACTCGCTGGCGATCTGATTCACGAACTTCGGTTGTGTCTTCGTAGGTCGAATAGTGATATGGCGTCTCAGCATCGAATTCCGCCGAGCAAGTATCAACCGTCTTGTAGGTAGGAATAACGCCTGCACCTTCGCGTTCGGAACGAACCGCATCTTCGGCCACATTCCAGAGGTAGGCAATTTGGGCATCAGAAAAACCGAGTCGTTTGATTCTCTTCCAATCACGCTTACTGAGTCCACCTGCGTTTTGGCTGATCCAGTTGCGCTCCTCCACCAGCATCAACATCTGATCCAAGAACCACGGATCGATCTTGCAGATGTCGTGAATGATCTCTAAGGAATGACCTCTGCGAATGGCCTCAGCAACATAAAAGAGACGTTCTGGCGTGGGGATACCAACTCGCTTTAAGAGTTCCTCATCGGAGAGCGCGTCATAATTCTTCTCGCCAGGATCGGCATTGAGCCCGAGTCGGCCCTGTTCCAGCGACCGGAGTCCCTTTTGTAGCGATTCAGTGAACGTTCGGCCGATCGCCATTGCCTCGCCCACACTTTGCATTTGCGTACCCAAAACCCCGCTGGTGCCTGGCAGTTTCTCGAATGCCCAGCGAGGAATCTTCGTAACCACGTAGTCAATGGTCGGCTCAAAGCTGGCAGGGGTCTTTTTCGTGATGTCGTTTGGAATTTCGTCCAGCGTGTATCCCACCGCCAGTCGGGCGGCGATCTTTGCGATTGGAAATCCCGTTGCTTTTGAGGCCAGAGCCGACGAGCGCGACACACGGGGGTTCATCTCAATTACGACTTGGTCGCCATTTGCTGGATTGAGAGCAAACTGCACGTTTGATCCACCAGTCTCCACACCAACGCGGCGAATGCAAGCGAACGCAGCATCGCGCATCTTTTGGTATTCAACATCGGAAAGCGTTTGTGCTGGCGCCACAGTGATGGAGTCACCGGTGTGCACACCCATCGGATCAACGTTTTCTATCGAACAGATGATCACGCAATTATCCGCACGGTCACGCATGACCTCGAGTTCGTATTCTTTCCAGCCGACAATGGACGACTCAACGAGGATCTCGCGAATCGGGCTGGCCTCGAGTCCCAACGCTGCGAGATGCCTGAACTCGTCCATTGTCGACGCAATACCTGTGCCGCGACCACCGAGAATGTACGCAGGGCGAATGATGACCGGAAGACCGATTCGTTCGACAACTGCGATTGCCTCGTCAACGTTGTGCGCGGTTCCGCTAAGAGGAACATCAAGACCGATCTCGATCATCGCCCGCTTGAAGAGTTCGCGATCTTCTGCTGTGGCGATGGCTTCTGCGTTGGCACCAATGAGCTCTGGCGTGCCAGGCACACCCACTAGCCCTTTACCGTGAAGAGCCATCGCAAGGTTTAACCCCGTTTGCCCGCCAAGAGTTGGCAGAACCGCATCGGGCTTTTCACGATCGATGATCCGCGCGAGCATGTCGGGCGTAAGTGGTTCGATATAGGTGCGATCCGCAAAATCGGGATCGGTCATGATCGTTGCAGGATTGGAGTTCGCAAGGATCACTCGGTATCCCTCAGTTCGCAACACCCTGCAGGCCTGAGTGCCCGAGTAGTCAAACTCACACGCTTGGCCGATGACAATTGGACCGGAGCCAATAATCAAGATTGATTCGAGATCAGTTCTCTTTGGCATCAGGAACCCTTCATCATTTCTGCAAACTCGGCGAACAGGTATCTACTGTCGTGAGGACCAGGACCCGCCTCGGGGTGATATTGAACCGAGAATGCCTTGGTTCCCCGCACTTTCATTCCTTCGTTCGTTTGGTCATTCAGATTCACATGAGTGATGTCGGCAACACTGGACAGCGAATCTGCATCGACGCAGTAGTTGTGGTTCTGGCTAGTGATCTCAACCGTACGGGTGCGCAAGTTGCGCACGGGGTGATTTCCCCCATGGTGTCCGAATGGCAATTTAAACGTGTGTCCACCCATCGCCAACGACAGCAACTGGTGTCCCAGGCAAATCCCAAACACCGGAACACCAGATTCAACCAGTGCTCTGATTGTGTTCGGTGCGCCAGCCACCATCTCGGGGTCACCTGGGCCGTTGGACAAAAAAACCCCATCTGGTTTACGACCCAGCACGTCAGTTGCTGATTCGCTCCAGGGGACGACTTCAACAGTTGCTATCTCGCCGAGGCAACGCAAGATCGTGGTCTTGATGCCAAAGTCGTAGGCGACCACACGAAATTTGCCAGTTCCAAATGAGTAGGGCTTCGGAGTCGAAACGGTTTCCACAAGATTCAATCCCGAAGTGCCTGGTTCTTTATTGGCGGCAGCAAGAAGCTCGCTCACAGGTGCAGTACCGAATGCTCCAGGCATTGCGCCAACATCACGTAACACTCGCGTCAATCTGCGGGTATCAACTCCCGCGATTCCAGCAATGCCGAGACGCGCAAGCATCTCGGGCAGGCCTTCTTCGCTTCGCCAATTACTGGGTCGGCGTGCGAGTTCGCGAATAATCACCCCACGAGTTGCGGGTTTTGTGGATTCGTTATCTATCGGCGTAGTTCCGTAGTTGCCGATATGGGGATAGGTAAAGGTCAGAATTTGGCCCGCATAGGACGGATCGGTGATGACTTCCTGATACCCGGACAACACAGTGTTGAACACCACTTCCCCACTGGAAATACCGTTGGCAGGTATTGCTCCAATGATGTCGCCTTCGAATATGTCGCCATTGGCTAACACCAATGCGCCTTCAGCGATTTTTGTTCGTGTCATTTCTTAGCTTCTCCATCTACTACCACCGCTTCACCGCGCAGAATCGTGTGCCGTACACGCCCTTTCAATGTGCGCCCTACATAGGGTGTGTTACGGCTCTTACTGGCGAGTTCTTCGGGCACCACACTCCATGTGATTTCAGGATCAAACACCGTGATATTCGCAGGCGACCCCACAGCGACTTCACATCCGTGTTGGTCTGCCACGCCAGCGATTCGTGCTGGCGCAACGGACATTCGATCAATCACTTCAGCCAAACTGAGATCGGTTTCTGCCAAGACCACACCGAGAGCAGTTTCAAGACCAAGCATCCCTGGCGGCGCAGCGTCAAGCGCCAACTCCTTTGTGTGTGGGGCGTGAGGTGCATGATCCGTAGCAATTGCATCAATGGTCCCGTCCTTCAGGCCGCGCTTTAATGCTTCAATGTCGTCTCTGGTGCGCAGTGGAGGATTCACCTTAAAAAGAGGGTCAAACCCGCGCAGCTGTTCATCCGTGAGGCTGATGTGATGCGGTGTTGCTTCAGCAGTAATCGGCAGCCCATCGGCTTTCGCGGCACGAACGAGGTCAACACTTCGCGCCGTCGAAAGATGGAGAATGTGAACTCTTGCCCCAGTGATCCGACACAGTTCGATGTCGCGATAGACCATCAACTCCTCTGCCAATGCTGGCCAACCCGGCAGGCCCAGATGCGAACAACACGAACCCTCGTGCATGACAGCACCTTCGGTCATTGATGCGATTTCGCAATGCTGCGCAAGCACAATTCCAAGATCTTTGGCATATTCCATTGCGCGACGCATGAGCGTGTGGTTCTGAACACCGGTTCCATCATCGGTGAATACGTGAACCCCCGCTGCTTGGAGTGCCCCGAATGGGACCAGTGTTTCACCGAGACGTCCAAGGGTTATGCAACCCGATGGGCGCACATCGCAGAGTCCCGCGCGTTCACCCTGCAATTTCACGAACTCGACAACTGCAACCGTGTCCTGTGCGGGATCCGTGTTTGGCATCGCAACCACACAGGTGTACCCACCTTTGGCAGCCGCACGGCTAGCAGTCTCGATGGTCTCAGCTTCTTCACGACCCGGCTCCCGCATATGCGTATGTAGATCAACAAACCCCGGTGAAATCACGCAGCCTGAGGCGTCCAAAACTTGACACCCATCAGGAGGCGCCAAATTGGTCCCAACTTCGGCAACGATCGCACCCGAAATCAAAACATCGGAAAGACGTTCGCCCGACGCAGTCACAATGCGACCGTTCTTGATCAACACATTCATGTTCAACCCTCATCCTCTGGTATTCCACCCGCGCCGAGCAGTTTGAAAAGCACTGCCATGCGTGCACTTACTCCATTGGTCACCTGGCGAAGGATCAGTGAATTGGGAATCTCAGCGGGATCAACACACATCTCAACTCCCCTGTTCATGGGACCAGGGTGCATCACAATCGATCCAGCACGCATCCTCTTCGCGCGCGACTTGTCGAGTCCGAATCTCTGCGCATACTCATCCAATGAAGGAACGAAGGCGGAGTTCATACGCTCGCGCTGAAGTCGGAGCATGTAGATCACATCCGACTCCCCGATCACTGAGTCGAACTCGTTACACACCTCGACCGGCCAACCGGTCATGTCACTGGGCAACAGGGTCGAAGGGCCAACAATCGTCACCGCAGCACCGAGTTTGGTGAACGCTTGGATATCGCTTCGCGCAACTCGCGAATGCCGAACATCTCCCACAATTGAGATTCGTAAACCCGTGAGATCTTGACCGCCGAAGTGTTCACGAATCGTATAGCTGTCAAGGAGGGCCTGCGTTGGGTGTTGATTGGCTCCGTCCCCCGCATTGATAATTGACGCATCGGACCACTTGGTCACGGTTGCAGGGACACCACCCGTTTTATGGCGGATCACAAAGGCATCGACACCAATCGCCTCAAGGGTTTCGATTGTGTCGCGGATGCTTTCCCCCTTGTTGATACTTGAAGCCGACGCCGCAAAGCCCATGACATCTGCCGAAAGCCGTTTGGCTGCGGTGTCGAAGCTGATTCGAGTACGAGTTGAATCCTCGAAGAAAACAGTGGCGACGACTTTGCCCCGCAAAGCCGGAACTTTCGGAACCGGACGTCGATTGATCTCGGCCATGTTTGCAGTCATGTCCAGAAGCTCGATCAATGACTCCCGGCTGATCTCGGCGATGTCAAGAAAATGTTTCACCGAGCCTCCACAAAGACCCCGTCGGCACTCACTGACACTTCGTCGGTTGCCTTGGTCGGAATGTTCTTGCCGACGAAATCGGGTCGAATCGGAAGCTCCCGGTGACCACGATCGACCAACACGGCAAGCTGCACACAACGTGGCCTTCCGTATTCGTTGAGCGCTTCAAGTGCCGCGCGCACGGTTCGACCCGTAAAGAGAACATCGTCCACCAAGATCACCGTTGCACCTGAAAGATCAACAGGTATCGACGATGAGTGCGCCGTCAACACCGGCCGCATTCCAATGTCATCCCGATGCATTCCTGCGTCTATTGCCCCACACAGGATTCCATTGTCGGACTTGATTCGATCAAGTGCCTCCTTGATTGCCTGTGCAATCCAGGTCCCACCTGACTGAACACCGATCAGTACCGGTGCCGCCCCATCGGCGTTTCGTTCAAGAATTTCGTGGGCTATACGCGTGATCGACTTGACGACGTCTTGTGCCGAGAAGACCTCAACCATCGTGGAGGACATCACGAGTTCAAATTTTGAGATTCACCGAGCGCCAATCGCTGTGGCGCAAAATAAAAGGGCGACCCGCATGCAGGCGCCCAAAGCAAAGTTTTCATGTAGTTCCTCCGTCTGGGCCTCACGGGACCCGCTTCACGACAGGTTTTGTTGTCCTAGAGAGTGTAGTCAGACCCGAACCCGTTTGGCAATGGCTGAAAGTATCCCGTTGACAAATCGCCCGGACTCATCGGTGGAAAAGCGCTTTGCCAGCTCAATTGCCTCATCAATCACGACTGCAACAGGCGTGTCCAGGCGGTGCTTGAGTTCAAAGATTCCCAATCGCAAGATATTGCGGTCCATCATCGGCATTCGCTCAAGACTCCAAGCCCGAGAAAACTCCACAATGAGTTCATCGCATTCCACGTAACGATCGCTGATTCCAGCGACTAGTTCTGCGGCCAAGGAATCAAGTGGTACGACTTGACCATTAACGACATCACTCAGGTGCACACCTTTTGAGTCGGCTTCGTACATGAGAGTGAGCACGCGTTCGCGCGCAATACTGCGCTCGTCCTCATCTGGGTTATGCGGTTGGCGCGGCACTCAGACTCGAGTGATGTAGTCGCCGGAGCGGGTATCGACTTTGACCCGATCACCAATGTTCACAAACAAGGGCACCTGAATCACCTTGCCGGTTTCCAGTGTTGCGGGCTTGCGGGCACCAGACACGCGATCGCCCTGCACTCCTGGTTCAGTTTCAGTCACTGCAAGTTCGGCTGACGCGGCAATTTCAACACTCACGATTTCACCTTGATAAGTAGCAATGATTGCCATTGCGTTTTCAATCAAATAATCGGCTGCTTCACCGAGGGCCACCGGAGCGACCTGCATCTGTTCGTATGAGTCAGTATCCATGAAGATGAAATCCGAGCCGTCCTTGTAGAGAAACTGCATGTCACGCTTATCGAGTATCGCTTGTTCAACTCGGATACCAGCGTTGAAGGTTTTTTCAAAAACATTGCCGTTCTTCAGGTTGCGAAGCTTTGTGCGCACGAATGCGCCGCCCTTGCCCGGCTTCACATGCTGAAACTCGATCACAGTGAACAACGCGCCGTCGATCTCTAGCGTGATGCCATTTTTCAAGTCGTTGGTGGTTATCGCGGGCATGAGGGATCCTTACTTGTGAGCGTTAGTCGACGGGGTCCATTCGCCTCGAGATGCACCGTGTCCTCAATGCGAATTCCACCGACCCCTTCACAATAGATTCCAGGCTCGACGGTGACCGTATCCCCAACCACGAACTCGCCCGTTGAGCGCTTGCCAATGAAAGGATCTTCATGGATTTCAAGCCCGATTCCATGCCCCGTCCCCGTTACAAAGAGGTGGTCGATACCGGCTGCTGCCAGCACATCGCGACACGCTGTGTCCACACCTGCGAGCGAGCTGCCGGCACGAACCGCATCAACTCCCGCTTGTTGTGCGGCGCGGACCACTTCATAAGCCGTCCCCAGAATTGGATCTGGTGCACCAATAAAAAAGGTGCGTGTCATGTCCGAGTGATAGCCGTCAATCATCGCCCCCATGTCAATGATCACCGAATCACCCTCCTGAATCAGTCGATCTCCTGGCTCGTGGTGTGGTTTGGATCCATTCGGACCAGAAGCAACGATCGTGTCGAAGGCTTCGCGCTCTGCGCCGGCACGCCTTATTTCAATCTCAATTGTTGAGGCGAGTTCACGCTCCGACATTCCAACCCACTCAAGTGACAGCACTGTCGAAAGCGCAGTATCAGCACAGGTCGCTGCTGCTTCAATTCGTGCCAGTTCAGCTGGGGTCTTCACTCGACGAAATTGCGCAGTTGGATCTGAAACAACGGTTGGCTCGCTTCCAAAAGCGACACACATTGCCTTGTAGGTTGCTACTGAAGTCGCCGAAGAATCGATTGCAACTTGAGCTCCCCTGGCGCACTTTGCAATTTCCTCAAAGAGTTTTGAATGGTCAACCACATGCACGATTTCAGCCTTTACGTTTGCTCGCGCCAAGGTTTCGCTAGCAATCTCGGTGTAACGCGAATCCATAAACATGTAATTCGTTTCCTTGCTCGCAAGTAGCCAACCAGCCGATCCTGCAAAGCCAGTGAGCCAGCGCATCTGTGGTCCCGCCGCAACCAAGAGCGCACCACCTGCAAGCGACCCGAGGGCACTGTCAATCCGACCACCACAGTCAATCGGTGCGAATGGAGTCGACATCGGGTCAGATGTTTAACAAAGAATCGACCGCCGCCACGGCTAGGTCATATCCAAGACCGCCAAAACCAGCAATTGATCCCTGGACCACGGGAGCAAGCACACTCTGTTGCCGCCACTCCTCGCGCGATGCCGGATTAGAGATATGAACCTCAATTTTTGGCCCAGCAAAAGCCGCCAGCGCGTCGTGAATGCTCCACGCATAATGCGTAAATGCGCCAGCGTTGATGATGATTGCGTCCTCTTTGCCGCGTGCGGCATGAATACGATCCACAATCTCACTACTTGAATTGGACTGAAAAGCTGTGATTTTGAGCCCAGTAGCAGCACCGATTTCTATCATGCGATTGATGTGGTCTTCCAAGGTTGCCGTACCGTAAATCTCAGGCTGGCGCTGACCAAGAAGATTCAAATTTGGACCATTGATAACCAAGACGGTCTTTTTGTTGGCGGCCATTCCTCTACCGTACTTCCATTGCGGCGAGTGCCTCACGGACATTTTGCTCACTCACACCAGGCACCACCTCGAGGCCACGTAGTGAATCAAGCACAAAAGTGAGTCCATCCAGGGCTTTTTTATCGTTTGCAATGAGTGGGAGCAGGACATCTGGCGTACAGCCCTTTGGCAGGGCAGTTGACAAGCCGTACTCACTCCCGACCACCGCGTAATGCTCCTTCACTCGATCATCGGAGATCCGACCCATCACTTCAGCGAGATGAGCCGCATACACAAGACCGATCGCAACGGCTTCACCGTGCTGCACCTTGAAGTTCGTCGCAATTTCAACGGCGTGACCCAATGTGTGTCCGTAGTTAAGCAATGCGCGCTGCCCCGACTCTCGCTCATCAGCTGCGACGATGTCTGCCTTGATACGAACGGCACGAGCAATACGCTGCTGCATATCCATCGACAGAAAATCATCTCCCGAAATGAAGTGATACTTAGCGAGTTCACCAAGGCCACCCCGCATCTGCTCGGGTGGCAAGGTGCTGAGGGCATCCATTTCGCAAAACACGGCACTCGGTTGCCAGAACGCGCCCACGAGGTTCTTGCCAGCCGACAAGTTCACACCCGTTTTTCCACCAATTGCAGCATCAACCATTGCTAGAAGCGTGGTTGCAACGTGCATTACTCGTACACCACGGTGAAAAACTGCCGCTGCAAAACCAGCAACATCGGTGACCATTCCCCCACCGACCCCAATCACAAGGTCGTTGCGCGTGAGTCCCATATCAGCAAACCCCGAGCAGAGCTTCTCCACAGTTGTAATTGACTTGTTTGATTCACCGTTACCGATTTCAAAAATCTTGTGTTCAACTGGCAGTGCGAGTCGAATCGGGACACCGGGTTGAGTAACCACAGCGATACGACGCACGTTGTCTGGAATTTGCGTTGCTATTTCGTTAGCAACACCATGCCCAACCAACACGTCATATGAGCGATCACCGAGATCAACTCTCACCGTTGAATGAGAACTGGTCATGGCGCGGCCTTTCCATCAGCCACGTGATGCTTCAGCGCCTCTTCAACCAATTGCGCCACCTGTTTCACAGAGAGCCCCTGAGTATTCAGAGTTAAGTCCGCAACTTCGGCATACATCGGGGCGCGTTCGTTCATCAACGCTTCAATCTTCGCACCGGGATCATGGTCCAGCAGGGGTCTATTTCCACTCTTTGTTGCCCTCCGCGTGAGTTCGTCGTTAGGTGCGGTCAGCCAAACAACAAACGCGTCCATTTCTTGAAGGAGTTGTCGCGCTTCTGAGGTAGTGACAACCCCACCCCCAGTGGAAACAACTTTGTAATGGCCTGAAGTCGCGACGTCACGCAAAGCTTGGAGTTCAAGTTTCCTGAAAGCTGCTTCGCCATCTGTTTGAAATACCTCACGGATGGTACGCCCGGTCTGCTGTTCAATCGCCTTGTCGAGGTCGACAAACTCTGAGCGCCCGGCGAGCTCACGACCGACTGAGGTCTTGCCTGCACCCATCATGCCCACGAGCACCACGACGGGTCTACCTTGATGATCAGAGCGACGGCTTGGCATTGACCGCATTGCGAACGAATTCTGAGAGCGAGTCGCCACCAAATTTGCGTTGCGCCTCGGCGGCAACAACCAATGCGACCATTGCCTCACCGACAACACCTAGTGCAGGCACTGCGGTCACATCGGTTCGCTCCTTGAAACTCACCGTTTCTTCTTTGGTCACCACATCGACTGTTCCCAGTGTTGGACGATTCAGAGTTGCCAACGGCTTCATTGCAGCACGCACGACCAACAGTTCACCATTGGTGATTCCGCCCTCGGTGCCGCCCGCAAGGGTGGACCCGCGAACGTATTCATTGTTGGTGGCGTCCCAAGAAATCGCATCGTGTGCATTGCTGCCCCGACGACCCGCCACTTCAAATGCATCACCGATCTCAACACCTTTGACTGCTTGAATGCTCATGATTGCTGCTGCAAGCAACGCATCAATCTTGCGATCCCAGTGGACGTGGCTCCCAAGACCAACGGGTATGCCGTAGCCAAGTACCTCAATAATTCCGCCGAGCGAATCACCCTCGGCTGCAGCCGACTTAATCGCTGCGATCATCTCGCGCTCTGCCGACTGATCAAGGCAACGGACCTCGGAAGCATCCACCTCGTTTAATTCCGAGGGCAACGGGCGCCTGCCGCTTGTTACACGGGCATCACCGATCTGAATTACATGCGAGACGATCTGCACACCAATGTGGGACAACAAGAGTTTGGCCAAAGACCCTGCTACGACCCGAGCAGCGGTCTCGCGAGCGCTGGCGCGCTCCAACACATCACGGGCATCAGTGAAACCATATTTCTGCATTCCCGGCAAGTCAGCATGGCCGGGACGCGGCTTGGTTAATGGATCCTTCGTCTCACCCGGTGCCGCCTTCATCTCTTCATGCCATTTGTCGCTGCGCGACCACTCCGTGTTGTGGATGAGGACAGCAACCGGCGAACCAAGAGTGCGACCATGCCGCACGCCGCCAATGATCTCGATTTTGTCCACCTCAAAGCGCTGCCTGGGACCGCGGCCATAGCCCAAGCGCCTGCGCGCCAAGTCGACACCCAGATCCTCCACCGTGACGGGCAGACCCGCTGGAAGACCCTCCACCGTGACCACGAGAGCTGGTCCATGTGACTCGCCGGCGGTCAGAAAACGCAACATGGGTTTAAGGCTAGTTGCCGCGCGCCGCCAGTTCCCGAACGGCCGCATTTCTCATGACCTGATAGTCAGGCTCTCGCCCCAACCACAGCGCCTGCGCTACACACGCTTGGTGGATCAGCATCCAAAGCCCGTCGAGAACGGTCGCCCCACGAGACTTTGCGTCACGCAATAGTCGTGTTTCTAACGGATGATAAACCGCATCAATAACAAGCTGGCCTTCATGCAGTAGTTCTGGTGAGACCAACGATTCATCTGTGCCCATCCCAACTGAAGTTGCATTGAAGACGATGTCGCATTCTTCGATATTGCGTTGGCTACCAACAACTGCCACCTTGGATTCACCAATTGCCTGCGTCGCCTTCTCTACGGTGCGATTGACCACAAATATTGAAGCCACACCAGCGCGCGTAAACGCATCAATGGCAGAGCGTGCAGCTCCCCCAGCTCCCAGCACACAAACTTTCTTACCCGCAGGATCCCAATTCGCATTGATACGAATTGCCCTCAACAACCCTTCACCATCCGTTGAATAGCCACGCAAGCGCCCATCACTCATGCGGACCACGGTGTTTACTGCATGAATTGATTCCGCAGACTCATCAAGTTCATCGACGAGATCCGCAACCGCATCTTTGTGCGGCATCGTCACATTTAGACCCTGCAGACCCCCGCCTCGCATCGCAGCAATCGCACTGCCGGCATCACCAGGCTCAATCGGATAGGCAACATAACTCCAATTGTCGCCGTGATGACGAAACGCCGCGTTATGGATGACTGGCGAGAGACTCTGCGAGATCGGCCACCCGATAACTGCTGCCACGGTTGCCTGCGGCGAGTCGGTTTCCACCTTCACTACTAAAGCAGACCTTTGCGTCGTGCTTCCTCGACATTTGCTTCATGTTGTTCGAGGGTGGCTGCGAATACATGCCCACCGTTTTTGTCGGCGATTACGTAATAAATGTATTGACAATCCGTTGGCTGTGGCAGATCCACACATATTGGGTCACCAGGTGGCGGATTTGGCGCAGGATTCAACGCTGCTCGGATCGATTCACGGCCGGGATTGGCGATTGGCGTTGGTGGCAAGCCCTCATACAGGTATGTGTTGTACAAGGTGTCAATAGCTTTCAGTTCAGCAAAGCTGAGGTTTGGATTCTGCTTATAGAGAAGGGTCGCATCAATTTGAAGCAACATTCCCATTGCTAATCGGTTGTAGATGACTCGCGCGATCTTTGCTCGGTCAGCATCGACCTTCGCTTCCCGCTCAACCATCGAAGCAACTATCAGGACTTGGTACGGGTCAAAGCCAACCTTGGCCTGCGCACCATCGAGACCTTCTTGGCGGCCGACTCGCTCCATCAACTTCACCATTCGCTCGGTGACCTGGGCTTCGCTCTCGCTACCAGAGATTTGATACGTGTCTGGGAACAACAAGCCCTCAAGCGACAATGACAGCCCAGGCTGATAAATGGACCGAATGGTTCCGGACTCCGCAACCGTTGCAAATTTCTTTGCATCAAGCCGCGTATTTTCAGCCAAGCGCTCACCAATCTGGGCAATTGTGAATCCTTCGGGAAAGGTAACTGATTGGTAGGTCTGAGACGGCGGCGTGTTCAGAATGCGCATGATGTTGCCCATGTGGTCATCGGCCTTAATTGCGTAGTAACCCGGCTGTAAGTCAATTCCTCCGTTGCGGTCGACATAGAAACGGAATACCCAAGCATTAGAAATCAATCCTTGGTCTTTCAGCCTCTCGCTCACACTGGCAAGCGAGTCCCCTTCGTTAACGGTGAAAGTTGCCGCCACTGTTGCCAGCCCTGAGGGGTTTACCTGACGCACGTACCACATGCCACCTACGCCAAGCACCAAGGTTGCAACGACCGCAACGGGAAGAGCTGTTCGTATAAATCGACGCATGCGCGGGAAGTCCGAGTCATTTGGCAACTCTTCGTAATCGTTTGTGGAACGCGGGTTATCCCACGGATCAGTACGCCAATCAACAGTGATCAATGGATCAATCGAAGACCGGCGTTCCTCGTCAGTCATTATTGGAATCCTTCAAACGATGCTGGCGTTCGTCGAGCCACGACTGCAGCATTACTGCTGCTGCAACTTTGTCAACCACGCGCCTTC
Organism: Ilumatobacteraceae bacterium; assembly: GCA_017856815.1. Taxonomy (GTDB): domain Bacteria; phylum Actinomycetota; class Acidimicrobiia; order Acidimicrobiales; family Ilumatobacteraceae; genus CAIYHK01. The sequence goes on from JAFMEI010000020.1 coordinate 13,533, forward strand.
GTGCCTGGGCATTCATGTTCGCCTCAAGCAGCGTGCGTTCCGCCGACACTGTGGTCAAACGCTCATCAAAAGTAACAACCGGCACTTCAACGACCGTAGCCAGCCTTTTGGTCTCCGCAATGGCAGCCTCTGCGGCGCGTCCAATTTCGCCGGCCATCGTAAGAGGCAATCCGACAACAATGATCTCTGCTTCCTCATCAACCACAAGTTGGCGAATGGCTTGATGATCGCGTTTTTCCGACCCCGATCGCTTTACCACGGTCAATGGCCCGGCAATGTTTCCACTGAAGTCACTAACGGCAACTCCAATGCGTTTTGAACCCAAATCGATTCCAAGCGCACGGATACCCGAAGATCTGGTCACTGCGCTAACTGGAAAGTGGCGCGAGTTTCTTACGCGCCGTTTCCAAGGCCTCGTCAATCTTGGTTACATCTTTGCCGCCAGCAGTTGCCACATCACCTTTGCCGCCACCGCCACCACCGACGATCTGGGCACACGCTTTGATGACCTCACCTGCTGAAACTCCCGACTTGCTGTCCACTGCACAAACCAAAGAAACGCCACCTGTGGCAGCTACTCCACCTAAAAAGACACCTTTGACTCCAGCTACCTGACGCACTGCAACCGCAAGATCCTTGAGATCGCTTGGCGCGAGATCGTCAATGCGCTCAATTACTAACCCACCGCTGGCACCCGCAGCAATTGCTGAAGCCTGTTGCGCTACAGCCCGAGCGCGGAATGACTTCAATTCCTCCTGCAAAGAACGCACTTCAGCGAGTTTGCGCTCTAGTGCCTCAAACAGATTCGCAGAAGATGATCCAAGCATTTCTCCGAGTTGGCGCAACTCTGATTCCTGCCTTTGCAAAAGCGCAATCGTGTTGTCGCCAGTTACTGCTTCGACGCGTCGCAAATTAGAGCCAATGGATGACTCAGAAATGATCTTGATGGTTCCAATGTCGCCGGTTGCCGAGGCATGGGTGCCGCCACAGAGTTCAATTGACGATCCAGCGCGCAAAACTCGGACAGTGTCGCCATACTTGTCGCCGAAAAACGCCATCGCCCCCATCTCGAGTGCTTCATCTTTTGCTGTTTCAAATGCTTCAACACTTACGTTCTTCAAAACTTCGGTGTTGGCGAGCCGCTCGATCGCTGCAATTTCCTCAGGTGTTACAGCCGAATAGTGGCTGAAGTCGAATCGCAGCCGCTGGTCATCCACCAACGACCCCGCCTGCTTCACGTGGTCACCCAAAACTTCGCGCAACGCCCAGTGCAGAATGTGGGTGCCGGTGTGATTACGGCGAATCGCTTGACGTCGATTGCTATCAACACTCGCAGTGGCCACTTGACCCACGGTTACGACTCCCCGATCGGGTTTGCACAAGTGCATTCTGAGCCCCGGCAGAGCAAAAGTCGTATCGATCACCACAAGTGCGCCCGAATCAGTGACTAAGTGGCCAGTGTCACCAACCTGACCGCCACTTTCTGCATAGAACGGAGTTGAGTCCAGGAACACTTCAAGCAAATCTGGATCGGCTGCGTGTTCATGTACGGCCACCACCTTGCCCGACGCTTCGGTGGTTGTGTAGCCAACAAAAATCGTGGCACCGAGTTTCTCAACCAACGCACGGTAAAGCGTCTGCGATTTCTCGTCGACAACTCCAGACTTACGAGCGGCCTTGGCTCGCTCGCGTTGCTCGGTCATCTCGGATTCGAATCCTGCTAGATCAACACCGACACCGCGCTCTCCAGCAATCTCCGAGGTCAGTTCAAGTGGGAATCCGTATGTATCGTGCAGCAAGAATGCGGTCTTGCCACTTAGTCCCTGGCTCCCTGCGGATTCCATTTCGTGTTCAAGAATGCCCATTCCCGTGGTGAGCGTGTGGCGGAAGCGCTCTTCTTCCTTGGTGAGTACTTCGAGAATGAAGTCGTGATTGGTCCTGAGATCCGGGTACGCCTCGCCCATTACATCAATGGCTGTTTCGACAAGCGATGGCATCACGAGTTTCTCGGTGCCCAAGAGGTACGCATGACGAACCGCGCGGCGAATAATTCGACGCAGTACATAACCACGGTTCTCATTGGAGGGAAAGACACCGTCATTAACGAGCATCGTGGACGACCGTGCATGTTCGGCTAACACTCGCAAAGAGAAACTCGAGCGATCGTCGTAGTCACCTGGCCTGTACAGGGAGCCAGTCAACGAAGCCGCACGATCCACCAACGGCGCAAGCACATCGCTCTCCCATACGGAATCAACGCCTTGCAACAGAGTCAGAATTCGCTCGAGTCCCGCACCAGTGTCAATGGAAGGCTTGGGGAGTCGCTCTCGCGACCCGTCCTTGGCCTGGTTGTATTGCATAAAGACCAGGTTCCAGAACTCAAGGAATCGATCACCGTGAGGATCGTTCAGCGGGCCCCCATCGGGGCCAAATGCGGCTCCGCGATCGATGTGAATTTCCGAACACGGACCACATGGCCCGGTCTCGCCCATCTGCCAGAAGTTGTCCTTGTCGCCGAGACGCTGGATTCGATCTGAACGCACACCCACTGTGTCGCGCCAGATCTGCTCGGCCTCATCATCGCTTTCGTGAACAGTTATCCAGAGCTTGTCACCATCAAGCCCAAAAACTTCCGTGACGAGTTCCCATGACCATTTGATTGAGTCCTCTTTGAAATAGTCACCGAACGAGAAGTTGCCGAGCATCTCAAAAAACACGAGGTGCCGCTTAGTGCGGCCCACGTCATCTAGGTCGTTGTGCTTTCCACCGGCGCGTGCACATTTCTGCACACTCACTGCGCGAGGGTACGGAGCCACTTCGTCACCAGTGAAAAACGGCTTGAACGGCACCATTCCTGCGACAGTGAAGAGAATTGTCGGATCATGCGGGATAAGGGATGCCGATGGCACCACCGTGTGCCCCCTGTCGGCGAAGTATCCCGAAAACGCCTTGCGCAGTTCGTTTGCCGAGGTTGGGTGCTTACTCATGCCTGTTTGAGCCTACCTTCAGGGGCGCTATGGGCTCAGGTGTTATCAAAGTATTGAATTCCATCCATCGAGTCAGGGAGGTACTTCTGCGACTTTGACCCACGCGGGTCATTGTGCGGGGACACATAGTCCACACCGTGCCCCAGCTGTGCCGCTCCTTGGTAATGGGAGTCACGAAGATGCGCAGGCACCTCTGCCACACGACCATTGCGAACGTCTTCGCGCGCGGTCCAAATTGCCATTGCTACTGCGTTGTTCTTTGGCGCTCGCGCGATGTGAACGGCAGCTTGTGCAAGGTTGAGTTGCGCCTCAGGCAAACCCACTACCTCCAACGCCTGCGCCGCCGCCACGGCAACGGTTAGGGCGGACGGATCCGCCATTCCTACATCTTCACTTGCTGCAATGATCATGCGGCGAGCAATGAAGCGGGGGTCTTCACCGGCTTCAATCATCCGCGCGAGCCAATACACAGCCGCGTTTGGATCTGACCCCCGCATACTTTTAATAAACGCGGAGACGACGTCATAGTGGTCGTCGCGCCCGTAACGCAACGCGCTTGTACTAAGAGCAGCCTCTGCGTGTTGGAGTTGCACACAGTCCGGGCGCGCCAATGCACAAGCAACTTCAACCGCAGTGAGTGCTTGGCGTCCATCGCCGACACATCGCTCAGCAATCAACTGGGAGGCCTCGGGGTCGGCATCCATCCCCTCAGCTGCAACCCCACGCATCACGAGAGTTTCAATGTCTTGTCTGGCTAAAGGCTCGAGTCGAAACAGGGTTGAACGGCTTCGTAAAGGTGCATTCACTTCAAAGAAAGGATTTTCGGTCGTGGCCCCAATCAGAGTTATTAAGCCCTCTTCCACCGAGGGCAGTAACGCGTCCTGCTGAGCCTTGTTGAATCTGTGAATCTCATCCACAAAAACGATCGTGCGTTGACCTTGTGTTCCTAAGCGGTCACGCGCAGCCTCAATCACTTCGCGAAGATCCTTTACCCCCGATGTCACTGCTGAAACGCGTTCAAAATGGCGGCTGCTGACACGAGCCACCACCTCAGCCAGTGTTGTTTTCCCTGTGCCCGGTGGTCCCCACAAGATCACCGAACGCAAAGTGTCGTTTTCGACCATCTTCCTGAATGGTGCTCCGACTGCTACCAGGCTTTGTTGCCCAACGACTTCATCGAAATTACGTGGTCGCAAACGTGCTGCAAGTGGTGCTTGATTCTCTAACCGCTCGCGAGCTGCGCCGGAGAACAAGCTCTCGTTTTTCATTTAGGCGTTGCTGGGCGGAGGCAACGGACGCAAACCGAGTTCAGCCAACTGTTTGGCATCAATCTGCGTCGGTGCGTTGGTCATCGGATCAAGACCCGACTGAGTTTTCGGAAAAGCGATTACTTCACGAATGTTCTCTTCACCCGCAAGTATCGCCGTGAGCCGATCAATTCCGAATGCAAAACCACCATGCGGTGGTGCACCATATTTGAAAGGCTGCAGGAAGAACCCAAATCGACGATCCGCTTCTTCGTCTGAGATTCCGAGTCGGTTAAACACTTGTCGCTGGAGTTCTGGTTCATGAATTCGTATTGAACCCGAGCCGAGTTCCCAACCATTAAGAACGAGGTCGTAAGCGAGAGCTCGCACAGACAGCGGATCGGTTTCGAATTTGTCAAGGTCGTCAGGATGCGGGTGACAGAACGGGTGGTGTCCGGGCTTTGGCTTGCCGGAAACGGGATCTACGCCGACAAACAACGGGAAGTCAACCACCCATACGTATCGATAAGGACCTTCGTGGACAGGTGGGCGTCCGATGTCGTTGCGCAACTGCCCCAGAACTTCACAGGCGTTATGCCACGAATCGGCAACCATCAGAATGAGATCACCCTCCACAGCACCAGTTGCAGCCAATAAAGCGGCGATCTCTTTTTCGGACAGGAACTTTGCCACGGGCGAATCGAGTTGACCGCCGGACTGCACACGCATCCACACCAGACCTTTGGCTCCGAGTTTCTTTGCACGATCGGTCAAGGCATCAAGTCGATTGCGCCCCGCTGCTGCAGTATCGGGGTACTCCCCTGCACGTACACACAGACCCTTAATTGATTCAGCGGTCGAGAAAGCCTTGAATTCGGTGGAAGCAAAAATCTGTGTCAATTCAATCAACTCAAGACCAAAACGCAGGTCAGGCTTGTCGACACCGAATCGCTCCATCGCTTCACGCCAAGTGATTCGCTGAATCTCAGGTGGACGCTCACCAGTAACGGCCTCGGCGGCAGACATAACTGCTTCGCTGATGGCCGCAAGCACATCATCTTGTGTCACAAACGACATCTCCGCATCCAGCTGCATGAATTCGTACTGCCGGTCAGCGCGCAGATCCTCATCGCGGAGGCATCTTGCTATTTGGTAGTAGCGGTCCATGCCAGCCACCATCAACAACTGCTTCCAAAGTTGTGGCGATTGTGGCAATGCATAGAACGAACCAGGTTCTTTGCGCGAAGGCACAAGAAACTCTCGTGCGCCCTCTGGGGTTGAGGGCATAAGAAACGGCGTTTCGACCTCGACAAAGTTCTGGCGTTCCATGGCGGCCCGAATTGCAGAGTTAACCGCTGCACGAACGCGAATGTTGCGTTGCATGCGTTCACGACGAATATCCAGGTATCGATACCGGAGCCGGATGTTCTCATCAACATCATCTGCGCGTTGGTCGATCGGGAACGGAGGTGGTTCGGCGGCGTTGAGAATTTCAACTTCGCAATCACCGATTTCAATCTCGCCGGTCACCAATGACGCATTAACGGTTCCTTCGGGGCGAGCGCGAACAGTTCCAGTAATTCGCACCACGTATTCACTTCGAACGTCGACCGAGTTATCCACCACACACTGCAAGACACCGGAGTGGTCACGAAGATCAACAAAGGCCAAGTGTTCGCCATGTTCGCGGCGTTTTCCCACCCAGCCACAGACAGTAACTGTCGTGCCCACGTCTGATGCTCTCAGTTGCCCGCAAAGGTGGGTTCGGAGACCGGTCTTACTCATTTGAATTCCTTCTTCAATTCTTCGATCAGTGAATCGCGCGCGATGGTGCGCTGGGTCCCGTCGACCATTGAGCGCACAATCACAGTATTGGTCTCAGCCTCGGACTCACCGACTATTAAGGTCACTTTCGCCCCCGACTTGTCAGCCTGCTTCATCTGCGACTTCATGCTTCGAGAGTCGTACGCTCTCGCAACACTGTGTCCGACATTTCGAAGTGCGGCAGCAATGGCTGTGGCGTTAGCCCCACCAGTGGTATCAACCACAAATAGATCAGTGCTATCGGTCGGGGCCGCGAAAACGCCTTCTGCATCACATGCCAAAAGGGTGCGGTCCAAACCAAGGGCAAATCCAATTCCGGGGGTGGCGGGACCACCCAAATCTTCCACGAGTCCGTCATAGCGACCGCCGCCGCCGATTGCATTTTGTGCTGAATCCAACGCAGTTGACACATATTCAAATGTGGTGCGCCTGTAGTAGTCGAGGCCGCGAACTAAGCGGTCATTTACTGTGAACGGTACGCCGAGAGTATCTAGACCTTCCAGCACTGTGGCGAAATGCTCTTTTGCCGCATCACTCAACGATTCACGAATGCTTGGAGCGCCAGCAACAATCGCCGCATCTTGGTCACGTTTGGAATCAAGCACACGTAAAGGGTTTCGCGCCAGAGTTTCAAGACTTTCTTTACTCAGATCTCCACTATTTGCAGAAAGGTAAGAGCGCAGGATTTCCACATAGCGCTCGCGGTCTCCATCATCACCGAGACTGTTGATTACGAGTTTCACATCGCGGAGTCCAAGACCAGCGAAGAAGTTCCACCCAAGCGCAATTACCTCGGCGTCAAGCCACGGATCATTTGACCCAAGTGCTTCCACTCCTACTTGGTCGAATTGTCGATAGCGACCATGCTGTGCCTTTTCATAACGAAAATTTGGGCCGGCATACCAAACGAGCCACGGCAACGTGGGGCGATGTTGCACAAATGCCCGACACACTGACGCCGTGTGCTCGGGACGCAACGCAACATGGCGCCCACCTTTGTCCATGAAGTCGTACATCTCTTTTGTAACGACATCAGTAACTTCACCTAGACGCTGGAACACACCGAGATCTTCAAACATCGGCGGAATGATCTGATGAAACCCAGCAGCCTCCGCAGCGTCACTGAACCGCGCGGTAAATGCACGCCAGCGAGCCGAATCGGGGTGCAGGATGTCGCGCGTTCCTGGGCTGGTCTGAAATTCAGCCATTAATCATTTCCAAGCACGGAACACATCCCACGCCGATCAAGGCTAGACGCTGGGCTACTCAGCGCCCTGGGACTATTCGATATGCGTCATATACGCCGTCAATTGACTTGATCGTACGCAGGATTCCAGCGAGATAGCTCGGATCGGCAAGTTCAAACTCGAAACGCATTTTCGCGACACGATCCCCGCCTGTATGGGTGGAGCACGCAACGATGTTCACATGCGACTCTGAGATCGCGTTTGCCACATCACGCAGTAGGCGCGAACGATCCAGCGCAACCACCTCAACACCAGCGCGGAAAGTGGTGTCGTTGCGTTCGCGCGACCATTCAACTTCAATCATGCGGATCGAT
>JAFMEI010000021.1 GCA_017856815.1 Ilumatobacteraceae bacterium
CGACAACGTGCTGTTTTGATGACGCCAGTTTCTCCACACATGCTCTTTGACCGGTCGTTAGTGCTTGCAGGTGATGAGAAGTTACGGATATCCGTTGAAAGCAGCCGAGAAGTAGACCTTGTGGTCGATGGGACGGTGTTTGCATCTCTTGCTCACGGCGATACCGTCACCTGCACGGGTGCGGAGCGTGTAGCCCGATTTCTACGTCTTGAACCTCGCAGGTTCCATCGAATTTTGAAGACCAAGTTCGGTTTAGCCGATCAGGTGGGCGGTTTGGATGCTCAGTGAACTCCACATTGAGGGTTTGGGTGTAATTAGTAATTCCACGGTTCTCTTTGAAGATGGACTCGTGGCGATAACCGGTGAGACCGGTGCAGGTAAGACGATGATCGTCGAAGCAATTGACCTATTGCTGGGGGAGCGGTTTGAGGCATCAATGCTGCGCGCAGATTGCGATGAGGCGCGGATTGATGGTCGGTTTGAGATTGAAGGAAAAGAAATAGTTTTGTCGCGGGTGATGCCGCGCACCGGGCGTTCAAGGGCATATATAGATGGTCGACTGGCGACTGCTGCTCAACTGAGCGAAATAGGTGCGGGTCTTGTTGACCTACATGGCCAAAACGCTCAACACAGCATTATTCGCATGGGCGCCCAACGCGCTGCGCTTGATCAGTTCGGCAAAGTAGATCTGTCTCGTTTGCGAGAACTGCGCGCGAGTCTCACCGAGATTGATGCTTCGTTAGCAACACTGGGCGGGGACGCGCGAAGTAGGGCACGAGAAATTGACCTTCTCAAATTTCAGATCAACGAGATCGAATCTGCAGGCATTACTTCGGGCGATGAAGATGTCCATTTAGACGCCGAGGAAGATCGTCTTTCCAAGGCAACCCAGTACCGCCAGTCCTTTTTAAATGCTTATGGTTTGCTAAGTGATGAAGACGGTGCATTAGACAAAGTCCACGGCGCTATCGCCGCCCTTGGCTTGGGTTCAGCTACCGAGGAGCTCGCGAACAAGCTTCGGGGAATTGTTGCAGAACTTGATGACGCTGTCGCCGAACTTCGAGCTGAATCGGAATCTGTCGAAGAAGATCCTGAGCGGCTCGAGGAGATACGTCGACGCCGACACCTTCTGCGAGATTTGCGTCGTAAATACGGTGAAAGGCTCGAAGATGTCTTGGCTTACTTCAGTGAAGCCTCCACACGGCTGAACGAGATGCTGAGTCATGATGCCAGGGTTGCAAAGCTTGAAGCTAATCGCTCTGTTGCACTCGAAGAACTCGCAAAAGAAGAACTCAAAGTACTTGCCGTCCGTAAGAAGGTGGCACCGAAATTGGCGACTGCCGTCAATGCACTCTTGCCAGGTTTGGCATTAGCAAATGCACGCATCGAAATTCAGGTTCAAGGAAATGCCGGTGATGAAGTTGAAATTCGCTTCAGTGCCAACCCGGGCATGCCGATGCAACCACTATCGAAAGTGGCATCTGGAGGCGAAACTTCAAGACTGATGTTGGCTATGAACCTTGTATTGACAACTTCGCCACCGACACTTGTTTTCGATGAAGTTGATGCGGGCATCGGTGGCGATGCCGCAAACACGGTTGCCGAGGCGCTTGGAAAACTTGGCCTATCTCGTCAGGTACTTGTGGTTACACATCTTCCACAAGTTGCAGCTTCTGCCTCCCAACAAGTCTTTGTCTCAAAACGCGTCGAAGGCAAAATGACCTTCGCAGAAGCAAATACCCTGAGTTCGAGTGAACGCATCGCTGAAATTGCGCGCATGCTTTCTGGTGATGCCCAAAGCAAGACAGCTCTTGCGCATGCCAAAGAGATCATCAACGCCGCCAGGACGCGGATCGAGGGGCGAGTTATTTAAGTGTCCGGACAAATTACAGGGATCGCAAAGGCGGGGTCACGAACCAAGGATCTAACGAAACGCCTAAATGCTGGAGAAGTTGCTGTTATCGATCACGAGGATCTTGATCCTGTGGCCGTGGATGCATTGATTGGCTCGCGCGTGGCCGCGGTCGTCAACTGTTCGCCGTCGTTCTCCGGAAAGTACCCAAACGTTGGCCCTCGAGACCTTGTTGCAGCTGGCGTGGTGTTAGTTGATATTGAGGCACCGGGAATAATGTCAAGCGTTAGCGACAACAGCAGTGTTGTTCTCAGTTGGGATGCAACGGGTGTGGCCACCGTGGTGCAATTTGGGCAAACCATCGGCATTGGCAGAGTCCGTGACCTTGACACATTGGACCAAGAGTTATCTGAGTCCCGCCGCAATGTGGCTGACCAATTAGAGCGCTTTGCTGAAAACACGCTTGAGTACATGCTCCAAGAACGTCATCTTGCAACCGACGCCCCAGATCTGCCCCTCACACGTGTTGTGTTTAAAAACCGCCATGTCTTGATCGTGGTGCGTGGCGTCGATTTCAAAGAAGATCTCGCGGCTTTAAAGACGTCTGGCTATCTGCGTGAGATTAAGCCAATAGTGATCGGCGTCGACGGTGGAGCTGATGAACTCATCGAGCAAGGAATCACCCCCGATCTGATTATTGGAGACTTTGATTCTGTTAGCGAAAACACATTGCGTTGTGGTGCTGAACTTATCGTTCATGCCTACGCCGGTGGGCGAGCCCCTGGCGCAGAGCGACTCGCTGATCTCGGGCTTGATTTCTTGCTATTTGAAAGCGCCGGCACTTCAGAAGACATTGCGATGTTGCTTGCCTATGAACTCGGTGCCGAACTCTTGGTGGCGGTTGGAACACACTCATCAATGGAAGATTTTCTTGACAAAGGTCGAAAGGGGATGGCGTCGACATTTTTGGTGCGCCTAAAGGTGGGCCGCATGCTCGTGGATGCCAAGGGAGTGAATCGCTTGTACCGCCCGGTAGTTCGCACACGAGATGCTTGGCTTTTTGCATCTGTGATGATTGTTTCTTTGGTTGCAGTCGTGAGCATCAGTGAACCTGTAAGGCTTTGGGGTAAGAGCGTATGGGTTTGGCTCAAGTCCGTATTCGGCTGAGTCAGAACTTTTAGGATCAGTAGCAATGATTAATGTCCGCTATCACATTTTTAGTCTCATTGCGGTTTTTGCAGCACTGGCAATTGGATTGACCATTGGAACAACCGTTGTACGTGGTCCATTAGTTGATAACTTGCGGCAGAATCTTGATCGGGTTGAAGCACGAAATGAAACTGTGCGCGCTGAAAACGAAGCATTGCGTGAATCCCTCCAAGCAGCTCATGTTTTGGATGATGGTGGTGGAGCGTTGTTGGCGGGTCGCGCGCAAGGCACTCTCGTGCTGACAGTTGAGGAGCGAGATGCAGATGGCGATTCAGTGAATGGCATCCGCGAGGCATTCGCTGATGGTGGGGCCCTGTTGCTGGGACGCGTGATAGTTGATTCTGAGGATGCTGAAGTTGGTGAACAACTCGCGATGGCGCTTTCCATGGTGCGTGGAATCATCAACTCGGCCAATGCCTCAGTCCCTGTGAACGTGGCAGATTCTTTGCGAGATGTCCTTTTGGGAGTGCTTGCAGAAGGCTCAATTGAATTGCGCAACTTGCGCGAAGAGACAATCACAGTTCCTTCCAACTTGCGAGTGGTGGTGATAGGAGATCGCAATAACGGATTCGCCGAATGGGGGACGTTGGTTGGCGGGCTGATTAATGGTCTCTCAACAGACATCATCAGCCCGTTGCCGATTGTGGCGGAAATTGATGATCTTGATCTGACCCAAGACGACGAGTTGGATCCAAGTGTTGTGGCAGTTATTCGTGAAGACGAGATGTTGCGAGTTGCGGCCTCAACTGTTGACAACGCATCACACTTCGTTGGCTGGGCCGCAACCGTCCTTGGTGCGGAGAACTCGTTGAGTCGAGTCGCGGTTCATCTTGGAGTGCACAAAGGCAGTGAAGGACTGCTTCCGGCGAACCGATGAATTATGTCGCTGCAGGGCGATCGTTGGCACGTGACACGGGTGTAATCACAGCTCTCACCCTGTTCTCGAGGTTGACTGGCCTTGCGCGAATTGCAATTGTCAGTGCGGTTTTGGGCGCCACACTCCTGGGGGATGTCTACCAGGGCGCCAATATGGTCCCCACTCTGCTCTTTGAACTGATCGCTGGGGGCGCCATCCAGGCAGTTTTAGTTCCTCTGTTTGTTCGACAAGCTGATCGCGGCGACGAACACGCAGATCGAGCATTTGGTGTAGTTCTTGGCACTTTCGTTGCTTATGCCGCAGTCGCTTCGGCATTGCTCGCCGCGCTGGCCCCAGTTATTTCGCGGTTGATCGCAACGGGTAGCGGGGTGTCATTTGATGATCGCGTCCGAGTTGGGACGCTGTTTCTTGCCTTGTTTGCCCCACAGATGATTTTTTATGCGATTGGCGCTGTCTCGGCTGCACAACTTCAAGCCAAAAGAAAGTTCATTGCGGGAGCGATCGCGCCGGCATGCAACAATCTGGTGGTCATCGTTGTTTACCTGCTGTTTTATTGGGTGGCCGGTGATACTCCCGTACTTACTCAGCCGATCTGGCACCTACTTCTACTTGCTGGTGGTACCACTTTGGCTGTCGTGGCATTCACATCGGTGCCGTTGGTGTTCTTGATGCGGCAGCAACCGCTTCATCTCCGTTTTGACCGCAGTAATGCAGTCGTGAAGGAAGTACGAAATATTGGCGGATGGGCGTTCTTGCAGATTGTGGGCACGCTTGCACCAACTATTGCAGCACTTGTTATTGGCGCACGCGAAGAAGGCGCAGTTGCGGTTTTTTCTTATGCCTATGCAGTTTTTTTGCTTCCATTTTCACTGTTCGCTGCGCCGGTGGCTACCGCGATGCTTCCACGACTCGCGCTGTTCAATGAGCGTGGAGATACCGATAGTGCAGCATCGGTGTTTCAAAGCGCGTACCGGCCGGCCTTTATTGCACTCACGTTTGCTGCAGTTTCGATGGTCGCTATGGGAGAGTCCCTGGCGCGCATTCTCTCCTTTGGATTGATTGCAGAGAACGGGCTCAGTGACTATTCGAACTCAATCCAGTGGTTGGGGGCTGGTGTAGTTGGTTACGGGGTTTGGTTTATTTGCGTTCGGTCAATGATGGCTTTTGGAGAAGTACGCAAGTCAGCGTTAATCACCGCCCTCGGGGCGGCTATCGGAATCACGAGCATGCCCATTGGCTTGCTGCTTTTTCCAGATACGGCAGTAGCTGTGGTGCTTGCCGCGTCGATATCGATCGGTTTTTCCTTGTGTGCAATTGTGGCCACTGCATTGCGACCCGACGCAACACGTTCGGCTCAGTTGTTTGGGGCTGCCTCGTCCATTACCGCGATCGGAATCGGACTCGTTGCCTACTTGGGTTTGTCAATGGGCTTGCAAAACCTAATTGCTCCAAGTAGCCGTCTTGAGGCGATTGCGGTGGTTCTACTTGTCGCGCTTGTGGCTGTACCGCTAGCAGTGGCCCTCGGACTTTTGTGTTGGCATCCGCGCTTAGCGCCAATTCGTTCGAATGACACAACGATGCTGATAGGACCAAGCGATGGTGGGATTCGTCGCCATGTGGTCTCGTTGGCCGAAGAACTCATGAAGCGGGGAACGCCAGTGACTGTTGTGGGTCCTTCTGGAGTGGTTGAGTTCATTGAGCGTGAAGCTTCGATGTTGCAGACATCGATCGTTGAAGTTCCAACAGGATTTAATCCAGTTTCATGGCTGCGCGCGGCAAGACAACTCCGAGGCCTGAGCAATACGAATGGCGCCTTGCACTGTCATGGACTCAAACCAGCTTTGCTTGCCCTACTTGCCGGATTTAACCCGATCATGACTTGGCACAACAAGGTCAACCGCGTGTCCCATGGGCGCTCAGCGTTCCTCTTGATGCCTTTAGAAAAATTCGTGGCACGGCGTTGCAGCGCCGTGATCTGCACAACGACAGATATGGTCTCGCGACTTCGCCGCTGGGGTGTGTCTGAAGACCGAATTACCTTGTGCGAGCCAGTGCATCGAGTGCCATTGCCGCGTCGTGGCATCGAGGAGATTCGCAACCAGCTTCGCGATGGCACGCAACACTTGATTGTGTGTGTGGCCAGATTGCACCGTCAGAAAGGTATCGACACCTTGTTGCGCAGCGTTATTGCGCGATGTGACGAATTGCGTGCGCTGCGTGCCCATGTCGTGATCGTGGGGGACGGACCATTGCGGAATGACCTTGAGATGATCTCTGACCCTGTGAGTGACATAGTTAGCTTCGTTGGGGCAGACGATGATGCGGTCTCGTACATTCGTGCCGCAGATCTACTTGTGATTCCTTCGCGTTGGGAATCGGGTCCTTTGGTGGCACTGGAAGGACGCGAGTTTGGGATACCAATTGTCGCTACTCGCACTGGATTTATGTCGCAATGGGAAGGCTTCCCTGATGTGAAGTTGGTTAACCCAGAAGATCATGAAAATCTTGGGGTGTCGATTGTTAAGTCACTGAGTTCAACAGCGACTCCACAACACTTCAACAGTGGTGCAACTGCACTCGACCGCAGTGTGGATACGGTCTCTGGTGTGTACTTGAGTGCAAGTAAGGGCAAACGCAGCGCAGGCTCGTCAATCCGCCCGTTCCTTTTGGTTGCCTTTTTGGCAATATTTGTTTTGGGTCTTGTAACAAGTCGCCCAGATGCAACTGCTCTTCCTGCCGTTGAAGGCCCAATACTGATTGTTTCGGTTCCAGGGCTCGAATGGGAGGACGTGCGCGACTTCAACATGGATGCCATTGGAGGTTTGCCTTTGCGGGCGAGTTTGAGCATTCGAACGATTGGTGCTCGGACTTCGTTACAAGAGGCCTATATCTCCTTTGGAAGCGGTAATCGAGCCACAATGCGTTCTGCTGATGCACCGTTTTTATTGCCACCGTTTGGCGGATGCTCGCAACAGTTGCATGATGCGGCTCAGGAAGACGCGGATCGCAAACTTTACGAAGCCGATCCAGGTGTCTTAGGTGAAGCTTTGGCGAGTGTCGGTGCGCAGCGAATCGTATTCGGATCGACAATGGCTTTGGCTGCCCTGATGGACAACAACGGGTGTGTTGACGCTTTCAACCTTGGCGTGCCGGATCCCGCATTCGCAGCCGATCTCAAGGTGAAATCTGTGGCGCTTGTTGAACTTCCACAGATTCACAGTCTTTGGGTTGCTGCAAATCCTGATACCGCCTCCAGTGTCCCGGCACGTCCAAGTGAAACAGCCTTACGTGCCGCTACCCGTGAGGTGGACACTTGGATTAGCAAGGCGCTTAGCGCTATTCCTGAAACAGGTGCCCTGTATGTGGTGTCGCCGGTGTCGCATCCTGGCCGTACCAATCTGACAGTGGTTGCAGCCAGTATTGGTGAGTCGTCTGGAACTTTGTTGTCAGGCACTACGCGCCGCGAGGGTTTTGTCACGCTGACCGACATCGCGCCAACACTGGTCAACTCCTTTGGTTTGAGCGTCCCAAATGCGATGAATGGTACGGAATTTACGCGCAGTGGAAGCCAAGCGAAATCAATCAACGGACTTGTGGACGACAGCGAGAGAACTACGGCGCGCAACCTTGCTGTGGGGCCCGTAAGTGTGGTCTTCGTTGTCGCCCAGATCATTCTCTATTTGATTGCCGCCGCTTTGATACTTGGTCGACGCCGTATCAATTCAACACCGATGCGAATTGGGATTATTGCGATACCGGTCGTTCCAGTTGCGGTGTTTGGTTTATCAGCATTGCCTTTGTACAAATTGAGCAGTACTTACACAACTTTGACAATCTACGCATGCGTGGGATTGACCTCATTGCTGATCGCCAAGTTGCTTAGAGGCCCTGTTGCACTAGCGGTGACCCTTGTTGTTGGCGCCAATTGGCTTTTGCAAGTCGTCGATATCGTGCTTGGTGGTCACCTCCAGATCAATACTGTGTTTGGTTATTCAGCGACGGTTGCAGGGCGCTTCCAAGGTTTCGGCAATCTGGCATTTGCGGTGGCTGCGGTATCGGGTCTGGTTGTGGCGGCAATTCCTGTATTGATGCAGAAATCGATCTTTGGATTTTCTATTCGAGGGTGGGTTCTCTTTGTTGGCTTCATCACCCTGATTGCAGATGGTTTTCCTTGGTTTGGTGCCGATGTCGGTGGTGTTTTGGCAATAGTGCCTGCTTTTGGATGTTTGTGGCTCATGGCCAATGGAGAACCAATCAACTTCCGCCGCCTATTTGGAGTTGGAGTTGCTGGAGTGGTTGCACTCTCTGGGTTGGCGTTATTTGATTTGTCTAGACCAAAGGAATCACAAACCCATCTAGGGCGGTTTGTTCGCAAGCTGTTCGACGGTGAGGCCGGCACAATCATTGAGCGCAAAGTTTCAGCCAACATTCATATGCTCACTTCCAGTGTCTGGACCTGGTTGGTTCCGATCGTCGCGGTGTTCTTTATCGCCTTGATGTTCCGCAGTAAAGGTGCATTAATGCGTGTTCGTTCCGAGATTCCTGGGCTAGATGCTCTCGTTGTATCGGCCACTGTTCTTGGTGTGCTTGGATTTGCGGTCAATGACTCTGGTGTTGTGATTCCGTCAATGATGTTTGGGATCATGGTTCCACTCACACTGTCGGCTCTTGCTTACGTTGAAAACAAGGAAGCCAAATGATTTTTCTGTTGTTTCTGGTGCTGCTTTTGGTTGGTGCTCTTATCGGGGGCGGTTTATTGGGGGCATTGCTACCCATTTTGAAGGACTCGCCAGTCTTGATGCGCGCGAACTATCGCGGGGAGAGTGTGCCATTGGCTGGCGGTATACCAATTGCCGCGACCCTGTTGATTGGGTTTTGTTTATTGCAAATTCTCTGGTCTGTTACTGACAGGTCGTATTTCGGTGCCAATGCTGTACAGACGGTGTACATGGCCGTTTTTGTGGTGCTCGTGGTAACTCTCTTTGGCTTGCTGGATGACGCAGTGGGCACCGCTGCGGCCAAAGGCTTAAGGGGGCATCTAAGGGCACTCAAATCGGGGCGGTTGACTACTGGGCTGCTTAAGTTGGCTGCGGGGGCAGTGGCTGGCTTGATCGCTGCATCACAAGCTGAAGAATCAGTGCTGTGGATCGTTGTTGGGGCGGTCTGTATTGCGGCATGGGCAAATGTCGGCAATCTGTTCGACCTTGGTCCTGGGCGTTGTATCAAAGTGTGCTGGCCAATCTCTGCGACTCTGACCCTTGTGTTTTTGGACTCGCTAGTCCCACTGGCGCTAGTGCTGGGTGCGGTGCTTGGTGTGTTGGGTTCGGATCTCAAAGAAAAGGTGATGCTCGGTGATACCGGAGCCAACCCACTTGGCGCCTTGGTGGGTGTTTGTTTCCTGGCGACGGGCAATCATGCCGTTGTCGTGGGTGGCTGTTTGGTTGGCATTGCGCTAAATCTGGCTGCTGAGAAGGTCAGTTTTTCGCGCATTATCGTTTCCAACTCTTTGCTCCTTCGACTGGACAGCCTTGGGGCCACAGAGGCTCGTCGGGTGTATCTACGCACCCCACGACAGTGATGCGCTGGAGCACCGAAATACGGTAGGGTGATATCCCGTCATGGTTTCTTTGCAAGCGACGGGAGCGTAAATGCCAAAGCACGTTTTTGTAACGGGTGGTGTGGCTAGCTCTCTCGGCAAGGGACTCACCGCTTCGTCTCTTGGGCGCCTACTAAAGATGCGCGGTCTCAAGGTCACCATGCAAAAACTCGATCCGTACATCAATGTCGATCCGGGAACCATGAACCCCTTTGAACACGGTGAAGTATTTGTCACTGATGATGGCGGTGAGACCGACCTTGACCTTGGTCACTATGAACGCTTCATTGATGAGAGTCTCACTCGGGCCTCAAATGCCACGACTGGCTCCATATACCAATCAGTTTTGGCCGCAGAGCGCAGAGGCGACTACTTAGGCAAGACCGTTCAAGTGATTCCGCATATCACCGATGAAATCAAACGTCGAATCCATCGCGTTTCCACTGATGATATTGACGTGGTAATCACCGAAGTGGGCGGCACGGTGGGCGACATCGAGATCCTCCCGTTTCTGGAGGCAATTAGGCAATTCCGAAATGAAGTTGGGCGAGATAACGTCTGCTACATCCACGTGACCCTGGTGCCATTTATTGGTCCCTCTGGCGAGCAAAAAACCAAACCGACGCAGCACAGCGTTAGTGAATTGCGGAGCCGTGGCATTCAGCCAGATGTGATTGTCTGTCGTAGCGAGGAAGTGCTCTCAGAGTCGCTGAAGCGCAAGATCTCAAATATGTGTGACGTTCCCGAAAAGCATGTGATCAACGCAGCTGATGCTCGCAACATTTATGAGTTGCCTTTGATACTCCACGATGAAGGAATTGACTCAGTCGTCTGTGAAACATTGAGACTTGATGCGGCAATTGATCTTTCTCCATGGGAAGAGTTGGTAGAAAAGGTTGAGTCGGCAGTTACACCAGTTCGAATTGGATTGATCGGAAAATACGTTGATTACCAAGACGCCTATCTGTCAATCGTTGAAAGTTTGAAGCACGCTGGTTTTGCTCATGGGGCCAAAGTAGAGATTGACTGGATTCAAGCCGAGGAAGTTGAGGGTCTCCTTACAGCGGGTCGACTGGAGAATCTGGACGGGATGATCATCCCGGGCGGATTTGGTCCACGTGGAATTGAAGGCAAGATCGCTGCGGCTACTTATGCTCGTGAAAACAATGTGCCGTGCCTTGGTATCTGTTTGGGTATGCAAGTTATGACCATTGAATTTGCTCGCAATGTGCTCGGAATGCTCGATGCGAACTCAACCGAATTTGATCCATCGACGCAACATCCTGTTATTGATCTAATGCATGACCAACGGGACGTGACGGACAAGGGTGGCACGATGCGCCTTGGAGCGTTTTATGCGGTCTTGCAGCCGGGCTCCAAGGTTGCGGCACTATACGGAGAACCCGTTGTCAGTGAACGCCACCGCCATCGTTATGAACTGAACTACAACCTTCACAACCGATTTGAAGATAAAGGTTTTATTTGTAGTGGGACTTCGCCTGATCGACGTTTGGTTGAATTCATCGAGTTGGCCGAGCATCCGTTTTGGGTTGGAACTCAAGCCCATCCTGAGTTCAAGAGTCGCCCTGATCGGCCCCATCCGTTATTCATGGGCCTCATAGGTGCGTCCCTGGCCAACACTGAATCAAACGCGGCATCGAAGACTGAAGGCGCGAGGCAGAACGCCGTTGGCTGACTTTTCGCAATTGCGCACGGAGCAGTTGCACCAGTGGGCCGTATGGTCGCTCGAAAGAGGTTCGTTTCGTTCAGCATCTGGTGAAGAGTTCGAACGTACGTATGTGCGGTCTCCGGGTGCGGTTGCGGTCGTTCCAGTTCTGGAGATAGCAGGTGAGGAAAGTGTGGTGCTGGTGCGCCAGTTTCGAGCCGCATTGGGGCGATCAATTCTGGAAATTCCAGCTGGAATGCGTGACGTTGAAGGCGAAGACCCCGAATCCACTGCCGGCAGAGAATTAGCTGAAGAAACTGGCTACGTGGCGTCATCGCTTAGTTTTCTCGGCGTACTTGCGTCCGCTCCGGGTATCACGGACAGCGAAGTGATCATCTACGAGGGTCGGGAACTCACCATTGGTGAGACAAATCGACACGGACCAGAAGAACACCACATGGATGTGGTGGTGATGCCTCTTAAGGCTGCTCTTGATTTGGTTTTTGGCGGTGAAATTACAGATGCCAAAACCATGATTGGATTATTGATGCTCAGTGAGAAGCGCAGTGGTAAGCGTTAGCGATTCAACTTTGGAAGATTTCTTATCTTGGATGGAGATCGAAAAAGGAAGATCGAATAACACTCTTGCCGCATATCGCAGAGATTTGCAGAGTTTCGCGGTCAGGTTAGGCAAACGCCAATTACCTAATGCACGTGCTGAAGATGTTCAAGAGTGGGTGAACCATCTCAAATCCGTAGGTAGAAGTGCGGCGAGTATCGCTCGTGCACACTCGGCGCTCAAGATGTACTTTCGCTACTTGATCGTCAATGACCTACGCAAAGATGACCCAACGATTGTCTCTGAAGGCGTGAAGGTGCCCCGTGGGCTCCCCAAACCTTTATCGGAGGCAGATATTGCGTCTTTGATTGATGCGATAAGCGGAGAAGATGTAATCGCTGCGCGCGACCGTGCGGTTCTTGAGTTGTTGTATGCCACGGGCGCTCGTGTTTCGGAAATTTGTTCACTTTCCTTTGCCGATATCGACATGCGAGCACAGACGGTTGTTCTGTTCGGTAAAGGTTCCAAGGAAAGAATGGTTCCCTTCGGAGCGCCTGCTGCAAAAGCGCTTAATGATTGGCTCGCAAGTGAAGCGCGGCCTTCTCTGCAACTGGGAGGCAAATTCAGTCGCGACGATGAGAACGCAGTGTTTCTGGGTGCTCGCGGCAAGAGGATCACGCGGCAAGCGATATTTGACATTGTTGAACACGCAGCTCTTCTGGCTGGTCTTGCCAGTAGACACGTGAGCCCGCATGTCTTGCGCCACTCTTGCGCTACTCACTTACTTGACCATGGAGCAGATCTGCGAATTGTTCAAGAACTGCTGGGACACGCGAGTATTTCGACTACGCAGAGGTACACGCTTGTCTCACAGGATGTGCTTTTCGAGACTTATCGCGCATCCCATCCCCGGGCGTCGAAGCGATGAGAATGATTATTCACCTCATTAAGCGTTACGTGTGGGCGTTATCGGCCAAGAAACCGTCAAGTTCCGACTGCGTCGAGGTTGGACGCGTTCTTGGCAACGATCTATTTGGTTTGTGGATGACGATGCCAAAACATGATCAAGCTCACTCCATCGTTGTTTGGCGCAGATATCTTCAGTTGCGGCCGAGCGCTTCACGAGCGGAAGAAGTTGCTGTGCTCTTGCATGACATCGGCAAAATCAAATCAGGTCTTGGCGTTCATGCGCGTGTGTGTGCGACCATCCTGGGTCCACGTACGAAGCGGTGGCGAATGTACTCAGAGCATGAAGCAATTGGTGCTGCGATGCTGAAGTCACTAAATGTTGACCCCATCACTGTTGCGATCGTGCTTGGCGAGGGTCACCCCGATATACAAGACGCATTGCGGAAAGCTGACGATATCTAGGGGCGCGCAAATCCGATCGCGTCATAGGTGCGTGCCAATGTTGCCGATGCAACAGAACGTGCGCGCTCGCCACCGATGCGAAGGAGTCTGCTCAGCTCGGCATGATCCTCACGAAGTTCTTTGAACTTCTCCTGCATGGGTTCGAGCAGGGCTACCACGGCTTCACCCGCATCGGTCTTGAGTGCTCCATACTGCGAATATTTCACAGCAAGATCGACTGGCTTTTCGCCAGTACATGCAGCGAGTACGTCTAACAGATTGGCGATGCCAGGTTTTGTATCGCGGTCATATCGGACCTCGTTGTCACTATCTGTGACCGCACGTTTGAACTTCTTCATGATGGTGGCTGGGGGGTCTGTCAGATACACAATGCCAGCGTCGGAACTAGATGATTTTGACATTTTCGCAGTGGGTTCTTGCAGGTCCATGACTCGTGCTCCGGCCGCGGGAATACTCGCTTGCGGCACGACAAAAGTGTCTCCAAATCGGTGGTTGAACCGAATTGCAATATCTCTTGTGATTTCGATGTGTTGGCGTTGATCTTCGCCGACGGGAACAAACTTGGCGTCATAAAGAAGTATGTCTGCTGCCTGGAGAGCGGGATAAGTAAAGAGGCCAGCCGAGACAAACTCGGCTTCACGCTTGGCACTTTTATCTTTGAACTGGGTCATACGGCTCAGTTCGCCAAACGAAACGGTGCATTCCATCACCCAGCTCAATTGACTGTGCTCGGGTACGTGACTTTGTACAAAGACGGTCGCCACGTTTGGATCGAGCCCGATTGCAAAAAGGGCAGCGGCAAGTTTCAGTGTCTGGTCACCGATAACGCCTGGAGAGTCCGTGACTGTGAGTGCATGTAGGTCCACAATGCCGTGAAAGGCCTCCGAATGCTGTCCGTGAACCCAGGGCATCAAGGCCCCGAGAAGATTGCCCAAATGGACGTCACCGGTGGGCTGAATGCAGGATAAAACTCGATCCACACACCCACGCTAGTTGGGTCTCCGCCTTCCACTCTGGGTACGGAACTAGATTATTCCCGTGGGTTATGAGGTGGACACCGAAGTCTTTACTGGGCCGTTCGACCTCCTCCTGAACCTGATTCTCAAAGAAGAAGTAGACATTCACGAGGTGTCGTTGGCCAAGATCGTTGACGCCTACTTGGCAGAGATTGAACGAATGCAGGCACTCGACCTCGATGTAGCAACCGAATTCCTGCTCATAGCCGCCACGCTCGTTGAACTAAAGGCTCGCAGGCTGTTGCCCGGTCGCGAAGACATCGATCTGGACGACGAACTCGCACTCTGGGAGGAGCGAGATCTGCTCCTTGCCCGTCTCCTTGAGTGCAAGATGTACAAAGACGTGGCAAAGGTGTTTCTCGACCTGTCCGTGCACGCCGATAAGTCGTACCCTCGCAATGTTGGACCTGATGAGCGATATTCGGGTCTGGCCCCAGACCCGCTAGAAGGAATGTCGCCAGCGCAAATTCAGCGTGCATTCATGCGAGCCGTCGCTCCAAAGCCGCCGGTGAAGTTGGACATGTACCATGTCTCGCCGGTCAGGCTTACTGTTGCTGAAGCAGTGGAAGAGCTTCTTGATGAACTTCCGCGCGCAGGACGTATTGGTTTTCGTCGCTTGTGCGATGGTCTCGTTGAACGTTTGGAAGTCATCGTGCGTTTCCTTGCGCTGCTTGAGATTTACAAACAAGGTTTCATTGAACTCGGCCAGGGTGAACGCTTCGGTGACATTGAAGTTGTCTGGACGGGCGGTTCGGACTCATCTGCTGCACCGGCTTTTGCAATTGATGACTACGACGGCTGAACACGGATCTAGGAGAACAGATGTCTAAGAAGGATGCAGAAGGCGCAATCGATGCGGAGTTCGTGCGGGCAATTGAAGCAATGATTCTGGTTGCGGTTGAACCAGTGCCTGCCGACTTGATGGCGCAACTACTCGAGGTGCCCACCAGCACAGTTGAAGAAGTATGTGATCAGCTTGCAGAGATTTATGAATCTGCCGGTCACGGATTTCAGCTTGCGAAAGTTGCTGGCGGTTACCGTTATCAGTCCCATCCAGACCTTGCGCCGTACGTGGAACGTTTTGTACTAGACGGTCAAAGAGCCCGCCTGTCAGGGGCTGCACTTGAGACGCTTGCGATCATTGCCTACAAGCAGCCATTATCCCGAGCACAGATTGCATCCATTCGCGGAGTCGACCCAGATGCCGTGCTTCGAACTCTTCAGGCTCGTGGATACATTGACCAAGTTGCAAAGGATTCAGGTCCTGGTCAAGCTTTGTTGTGGGGTACCACTCAGGCGTTCTTGGAGAAGTTGGGTATCGCATCAGTTGAAGATTTGCCGCCAATTACGGATTTCATACCAGATGCGAACATCGTTGAGGCTCTGGAACAAGGTCTCCGTGTGACCCCCGTTGATGCGGCGGCTGCCCTTAGCGACTCGGAGTCGGGTGACTCAACCGCGTAAACCTAAGGACCACAAACCGCTGTGGGAGACGCTCGCTGAGAAGTCTCGCGCGATGCCCGAGGGCGAGCGCTTGCAGAAGATTCTTGCGCGTGCCGGAATAGGCAGTCGTCGTAAATGCGAGGAACTGATTTCTGAGGGCCGCGTAACTGTTAACGGCGAGACTGCAGTACTCGGTCGTCGAGTTGATGTGGATGTGGATTCAGTTGAACTTGATGGTGTGCCCATTGGGGTTCGACCAGACACCGTTTACTACTTGCTGAACAAACCAGTAGGTGTTGTGTGCTCCGCGGCGGATGAAATGGGTCGGCAGCAAGTTACTGAGCTTGTCCCTGCCGAGCCTCGCGTGTTCAGTGTCGGTCGTTTGGACATTGATTCAGAGGGATTACTGATCCTTACCAACGACGGTGAACTGGCCAACCGAATCATGCATCCACGACACCACCTTGAGAAGGAGTACCTGGTTGAAGTCGCCTTGAAGCGCAATTCCACCGTTCCTCCGGTTGCATTGAAGACGCTACGTAAGGGTGTGCTACTCGATGATGGTCTCACGGCGCCGGCGAAGGTCACGCAGATTTCACCCGGTGTACTGCGGATCACTATTCATGAGGGTCGCAACCGCCAGGTACGTCGGATGTGCGACGCGATTGGTTATCCGGTTACGCGTCTAGTGCGCACTCGCATTGGTCCAATCGTGGACCGCAAGATCACTCCGGGCCACTGGCGAAAACTCACAGATCGAGAATTGCGGCTCATTATTGCTGCGGTCACCGAGCAAGAGGCTCAGTAGCCTTGTTCAATGGTTAGTAACCGCAGCGCCAACGTGATCGGTCTCGGTCTAATTGGTGGATCGATAGCACTTGGACTCCGGCGCAGGGGCTGGAAGGTAAGTGGCAGTGATCTGAAATCGGAACTGGAGATCACCGCTCTTGAGCGTGGAATCATCGATGTTGCGGGACTCGATTCATCGGCGGCGATTACGTTTGTGGCCACACCCGTGATGGAGATCGCATCAGGGATAACGACCGCCCTGGAACGGACATCTGGTTTAGTTACAGATGTCGGCAGCGTTAAGTCACTTCTTGTCGATGAATTCCCTGATGAGCGCTATATCGGGAGCCATCCAATGGCGGGCTCTGAACTCGACGGCCTTGATGGCGCCGACCCAGATCTGTTCATTGGTGCAGTATGGATCGTGACTCCTCGCGAGGGAGTTGCGGATGCGCGATTTGCCGAGTTGGCATCTGTTATTCGCGAGTTGGGGGCAGATGTTGTGGCTCTGCCCGCCAAACATCACGACGAACTCGTTGCAACGGTGAGTCATGTTCCGCATTTGGCCGCTGCCACGTTGATGAACGTGGCGCAAAAGCACTCAACTGAGCACGCCGCTGTGCTTCGGCTTGCAGCCGGAGGGTTTCGCGACATGACACGAATTGCATCGGGAAACCCAAACATTTGGTTGGACATCTGCGAGACCAATAGGCCAGCAATAGTGGAGTCCCTCACTGATCTGATCGAAGGTCTGGAGAAAATTCGTAGCGTGGTGGCTGAGAGTGATCGGAGTCGATTGCTGGAAATATTGACCGCTGCGCGCAACGCTCGAGCCAGTTTGCCGGCCCGTTCCTTGACCGCTGAAAATCTGATTGAAGTGCGGATTGCAATTCCGGATAGGGCTGGGGCAGCCGCGGAAGTGTTTACCTTGGCAGCAGAACTCGGAGTCAATATCTTCAATTTCGAGATAATTCACTCTGTCGAAGGTTCACAGGGTGTCTTGGTGGTTGTGGTCGAAGAAGCAGTGACTGATCTACTTCGCGGTGGCTTGGTAGCCCGTGGTTTCAAGCCTTCGGTATCGCCGCTGTTATGAATACTCGTGCGATAAGGGCCCGCAATGGTGTTAGTGGGGTAGTGCGAGTCCCAGGCTCTAAAAGCATCGCGAATCGTGCGTTGATTATGGCGGCGTTAGCTCCTGGGGTCAGTACG
This sequence comes from Ilumatobacteraceae bacterium, assembly GCA_017856815.1. GTDB lineage: Bacteria > Actinomycetota > Acidimicrobiia > Acidimicrobiales > Ilumatobacteraceae > CAIYHK01. The sequence goes on from JAFMEI010000021.1 coordinate 17,588, forward strand.
TTACGCAATGTTCCAAGTGGGGACGACACCTTAGCGATGGTGGATGCGCTGGAACGGTTGGGTCTCAAACCTGAAGTTGGCAGTGGTTATGTTCGTGTCGCTGGCCCTCTTAGTCGGACCTCGACCACTGATGTAGCGCTAGACGCGAATCTTGCAGGAACTACGTCGAGGTTCCTCACCGCTTTAGGAGCGGTGCGCTGTGGTTCAACCACCATTGATGGTGGGGGTCCCCTTCGCCGTAGGCCAAATGCGGCTTTAAGAAATGCTTTGTTGGAGTTGGGGGCTGTAATCGAGTCTCCAGTGGGCGAAGGCTTGCCCATTACATTGCGAGGAAAGTTAGATCTCGCAAATGAGGTGACCGTTGATGGCTCAATGTCGAGTCAGTTCACTAGTGCCTTAATGATGATCGGTTCGGTGATAGAAGGTGGTCTTCGACTCAATTTGAGTGGAACCCCCGTTTCTCGGGCGTACATTGATTTAACAGCTGATGTCATGGGGCGATTCGGCGTGCAGGTTGTTATTGAGGAGAATTCCGTCTTGGTCAACGGCTTGTCCATAAGGGCCTGTGACCTAGATGTGGAAGCCGACGCTTCGTCGGCTTCGTATCCACTTGCGGCAGCGGCGATTAGTGGGGGCTCAGTGGAGGTACTCGGACTCGGCGATACCTCGCATCAAAGTGATGCTCTGTTCAGCGAACTTTTGAGGCAAATGGGATGTGATGTCGCGACCACCAACGACAACACAACTGTGCGACGAAACCCCAGTAAGGCCCTTGCTGGGATTTCTGCGAACCTTGCCGAGGCTTCGGATTTGGTTCCCACACTGGCGACCGTTTGTTGCTTTGCTGACTCGCGCAGTGAGATAACGGGAGTTGGATTTATTCGCAACAAGGAAAGTAATCGCATTGAGGGTCTGGCGGACCAATTGAATCGCTTCGGCGCCCACGTAACCCCAACCCCAGATGGGTTGATCATTGACCCGAGCGAGTTGCACGGGGCAATCATTGACCCGATGCATGACCACAGGATTGCAATGGCACTCGCATTGGTGGGTTTGCGGGTCAGTGGTGTTGAGATATCTGATCCCGGGGTTGTATCTAAGAGTTGGCCCGATTACTGGTCTGTACTCGACGCTCTTTGATCCCTCTGCAGGCACGGGATGCGTAACTAGGCTTAGAAGGTGTCTGGACCCGCAGTAGTCGTCGCCTTTGATCTTGACGGCACACTCACCGTGCGCGACGCCGTAATGCCGTTCTTCAGAAAAGTAGGCGGCACGCGGAAGTTGCTCGTCGAATCGCTAAGGAATTTGCCAGCGCTCGTGTCAGCATTTGCCAAGCGTGATCGTGACACGGCAAAAGAAATAGCGGCGGGGGCTATCTTTCGCGGTGTTCAACAAAAGGTGTTGGAAGAACACGGTCAATTAATGGCTCGCAGGATTGCTGGTAGCTGGCTGCGCGAGGATGTGCTTGCGCGTCTTCGTTGGCACCAAGAGCAAGGGCATTACACCGTGATCGTTTCCGCGTCATTCGGTGCTTATGTGGGTCCCTTGGGTTCGAGATTGGGGGTCAACCAAGTAATTGCGACAGAGTTGCTTTTTGATGACGTCGGTATCTGTACGGGCGAATTGGCTGGGGGTAATTGCAGAGGTGAGGAGAAGGCGCGGCGGTTGAAAAATCACCTTGATGAGTCCTTTGCAACTTGGGAATTGTGCTGGGCCTATGGAGACTCAAGTGGTGATACCGCAATGCTCGCCATGGCTGAAAATTCTGTGAATGTGGCTCGTTTGAATCTGACACCTTTCGCAGAAAACTTGGTGGCTTGAATTATGTCCACAAGTACCTCAATGGCGTTGCTGAAGGAAGCCCGACCCAAGCAGTGGCTGAAAAACGTTCTTGTATTCGCTGCTCCAGGAGCAGCCGGAATGCTGGACAACGGACGCCCATTCTTGAAGGCGTTTCTGATCTTCGCAGCGTTTTGTCTCGCATCGTCGGGTACCTATTTCTGGAATGACATTCTTGATGTCGACGAAGATCGGAATCATCCGAAAAAGAGCAAACGGCCAATTGCGGCTGGCCTGATCTCGCTCTCTGTCGCTCGAGTCTTTGGTTCGATGCTTCTCATACTCGGAGTTATTCTCGCAACTGCTGTGCGCGTGCAAGCCGGCGCAGTAATCCTCGGATACGTAGTACTCACTCTCTCTTACTCTTCTGTCTGGAAACACATAGCAGTAGTTGATTTGGTTGCTGTGGCGTCAGGTTTTGTTCTACGGGCAGTTGCTGGCGCCACCGGAGTAGACGTGCCAATGTCAACCTGGTTCTTGTTGTGTGCGTGCTTTGGCGCATTGTTTATCGTCACTGGTAAGCGTTATGCAGAATTGCATGAAATGGGTGACAAAGCCACAACCACACGAAGTACTTTGAAGGTGTATACGCCGAATTACCTGCGATTGGTATTGGGCATGGCACTTTCTGCAACGATGCTTGCATATTGTCTTTGGGCTTTTGAGACTGCCGCTGATTCGACCGCGTCGGTACCTTGGTATGAAATCACCATCGTTCCGATGGGCATTGCGCTACTGCGTTATCTCCTGGTCATTGAAAATGGTGAAGGAAGCGCCCCCGAAGAGGTCTTTCTCAAAGATCGAATTTTGCAAGTAATGGGAGTGGTTTGGGCCGCGCTCTTTGCAATTGCTGTTTACGCCAATTAGGCGGATTGTTGAAAACGCAGCACTTCTGCGTGAAGATGCGACAGTGTTGCTGTTGCGGTGTTGTCCCAACGAAGACTCTCAGACCTTTTCAAGGCGCCGGCCGCCAATTGGCTGCGTAGATCAGAATCAGTCAACACACGTTGAATGTCTCGAGCGAGATCGTCAGGATTTGCCGAGACTAAACCTGTAACGCCATTCAGGGTTGCGTCGCGATGACCAGAATTATCAATAACCACAGCAGGTGTTCCGCAAGCGCCTGCTTCAGTGATGGTCATACCCCAACCCTCGGCTACTGAAGCGCTGACTAGGAGCCAGCTCTTGCGGTAAAGATTTATCAACTCTGGTGTTTCGAGGCGACCCCGTAGATGAACCCAGGGACGATCGGCAGCAAGTGCCTCAAGCATCGCTTTATCGGGCCCGTCTCCAACGATGTTGAGTATCAAATTGGGCACGCTCTCACGCACCTTCTCTACGGTTTCAACAAGCAATTGAAAACGCTTTACGGGCGCTAGTCGTCCGACAGCTACAAGTGAAGGCTCAG
>JAFMEI010000119.1 GCA_017856815.1 Ilumatobacteraceae bacterium
GGCACGCCCCCAGTGGGTCAGCCGAGTGCGGATTCGATTGCTGAGATGACCGCGGGATCGTCCGGGGTCATCGTCGGCGCAAAGCGCTTCACAACATTGCCCTTGCGGTCCACGAGGAACTTTTCAAAGTTCCAGAGAATGTCCGGGTCGTTGTTCGGATTGAGGCCATATCCCTGGAGCTTCTCGCGAAACTCGTCTGGCTCGCCTTCTGCGCGTGGCGCAGCCTTGGTTAGCTCGGCATAGAGCGGGTGCTGATCATCGCCAACAACACTGATCTTGGAGAACATTGGGAACTTCACTGAAAACTTTGTTGAGCAGAACTGCTCAATTTCAGAATCAGTGCCGGGCTCTTGTGCACCGAAATTGTTGGCTGGGAAACCGAGCACTGCGAATCCGCGATCCTTGTAGTTCTCGTACACGCTCTCGAGCGCTTCGTACTGCGGTGTGAGGCCACACTGCGAAGCAACATTCACAACGAGCAACACGTTGCCGTCGAATGCAGCAAGGCTGGTGTCTTCGCCCTTGATGGTCTTTACAGGAATGCTCTGGATGCTGGACATGGTTTCCCCTTGGTCGTCAGATGTCGTCGTTAGGTTAGCGGCGGATCAGGCTTCTGCCGACTTGGCGAGGTTGGCCAGTGTGACTTCCATGTTCTTGCGGTTGTATTCAGCGCGATCGGATACGCCGGATACGAGCTTCCCCAATCGACGATCAAAGCCGTTGCGCTTATCGATCCAAAAATGGCGCACCTCGCTTGTGGCGCCGTGGTCGGTCACTTCATAGCCCCAGGTGCACATCACGTGTCCACCGACCACGAGATCAAAGGCAAACCGCTGTTCGGGATTGAACTCGGTAATCCGCACCTTCGTGGACCACTTGCGCTTGCCGTTCTTGTTCGTGCCCTTTAAGACCGCACCGAGGCTCGGGCCCACGCCTTTGACCCACTGGCCACCCTGATTCTCGGGGGACCACTCGCCCATACGCGGGAGGTCGGTGACCAAGGCCCAGGCTTTAGGCCCAGGAACGTTGATTACTCGGGACACGGACACGGTTTCGCTGTGATTCGACATGCCACAGAGTCTTGCACCTGAGAAGCATTGCCTTAACAGGGCGCTTGGGGTTAGCCTTGGAAACGTGATGACCGCATTGGAGCTTCTACTTACGTAACGGCGACCGCCGCATAACGCTGTCGCCGCACCCTCTGAGCCACCGGCCAGGGGGTTTTTTGTTGCCCCAGTTCGATTGATCACCAAGACACAGCCAAAGGAATCCGAAAATGCCACCAGCACCGGTAAATCCAAAGAAGATGGAATTCGACAAGTACAAGCCGTTCGTGCCGCTCGTACTCCAAGATCGCACGTGGCCTAACCACACCATCGCCAAGGCGCCAATCTGGTGTTCAGTTGACCTCCGCGATGGCAACCAGGCGCTGATCGATCCGATGGACCCCGAACGCAAAAAGCGAATGTTCATGGAACTCGTGAAGATGGGCTTCAAGGAAATTGAGGTCGGCTTTCCTTCAGCGAGTCAACCTGATTATGACTTCCTTCGCATGCTGATCGAAGAGGACCTGATCCCCGACGATGTCATCGTGCAGGTGCTCGTGCAGAGCCGTGCTGAACTCATTGAGCGCACTTACGAATGTTTGCGCGGCGCCAAGCAGGCAGTTGTGCACTTCTACAACTCCACGAATCCGTTGCAGCGCGAAGTTGTATTCGGTCTCGACAAAGAAGGAATTGTTGACATCGCGGTGAATGCTGCGAAGTTGTGCAAGAAACTCGAAGATGTTGTCCAGGGAACGCATATTCGTTACGAATACTCCCCCGAGAGCTTCACCCTCACCGAGCCTGAATTCGCAATTGAGATTTGCGAGGCCGTGATGGACGTGATTCAGCCAACTCCGGAAGACAAACTTATTTTGAACCTTCCCGCAACTGTTGAGTGCTACTCACCCAACGTTTATGGCGATGTAATTGAGTGGTTTGGCCGCACAATCCGCAACCGCGATTCCATCGTGTTGTCACTGCACCCGCATAACGACCGCGGCTGTGCTGTGGCCGCCGCAGAGTTTGGAGTGATGGCAGGTGCTGATCGTGTTGAAGGAACTTTGTTCGGAAATGGCGAGCGCACAGGCAACGTGGACATCATCACGCTTGCGATGAACCTGTTCATGAACGGTGTTGATCCCGAACTCGACATCACCGACATCGATCAGCTCCGCCGTACCGCTGAGTACTGCAACCGCTTGCCAGTGCACCCGCGCCATCCCTATGTAGGCGATCTTGTTTACACCGCGTTCTCGGGGAGCCACCAAGACGCGATCAAGAAGGGCATTGAGAAACTCGGTAAGGACTACACCGAATGGGGTGTCCCATATCTGCCAATCGATCCGCGCCACGTTGGTCGTTCGTATGAAGCGGTGATCCGTGTGAATAGCCAGTCCGGAAAAGGTGGTGTGGCGTACGTGATGAAGACCGAGCACGGGTTTGATCTTCCTCGTCGCTTACAGATTGAATTCTCCAAAGAGATCCAGCACATCACTGAAGACTCCGGCACTGAGATCAGCCCCACATCAATGTGGGATGCATTCAAGAAGTCCTACTTGCCGACTCAGCCAAACTTCGTGCTTCGAAGCCATGAAATGCGTAGTGACTCATCTTCGGGAACCACCGAGGTGACCGCACAGGTCGTAGTCAGCGGCACATTGAAAACCATCAACGGCAAAGGCAATGGCCCAATTGATGCTTTTGTGCATGCAATGCGCGAAGGACTGGCCGCAGACATTGATGTTGTTGACTACGCCGAACACGCACTCGGGCAGGGCTCAGAAGCAACTGCGGTTGCATATGTCGAAACCGTAGACGCCTCTGGTACCCCGCTGTGGGGTGTCGGTACTGATCCGAACATCATTACTGCGTCATTAATGGCGGTCCTCGCCGCACATGAACGCCGCCAGGCCAACTAACCACGCACTACCGTCATTGATGGTTCAAATTCACCGATGGAGGGCTTGTGAAGATTGTTGTTGACTTCGATCTCTGTGCATCAACCGGGGGTTGTGCGCGTATATGCCCAGAAGTGTTCGAGGTACGCACGGACGGCTACCTGTACGTACTTGAGGAAAACCCAGGTGAAGAACTTCGTGACAAAGTCATAGAAGCCGCCGAGAACTGCCCAACTGGCGCAATTACGATTGAGGACTGATGAGTTTTCTTGCTGCTCTCGATAACGCGTGGGCGGCAAGTAGTTCGATGCTTTGTGTCGGCCTCGACCCCGACCTCCAGAAACTTCCCGACGGAATCAGCCGCGATAATCGCGGTATCGAAGATTTCTGTCGCGCGATCATTGAATCAACAGCCGATGTAGCGTGCGCATTCAAACCACAGATTGCGCACTTTGCGGCGCGTGGTGCCGAACCCCAGCTTGAGCGCATCTGCAAACTGATCCGTGAGAATCACCCGAACGTCACACTGATTCTTGATGCCAAGCGAGGAGACATTGGCTCGACTGCTGAGTACTACGCCCAAGAAGCTTTTGATCGCTACGGTGCACACGCTGTAACTGTGAACCCGTACATGGGCACTGACAGTCTTGAGCCATTTCTCGCACGCGGCGCAGCAATCGTGTTGTGCCGCACTTCGAATCCCGGCGGCAGTGAACTGCAGAACAAAATGATTGATGGCCTGCCCGTTTATCAGCACATCGCCCGCACCGCTGCAGAGACGTGGTCAAAGATCGGACAAGTTGGGCTCGTGGTTGGTGCCACATTCCCAGGAGAACTCGCTGAAGTGCGAGCAATCGCTCCAGCTCTCCCACTTCTCGTACCCGGCATAGGTGCTCAAGGTGGCGATATCGAAGCAACTGTGAGAGCTGGCCGAGATAAAAACAATCGCGGAATGATGATCAACTCATCGCGCGCAATTATCTATGCGGATAGCAGTCGCAACTTCGCAGATTCGGCACGCGCTGCAGCAGTGAGCACGCGCGACGCCATCAACGCGGTTTCTTGAACCCTTAAAGGTGGAGTCGGGCCACCTGGATGATGCCTGGCTCAGCGGCGAGCTTCTTCACGACATCATCTGGCACATTTACGTCCGTGGCCATCACCATCATCGCGGTGCCAGCAGCATCAGCACGACCCACGTCCATGTCTTCGATGTTCACGTTGGCCGCACCCAAGGTGACACCAACCAGGCCGATAACTCCAGGACGGTCATCATTACGCACAATCAACATGTTTTCTGCCGGTGGCACCCGCATCACATGATCGTCGATCATCACGATACGGGCATGGCGACTTTGACTCGTAAGAGTTGCCGCAATCGAGTGCCCACCGCCGCGGATCGTGACGAGGTTTTTGTATTCAGTGCCGTCTTTTGAGGTTGAGTTTTTCACTTCAATGCCGCGCTGCTTGGCAATTTGCGGCGCGTTCACGTAGGTGATCTGCTCGTCGCCATTGGCACCGAAATAGCCCTTCTGCGCACTTAACGAAAGCAGACCGATGTCGTACCCACCGATTTCGCCAGCCGCATTGATCTCGAGGGTGGTCACTTTTGAGCCGTCAGAGCCAATGAGGCTCGCAAACAACCGACCAAGCCGCTCAGCAAGTGGCAGGAAGGGCTTGATGGTCTCATTGGCTTCAGCTGCATTCACGTTTACTGCAAATGGCACGAAGTCTCCTGCGAGTGCAAGCAAAGTCATGTCGGCAATCGTGTCGCCAGCTTTATCCTGCGCTTCGCGAGTGCTCGCACCAAGATGTGGGCTCACCACCACGTTCGACAACGAAAACAGGGGTGACTCGGTCGTTGGTTCTTTGTTGAATACATCGAGTGCAGCACCAGCGATTACGCCGTCTTTGAGTGCTTCGTAGAGAGCCTCTTCGTCCACGATGCCACCGCGCGCCACGTTGATTACACGTAGTTCGGGCTTTGCCTTTTTTAACAAGTCCCGACCGATGAGTCCGAGTGTCTCTTTCGTTTTTGGCAAGTGAACAGTGAGAAAATCAGCACGCGCAACGAGTTCATCTAGCGATACTGCCTCAACACCCATCTCACGAGCGCGTTTCTCAGAGATGTACGGGTCATAGGCGATCACGCGCATCGCAAATCCGGCGGCTCGCTCTGCAACCAACTTGCCGATTCGACCAAGACCAACAATTCCCAATGTCTTTTCCGCGAGTTCAACA
>JAFMEI010000022.1 GCA_017856815.1 Ilumatobacteraceae bacterium
AATGCAGGACGCAAAGGACGGTCAGTCAAACGGCAAGTGAGAATCGCGAGTTCCGTTGGTCGACCCTCACGACGGAAAAATGCGCCCGGAATCTTGCCCGCTGCATAAGCGCGCTCTTCCACGTCAACTGTCAACGGGAAGAAGTCGATTCCGTCACGGACGGACTTTGCTGCGTTTGCTGTTGACAGCACTGTTGTGCGTCCGATTGCGGCTACTACCGCACCCTGGGATTGCTGCGCGAGCTTCCCGGTTTCGAACGACAGGGTTTTGTCGGTGCCCGATACTGGACCCGACACGCGAATGGCGTCGGCCATTGCGGTCTCCTTTCAAGTTGGTCACGCCTGATGCGATCTTCCAACCACTATGAGCGATTCCTCAACCGCTATTGATTGCTTGCTATTTCGTTGCCTCTGATATCAACGGCGCAGGCCAAGCTTCGCGACAATGTCACGGTAACGCTGAACGTCACGATCCTTCACGTAGTCGAGCATGCGACGGCGACGACCGACCAGCATCAGCAACCCGCGGCGGCTGTGGTGATCCTTGGCGTGCACTTTGAGATGCTCGGTGAGGTGATTGATGCGCTCAGTGAGAAGAGCGATCTGCACTTCCGGAGAACCAGTGTCGGTTCCGTGGAGCTTGTGCTGATCAATTGTGCTCTGCTTGGCAATTGCTTCGTTAGACATGGAACGGCGCCTTTCATAAACGCTGTTGCGCCTCAACCCGGCGGGCTGACGGCATCGCGTTCCAGCACTCCCGAATGATCGGGCGCCGAAACGGACCTTCCAAGGCTACGGGGTCAGGGCACTTTTGGGCAAAATGCCCGTGAATTGCCGTGTGGGCTCAGGTTTGTGAACGCAGAGCCTGCAGCACGGGGGCGGACAGTTCAAGGGTTTCGCGCAAACCCGCATACATCGATTCACGCCGCGGTGCAGCCAAGTTCATGCTTGCACCATCAAAACCGAGAGCGAGCACTTCCTTCGTGAGATCAATGCACTCGTCCGGGGTGCCAGCAATCGCAAAGCGACTCACTATCTCGTCATCAATCAATGTGTCGAGCTCGGGGTCATCCACGCGGTCGTGGTCAAAATACCAACCAGAAGAACGCGCAAGTGCGGCCTCTACTCGCTTCATCCACTCCCCACCATCGCGTTCAACCAGATCCGTGTGACGTATCAAAGTCGCGTAGTGCGCTGCATAACGCTTCATGCTTTGCCGTGCGAGCGCACCATCGGAAGAAACACACAGTGTGAGACGTGGTGCGATCTCGATTGCATTCGGATCACGACCCGCCTTTCGTGCGCCATCGGCAACCCATGATTTGTAGTCATCAGCAATTTTCTGATTCAGACTGCGCCCACCCACTAAAGCGATGTCGGCCATCTCGCCTGCAAGAGTCATCACTTGCTGGCTACGCGAGCCGATCGAGATCGGCACGCTCTGTACTGGACCAACCATGCGCGCATGGTCAACTGTGATGGTCTCGCCATGCAGTGTGACTTCGTCGCCGGCGAGCAACCCTTTGATGGCGGTCAACGCCTCGCGCAGAGTGCGAACTGGTCGCGAATAGTTCATACCGACTTGTTCGAGCCCTGCGCCGACTCCAATGCCGAGAAACATCCGACCCTGCGATGCGTCCTGCAGCGCTGCCATGATGCCTGCCATCACTGCCGGGTGACGCGAATACGGGTTGGTAACCATCGGACCCATGTGCAACTTCTGCGTCTTTTGACTCACGAGTGCAAGGAGTACAAAACAATCGTGCCAGAAGACCACGTCAGAAATGCCAAGGCGATCAAACCCGGCTTCCTCGGCGATCTGTGCAAGTGTCACCACCTCTGAAGTGGACATGCCGGGTGTGATTTCTGCTTCAAAGACGAGACCCATATCGATTAGGAAGCGTAACCAGAAACAGAGTGACTCACGCCGTAGCGACCGTTTATGCTCGCATTGTGGACAGCACTGAGAACACGGGCAGGTCATTGCCTGAGTTGCGCGCAGAGATAGACGAGATCGATGCAGCCATCGTTGAGTTGCTGGCTCGCCGCTTGGATGTCTGCCGCGACGTAGCCCATGTGAAGCAAGGAAGTGATGCTTCTGTCATTCAGCCACAACGGGTGCGCGAGGTGCTCAGTTCGCGGCGTCAGTGGGCAATCAATGCCGGTGTCGATGCCGATTTTGTGGAGCAGCTGTTTCGCGTGCTTCTCATAGAAACGCACCGAATAGAAACTGCAGCAGGGACTTCACGACCAGCCCCAACTAAAGGTGCGGGTGGAGTTGAACGCTCGCCACTCGACACCGTTGCCACCGCAATTGATCATGTTGTGGTCGTTGTGCCAGATGTAGATGACGCATCACAGCTTTTTGCCACTCTCGGGTTTTCAATTTCACCAACTGAAGACGCAGGTGTTGTCATCGCAACTGCAGGTGGCGTAATGATTGCTCTCATTGCGCCAGATGGCGACCCCGCTGTGGCTCAACACCTGGAAACCCACGGTGCAGGTATCAGCCGAGTAGTGATTGAGGTGCTCAACACCGCTTATGCCCAGAATGAGCTCGTGCGCGCCGACCCATCGCTCATCACCGATCTACACATTGACGACGATGGGCACGAGCAGTTCCTTTCGGTGCTTGATCCCGTGACCGGCATGCAGATGGGCTTCATCAGCCGAACAGGACACCGCGTGCTGCTGACCGGTGCCAGTGTTCGTGGAATGTTCCACGCCCCATTCAACGCTTGAGGTCCAATGCCTTCGGGCTAACCTAAAGGCAGCGCAACATTTGCGGCCTTCGGGGATCATCTTGCTCTCCCTTCGGGTTGGTTACGCACTGGCAAAAACCTAAATCCTTGTTCCGCCTGAGGAGGCCTGCTGGTGCTACGCGCACGCATAATTCCCGATGACCTTGCGACTCTCATGTCGCAAGCACGAGCCGTACGTGACGCACACACCGGCACCAGAATCACCTTCTCGCCGAAGGTGTTCATTCCACTTACGATGCTGTGCCGCGACACCTGCGGTTACTGCACATTCGCTCAGCCACCAGCACGGCTTCAGAATCCGTACCTGAGTCCTGAGGAAGTCCTAAAAATTGCCAAACAGGGCGCGCGTCGTGGTTGTCACGAGGCACTGTTCACACTCGGTGAGCGCCCCGAGCTCAAATACGAGGTTGCCAAGAAGTGGCTCGCGGACAATGGGTACGACAGCACCGTTCACTATCTCCATGACATGGCACAACTCGTGGTCAAAGAAACAGGATTGCTCCCCCACGCCAACGCCGGTGCGCTCTATCACGATGAGCTCGCGCAGTTGCGCGCGGTTTCACCATCCCAAGGAATGATGCTCGAATCACTGCGTGATGATCTCTCTTGCCACCGAGGCGCTCCCGACAAAGCACCACAGCGCCGACTCGACACGCTTGAATTCGCGGGGCAACTGAAGATCCCCTTTACCACCGGACTCTTGGTGGGAATTGGTGAAACTCGTGCAGATCGAATTGATGCACTGAATGCGATCATTGAGTCACACCGCAAACACGGCCATGTTCAAGAAGTCATCGTGCAGAACTTCCTGCCCAAACCCCGAACCGGCATGCAGAACGAACCTCCTTGCCCCGATGATGAATTCCTCTGGACCATCGCCACGGCGCGCGTGATGCTTCCGCCAGAGATTCACCTGCAGGCACCACCCAATCTCACTGAGGACTTCGGCGTGCTACTTGATGCAGGAATTGATGACTGGGGCGGCGTATCTCCCGTAACTGCCGACCACGTGAATCCCGAGCGGCCGTGGCCTGATCTTGATCGGTTGCGTGAAGTCACCGAGGACGCCGGCTTTGAACTCGCGCCACGACTCACCATCTATCCCGAATTTGTGCGCCAACCCGATACCTGGATTGACGCCACACTGCGCTTCCCGGTTCAGGACCGCAGCGATGCCGACGGTTTTGGTCGCGACGATCCAGGTGAAATCTGGCCCGAAAAGGTCACTGCTGCCGATGTAGTTCACGATGGTGCCGAAGTGATCTTGGTTGGACACCGCTCGTCACAGTGGTATTCGGGCGCCAACGTGGCTCCACCAACACTCATACCAAGTGCAAAGAAACTCTCCCCTGCGATTGCAGAAGTCTTGGCTTGCGCTGAGTCGGGCACGGAACTCGATGAGCAGCAGATTGTCACTTTGTTCCGCGCTCGTGGCCGTGAAGTTTCGGCGATTGCGGAGTTTGCCGATCACCTTCGCCATCAAACTGTCGGCGAAGAAGTCACTTGGGTGCACAACCGCAACATCAACTACACAAACGTGTGCACATTCAAGTGCAAGTTCTGTGGTTTCTCAAAGGGCCCGCTTTCACTCAACTTGCGCGGCACTCCGTACCTGCTCACACTTGATGACATCGCCGAGCGCGCCCGCGAAGCGTGGGATCTTGGAGCCACCGAAGTCACCCTTCAGGGTGGAATTCATCCGGACTTCGATGGTGACTACTACATCGACGTAACTCGTGCAGTTAAGAATGCCGTGCCCAACATGCACATTCACGGCTTCACAGCACTTGAAGTAACCGAGGGTGCGCGCCGATTAAGCGAGCCACTTGAGTCCTACTTGCTGCGACTAAAAGAAGCAGGGCTAGGCACACTGCCCGGCACAGCGGCTGAGATCCTTGATGATCCTGTCCGCGCCGTCATCTGCGCTGACAAAGTAAACACTGATGAATGGCTTGAGTGTCATCGTGTTGCGCATCGCGTCGGACTCCGGTCGAACATCACGATCATGTTTGGCAGTGTCGAGCAGCCCGAATCTTGGGCTCGCCACATCATCCGCACGCGCGATCTACAAAAAGAGACCGGTGGTTTCACTGAGTTCGTGCCGCTGCCATTTGTACACATGGCCTCCCCCATCTACCTGCAAAAGAAAGCCCGCCGTGGCCCCACATTCAGAGAAACACTGCTGATGCACGCAGTAGGTCGAATTGCGTACCACGGGTTCGTAGACAACATTCAAGTCTCATGGGTGAAGATCGGCGTCGATGGTGCACGCCAGTTGTTGCAATCTGGATGTAATGACGTTGGTGGCACCCTGATGGACGAGAACATCTCACGTGCCGCGGGCGCAAGCCACGGCCAAATGATGACGGATGAAAAATTCCGTGATCTGGTCGCACCGCTTGGTCGCCCACTGCGACAGCGAACAACGCTTTACGCAGACGCTGCTATTGCTACGCGTTGAGCGCGTGCTTGGCGTGCTCGATGTCTTGCATGAGCTGTGACTTCAACGAATCAATGCCGTCGAACTTGCGCTCACTGCGCAAGAAATCGACAAAACGAACTTTTGCCAGCTCGCTGTAAAGATTTCCGTCAAAGCCGATGAGATGCGCTTCAAGAAGTGAATAGTTCTGTGCGTCGTAAAAAGTTGGGCGCCGCCCGAGGTTGATCGCGCATGGGTGCACTTCGCCGTTTGGGCGTTCGTAGAGTCCGGCATAAACACCATCGGCTGGCAAACAAGTGAGGCTTGCAACTTCAACATTGGCTGTCGGAAAGCCGATCGTGCGACCGCGCTGATCGCCCTTCACCACGGTGCCCACCGCTTCAAAATGATGACCGAGCATTTCAGTAGCTGTCACTACTTGACCGCCAGCGAGTGCGCGACGGATTGAGGTTGAACTCACAGGCTCAGCGACCCCGTCTTCACGATTGATCAATTGCACTGGCTCGACTTCAAAGTCATGCGCCATTCCAAGCTCACTTAGCAATGGAACATTGCCACTGCGCTTGTAACCGAAGTGGAAATCTTCACCCACAACCACTGCCCGCACAGCAAGACAATTAACAAGAACTCGCTTGACAAAATCTTCTGGCTTCTCATGGGATGCTTGGTCATCAAATGGAACAAGAACTGTGGCATCCACGCCGGTGGCTTCAAGCAGCGCGAGTTTCTGCTCGTTGCTGGTCAATAACTTTGGCGCCGACTCGGGTCGCACAACCCACGCAGGATGCTTGTCAAATGTGACAACCACACTCTTTGCCCCGAGCTGCTCAGCACGGGTGCGCACACGCGCAATGACTTCGCGGTGCCCTGCGTGCACGCCGTCATATGCACCAATAGTGATTACCGTGCGTTGGCCAGGAAATGCAGCTGTTTTGAGGTCACGGATTACTTGCACGGAAAAAACGCTACCGACTTACGGCGAATTTTCGGCTATCACAACTGCGGGTTTAACAGTTGATTCGCGGTGTGGCTCGTAAATAGCCAGCAATTCACCAGCCAAATCGCACACAGCCCAAGGACCATCACCTGCGAATAAGTCGGCTCGGTCGAGGACGGATCCGTGCAGAACGCGAGCCTTCGTGGAGTCGTCCACCTCCACCCTTGACATATGCGCAACGGCATCAAGCGGATTCGAAAGCAGTGCGTGCTCCACATCGGTGGCCGAACTGATACTGAACGGCCCAACACGCGTACGTCTCAGTGTCTTTAGGTAGGCGCCACCGCCCATCAACCTGCCGAGATCATCAGCAAGCGAGCGAATGTAGGTTCCAGATGAGCAATCAATTGCGAACGACCAAGTGCGAGGGTCACTTGTTGGTGTCACATCAAAACGAGAGATGGTCACCGCGCGTGGAGTCCTCTCAATTTCGATGCCTTCTCGAGCAAGTTGATGCAAGCGCTTGCCTTCGACGCGTATCGCAGAGACCATCGGTGGAATCTGCATGATGTCACCAGTGAGATTTGTTGTTATGCAGCTCTCTACATCAGTGGGAACAAAATCAGGCATGTCAAAGGTCTCGATTACTTTGCCTGCCGCGTCGAGAGTGTCTGTACGCGCACCAAAAGTGAGTTCGCCTTCGTAGGTTTTGTCCATACCTACAAGAAATGTCAGGAGCCGTGTTGCACGACCCACGCCAATCAGCATGAGGCCAGTGGCGTCGGGGTCGAGAGTGCCCGCATGACCAACCTGTCGCTCGTTGAACTTCTTGCGCAACTGCCCAACGAGACCCTGGCTAGTAATTCCCGCTGGCTTATCAATCAGAAGAAAGCCATGAACCTGTGGCGGCTTGCGACGCGCCATCGTCAGGACGCGTCGTGGCCGCGGTATCCGGTTTCGCGGATCACTTCATCAATGCGTTCAGCGGCCCGAATAACCTCGTCTGGCCGAAATTCAAGAATTGGCGTTTTCTTGGCCCGCACCTGGGCACCAATCGCTGACTGAATCCTTCGCCGATGCTCGCCCAGCACCTCTTTGATTCGATCGTCGCCTTCAGCGCCTTCAAGCGAGTCGAAATAGACAATTGCACGATTGAGCTCTGAATCAACATCAATTGCGGTCACGGTAACGAATTCGATGCGCTCATCGTCAATTTTTGTGAGTTCGTCGGCAATCACTTCGCGCAGTATTTCGTTGAGTCGTGCCGACCGCGGGTACTTGTGGGTGCCCGAGTTGGACGCGCGGCGACGAGGTTTGCTCATATGTCCACGCTATAGGTGGGAGGCCGTCGGCCTTCAACACCTAAAATCGAACACTTATGGCAGCACCCGAACCCGGCAGCGAATCGACAAGGCAAGATCCGCCCAAGTTCAGGTACAACGCTGCCCTCGCCGCAGGTATTGAATCGCGGTGGCAGGACTATTGGGATGCAAATGGCACATTCAACGCTCCCAATCCTGCTGGGCCACTCGCAGAACCAGAAAAGGTTGCAGGCAGAGAGAAACTCTTTGTGCTTGACATGTTCCCCTATCCATCAGGTGCCGGGCTACATGTTGGCCATCCGCTTGGTTATATCGGTACCGATGTGTTCGCGCGTTACAAGCGCATGAAGGGATTCAACGTTCTGCATGCGCTTGGCTACGACTCTTTTGGTCTACCCGCAGAACAACACGCGATTGCAACCGGCATCCATCCACGTGAAAACACCGAATCAAACATTGCCAACATGCGTCGTCAATTGCGCCGCCTCGGGCTCGGCCACGATCCACGCCGAAGCGTCAGCACAACGGATGTTGATTACTACCGATGGACTCAGTGGGTGTTTCAGCAAATCTTCAATGCCTGGTACGACCCGGCGATTAACAAAGCACGACACATCGATGAACTTGAAGCCGAATACCGCGATGGCAAGCGCATAAGTGCAGATGGTCGTAAGTGGCAAGACCTCAGCTTCACGGAGCAGCGCAAAACAATTGATAGCCAGCGTCTCGCTTACTTGTCGGATGCCCCCGTCAACTGGTGCCCTGGCCTTGGAACGATCCTTGCCAATGAGGAAGTCACAGCCGAAGGGCGCAGCGACATCGGCAATTACCCGGTCTTCAAGCGCAACATGCGCCAGTGGACCATGCGCATCACCGCATATGCCGATCGTTTGATTGACGACCTTGACCGCTTGAGCTGGCCCGAGCCGATCAAGCTCATGCAACGCAACTGGATAGGCCGAAGCGAAGGCGCCCGCGTGCGTTTTGCATCATCCGCAGGCGACATTGAGGTGTTTACAACTCGACCCGACACTTTGTTCGGTGCAACTTTCATGGTGCTCTCTCCAGAGCATCCGTTTGTTGATTCACTAACTACGCCAGCGCAGCGTTCCGCCATCGATGCATACCGAATTGAAGCTGCGAAGGCTGATGATGCGTCACGCCAAGACGACACTCGCACCAAGACCGGTGTTTTCACTGGCGCGTTTGCAACAAATCCAGTGAATGGATCACAGATTCCGATCTGGATAGCGGACTACGTACTCATGGGCTACGGCACTGGGGCAATCATGGCTGTTCCTGCGGGCGACCAACGCGACTTTGAGTTTGCGCGCAAGTTCGATCTACCCATCGTTGCTGTGCAGATGCCACCTGTTGAGTGGTTCGCCGATCGCAGCATCGAACCAACAGCCGATTGTTCTGCCTGGCCCGAAGCATTTGTGGGAGAAGGCGATTTCATCAACTCATCGAACGATGAAATCTCCCTCAATGGCAAGCACTCAGTGGCAGAGAGCAAGCGCAAGATCAGCGAATGGCTCGAACAAAAAGGAACGGGTTCTCTAGCGGTTACTTACAAGCTGCGTGATTGGCTCTTTGCGCGCCAAAGGTATTGGGGCGAACCCTTCCCCATCGTTTATGACGCAGACGGCAACCCCATTGCCGTGCCTGAACATCTTCTCCCCGTTCAACTCCCCGAACTCGATGACTTCAAACCGCAGGCGCTTGACCCCGATGACGATAAGTCAGCACCACAACCACCGCTGTCACGCGCCAAAGAGTGGGTGCAAGTTGAACTTGATCTTGGGGATGGAAAAAAGACTTATCGACGCGAATTGAACGTCATGCCTCAGTGGGCAGGATCGTGTTGGTACGAGCTTCGATACTTGGATCCAACCAACACTGAGCGTTTCGTTGACCCCGAAGTGGAGCGGTACTGGATGGGTCCGCGCGATGAATCACACACTGGCGGCGTTGATTTATATGTCGGCGGCGTAGAACACGCAGTGCTTCACCTTCTCTATGCACGGTTCTGGCACAAGGTGTTGTTTGATCTCGGCCACGTCAGCAGTGCTGAACCATTTCATCGCCTGTTTAACCAGGGATACATCCAGGCATACGCGTACCGCGACATGCGTGGACAACCCGTGCCCGCGTATGAGGTCATCGAAAAAGATGGTGCATACACGTGGAATGACGAACCCGTTACTCGCGAATACGGGAAGATGGGCAAGAGCCTGAAGAACATCGTGACACCTGACGAGATGTACGAAGAGTACGGTGCAGACACTTTTCGCCTTTACGAAATGTCGATGGGCCCGCTGGAAGCGAGTCGCCCCTGGAACACACGTGATGTCATTGGCATGCAGCGGTTCCTGCAACGCCTGTGGCGAAGTGTGGTCGACGAGGATTCCGGTGAATTGCGCGTAACCGATACCCCCGCTCCTCTCGAACTGCGTCGCTTGCTCCACAAGACCATTGAAGGTGTCGGCAATGACATGGAGAATCTGCGCTTCAACACCGCGATTGCCAAACTCATTGAGTTAAACAACGCGACAACGCAACATTTGAATCACCACGGGTCAACTCCCCGCGAAGTTGCCGATGCTGCGGCCCTGATGCTTGCGCCATTGTGCCCACACATGGCCGAAGAGATCTGGTCGCGCCTAGGACACACTGAATCGGTCACGTACGTAACTTTTCCCGCTGCAGACCCTGCGTTACTTGAATCGGAGACAATCGAAATACCCGTGCAAGTGAACGGCAAAGTCAGGACCAAGCTCGTTGTTGCCAAGGACACAGACGAACCGACACTGCGCTCGCTTGCGCTTGCGGACCCCAAGGTTGCTGAGATCCTCGGCGGCAATGACCCCAAGAAACTGATCGTTGTCCCGGGCCGCCTCGTCAACATCGTCGCCTAATTCAAGTGCCGAGGTCGGCTAGGTCATCAAATCCCAAATGGGGTTAGTATTTTGTCGTTCGTCGCGTTGTCCACGCGTGCTTTGACGGGGAGTAGCCATGGGGGAAATCGACACCAGTGCTGATAACGAGACCTTTCGTCAGCAACTGCGTGAAGCCTTCGCCGCAGCCAACCCAGGTAAGCCTGGTGCATCTGCTGAAGAGCGTCGTCAGTGGGTACGGGAGTACCACGGGAAGTTGATGGACATGCGTGCCAACGGCCCCAGCTGGCCGCGCGAGTACGGCGGCATGGACCTTCCATTTGAGAAACAGGTCATCTACGCCGAAGAATCAGCAAAGGCGCGTGTGCCGGGCCAGCTAGGCACCGGTTATTCGATTTGTGGCCCCACCATCATCAAGTACGCAACTTCAGATCAAAAAGAACGCTGGCTTCCTGCACTACTGAGTTCACGCGAAGCTTGGGCGCAGGGTTTTTCTGAGCCAGAAGCAGGTTCAGATCTTCCAAACCTCAAAACCTCGGCTGTGCGTGACGGCGACTACTACATCGTCAATGGTCAAAAGTTGTGGAGCAGCAATGGCCATTCTGCTGACCGACTCTTCACGCTCGTGCGCACTGGCACACCTGGACCCGATCAACCCAAGCATTGGGGAATTTCGTATTTGATTATCGATGCCAAGACACCTGGAATCACGGTGCGCCCGATCAAAGAAATGACTGGCGGAACTGACTTCGCAGAAATCTTCTTCACCGATGTTCGCGTGCCCGTCACAGATCGAATCGGTGAGGAGCATCTTGGCTGGGGCCTTGTGCGTACAAGCCTTGGCCACGAGCGTGCCGCTGGCACCCTGAACACTGCACTCAACTATCGCCGCGTGGTCACAGAGGTGCTGCAATTGGCGAAGGATTTGGGGGTCACTGGTGACCCACTTATTCGCCAGCAACTCGCTGATTTTGAAGCTCGCGTTCGCATTCTTTATGTCTCCGGTGCGCGCACCATCGCCGACATCACCTCAAAGGGTGAGCCCGGGCCGGCATCATCAGTGAGCCGCCTATTCGTCACCTCATTTGAGCAAGACCTTCACGAGTTCGTGGTGAACATGCTTGGCGCACACGGCATGCTCGCACGCAAAGACCCACACTCAATTGAGAAGGGCCGCTGGGTTTGGGGTTTCCTGCGCACACGCGCATCCACAATTGGTGCTGGCACTGCAGAGATTCAAAAGAACACCGTCGGTGAACGCGTGCTTGGCCTCCCCCACGAACCATCTGTCAAGTGATTTCAATGGGTCGACACGTCGATACAGGCACCGAGGTTGTACTCGCTGAAGTGCGCGACCGCATGGGCGTGCTCACGCTTAATCGACCCGACCGCATGAATGCGCTGCATCGCGACATGTATCCCGCGATCAAAAACGTGTTGCGTGAATGGGAATCTGATGATGAGGTTTCGGTTGTCGTGCTCACAGGCGCCGGCAAAGGATTTTGTTCGGGTGGCGATGTACGCGATGGATCATCACGTCGCGAAGGTGGCGAGCCCATTGCACCGGAGCAGCGGGTGGCGGCTCTAACTTCCGACGCCCAAACTGCACAAGCACTGTGGGACTTTCCAAAGTTGACCATCAGTGCGGTCAATGGTGCAGCTGTCGGTGCAGGAATGTCTTTGGCTGTTTGCACGGACCTAAGGGTTGCTAGCTCGGCAGCAAAACTTGTATCAGGCTGGAATGCACTGGCATTCACTGGTGACTTTGGTGGAATCTGGTACCTCGAGAAACTGATTGGCCCATCGCGCACAGTGGAATTCGCAGTTACAGGTGAGCCCATGACCGCAGATCAAGCACATGCGCTTGGCGTATTCAATGCGGTTCTGCCCGCGGAATCATTCAGCGACGCTTGGCCACAATGGGTATCCAAATTCGCCAACGCACCAAAGAGCTCGAGCATGGGCATGAAAGCCAACGTGCGCGACTCTCAGACGTTGCCAATTGGTGAGTACCTGTCGATCGAAAGTGCTCGCATGGTCAATTCAAGTTCTACGGCCGACCACAAAGCTGCAGTTAAAGCGTGGTTTGAGGCCCGTAAAAAGTAGTCAGGAGATCCAAATGTCCAACGAAGAAGTGATTTTTGAAGTCGGTGACGATCATGTCGCCACTATTACCCTCAATCGTCCCGACAAAATGAACTCGTTTAACGAGTCCACCGCTCAACGCGTTGCCGAGATCTGGCAGACCATTCGTGACACCGATTCGATCCACGCCGCCGTTGTGCGCGCCGCGGGTGACCGCGCATTCTGCACCGGCATCGATGTCTCCGAAGGTGCATGGTGGTCCGATTGGAACATCTGGAATCATGTTGATCCAGGTGCGGCACTGGGCCCAAAGCATCACCAGTGTTGGAAGCCGGTCGTAGCTGCTGTACACGGCATGTGTGCGGGTGGCGGCATGTACTACATCAACGAAGCCGACATTGTTCTTTGCTCAGAGGATGCAACCTTTTTTGATCCTCATGCGAGTAGCGGCATCGTCTCAGCACTTGAGCCGATGGGAATGTTGCACCGCGGATTACCAATCGGCGATGTGTTGCGATGGGCACTCATGGGCAATGAAGAACGCATCGGCGCACACACTGCTTTGCGTCTTGGTCTTGTAACTGAGGTAACCAAGCGCGAGGATCTCTGGAGTCGCGCGCATCAAATTGCAGCAAACATTGCATCGCGTAGGCCCGAAGCCATCCAGGGAACCGTGCGTGCAATCTGGGAGTCAATCAACATGATGCCGAAAATGGCTTTGCAGAACGGCATGGCATACACCCACATTGGAAACCCAAAGCCTGGTGAGCGCCCCGAACGCAAAAAAACCGGCGACGTAACGGTTCGTTGAATCAGCAGTCAGAAAGAGGAAGAAATATGAGCGAAATTTGGTCACAACGACTGGGGTTTTGGTGGATCGCCGAAGATCAGCCAGGCAAGACAGCGATTGCTGAATCACCGGACGGCACATACACATACGGTGAACTTGCGGGCTTAGCGCACCAAACCGTTCACTACCTACGCAGTCTTGGCGTCAAGAAGGGTGACGCTGTTGCCGGCATGTTTGCCAATGGCGTTGACATCATCTCTCTCTCGCTTGCTTGTAGCGAGGCTGGATTGTGGTTCATCCCACTCAATACCTTTTTGACCGCTGATGAGATCAAGTTGATCATGGAGCACTCTGAGGCCAAAGCGGTTGTATTTCATCCGCAGTTCGCATCCAGCATGGAAAAACTTGATCCAGGGGTGCCGCCGAACGTGCTTTGCGCTGGCGAATTGACGGGATATGTGAATTACCACGCCGAGCGTGCAAAGTTTCCAACCACACTGCCTGAGGACCGCGAGACGGGAAGCTTGTTCCCATACACCTCGGGCACAACGGGTAAGCCAAAAGGCATTCGGCGTCGTTCCGAAGGTGGCGATCCGGGTGCGGCAGCAAATGCTGCAGCGGTGTTCGGGCGGGCGTTCGATTTCCAACCATTTGCTGGACCCAACCTTGTGTCAACCGCGATGTACCACGGCGGCTCGCACTCGTATTACATGGGTGCGCTCAACTGCGGACACCCACTCGTCATCATGCCCAAGTTCGAAGCGGAGAAGTCTCTGCAACTAATCGATAAGCACAAGGTCTATTCGGCATACATGGTGCCCACGCAATTCCACCGCCTACTGCAACTCGACAAGAGCATTCGCGACAAGTACGACTATTCGAGCCTGCACTCGGTCTGCCACTCGGCGGCACCCTGCCCACTCGAAGTCAAGAAGCAGATGTTCGCCTGGTGGGGCCCAGTTATCTGGGAGACCTACGGTGGCATGGAAGGTGCAGCCACAATCGCCAAACCACACCAGTGGGAAAAGTACCCCGGCACTGTTGGACGCGCGATTCGTGGAGTCACAATCAAGATCCTTGATGATGAGGGCAACGAACTGCCGCCGAACACAATTGGCAACATCTATATCGGAACCGAGGGTCCTTCGTTTGAGTACAAAGATGACGAAGAGCAGACCAAGAGTGCTTACCGAGGAAAGCTCTTCACAATCGGTGACGTAGGCGAGATGAACGAAGAAGGTTTTCTCTTCATTCGTGACCGCGCAAAGGACATGATCATCACCGGCGGTGTGAATGTGTACCCACAAGAGGTTGAAGCTGCACTACTCACCCACCCGAAGATCGCCGACGTCGCCGTAATTGGTCTGCCCGACCAGGAATGGGGCGAGTCAATCAAAGCCGTCGTTCAGCTAAAGCCAGAGGCATCCGCAAGCGATCAGCTCGCAGAAGAGATCATCGCATTCTGCAAACAGCTACTCGCAAGCTACAAGTGCCCTCGCAGTGTCGACTTCCGTGATTCGCTACCGCGAACCGATGCTGGCAAGTTGTACAAGCGTCAACTTCGCGACGAATACGCCGCGAAGAAGTAATCGCTCAGCCTTTTCTGCGCTTGGCGGCCAGCAGCTCGTTGTGGCGTGCGAACATTCGCGCAGCTTCGCGCTGAATGTCCACTGGCGCAGTCTTAATGACTGCCATTCCACCCGATTTTGACGGCAGTGAAACTGTGGCGGTTGCGTATGCCGTTTCAGTTCCGCGCTGGTTCACCATGTTCATCTTGAGGTCAACCAGGTACCGACCGTCTTCTTCACGCTTGCCGGTCACTTCGCCTTCCAGGAACTGCACATCGCCCATGTAGTTGAACTTACGAATTGAGTCTTCAAGGCGCTCGATGAACGCATCATCGCCAGCCCAGTCAGAAACCATGTGATTGAACCATGCCTGGCGAAGTACTCCGTAGTCATATGCCATTGGGTTGCCAATTGCTTTTGCCCACTCCGAATCCCAGTGCAGGCGTTGCGCCACGTCCCACACGCCGTTCTCATTCTTGATATAGAACGGTGCGATCCGCTTGCGGTTCTTGTAACCAACTCGTGAAGCACGAAGCCCGTATGGGACAAATCCGTAGCCACCAGCGTGGAACGCAATGATTTCGGTGACCGTCAACGGTCCCTTCACCATCGGTTGCAGCTTGTCGCCAACTTTGACATCTTCCCAAAAGCGGGGTGTTGCGCCGCGTGGGGCTTCCGCTTCGTAGATCGCATCGATCTTTGCGTAATCCTCATCTGAGTACTTAGCGGGAGCGAGCTCGGCGTACTTACCCTTCTCACGGGCAGCCTTACGCTCGGTCATTACTCGCAACACGCGGTAGACACCGACAACTTCACCGCGCTGATTGATGCAAACATTGCGGCTCACTGCGATTACCGAGCGGCCCGCAAACTCGGACTGCTTCACTTCGAGTGATTCTTCGCCGTGGTAGGCGAAGATTCGGTCACCTGGATAGATGGGGCGATACCAGTCCCAAGTTCCACCCGAAACGAATACGTGCACACCTCGGAAAAGGCTCTTTGTGCCTTTCTTGATCTCCTCCGGCATCGGATCACCAAGCATCGGAGTCTTGATATGGCCGACCATGGCACCGTGACCAATCTGGGAGCCCCATCGCGTGGTCGGCCCATACTCCTCATCTATGTACAAAGGGTTGTCATCGCCAACACCGAGCGCCCAGTTGCGGATCGCATCCGGTGTCGCCTCCGAGAAGAGCTCGCGGCCACCACTTGGCAACATGATGCCAAGCAGCAACTTGGCGCGTTCGATGTCGTCATCGGTCAACTGATATTTGATCGCTTCGGCAAACTCTTTTTCGAGTTCGGCAGAAACCTTCAAGGATTCCGGTGTTGCTTCTTTAGTCATGGTTAACCCAGTACTCCACTTTCTCTGTACGCGCCGATTTGATCCCAGTCGAGACCCGAATCCAGCAGAATTTCTTCGGTGTGCTGTCCGATCTCGGGTGCGGGACCAGCAGGTGCAGTTGGCACCTCGTTGAAATGCGCCGGTGGTGCAACAAGTCGGAACTTGTTTCCATCGTGTCCTTCAACCTCAGGGAGGAAACCGTTTGGTTCGATCTGCGGGTGTTGGTGCACTTCAGCGAAATTGATGTACGGCGCCCAAACGCCGCTGAAACCTTCAAAGCGCTTTTGCCATTCCGCAAGAGTCGCTGAGGTGAATGCTTCATCGAGAGCTTCAACGCATGCGCGACGATTCTGATAGCGCACCGCTGCATCTTTGAATCGCTCATCGTCGATCAGATTCTCTCGACCGATCACCTTGCAGAGCTCGGCCCAGAATCGATCTGCCTGGAGCAACACGAGAGTGAGCCAGCGGCCGTCCTTGGTCGGGTAAGTGTTGGTGAGTGGGTTACCCGGCTCGAATCGATCGGGCTGAGCGTTCGACTGTTCTTTGGCAAACGGTGCCATCACGATGTCTGGCGCAAGCTGCCACATGCCGACGTTCATGAGTGACACATCGACAATTGAGCTTTCTCCAGTGTTCAAGCGGTGGAACAATGCTGTTGAAATTGCACCTGCAATCGTGTTACCACCGGCGAGGTCAAAGAATGCCGCAGGCTGGCCAAGTGGTGGCTTGCCCGGAAGGGTGAACTTGTAGCCAAGACCCGAGGTTGCGTATGCAGCCGCAGCGTCATATCCGCCGACATTCACGTATGGCCCCTGTGAGCCCCAGCCAGTACCGCGAACGTAGATGATGTTTTCGTTGACACCACGAATGTCTTTGACGTCAATTCCCATCTTGGTGCGAACCTTTGGCAGGTAACTCGTGAGGAACACATCGGAGTTGCGCGCAATATCAAGCACCACGTCGCGACCCTTCGGGTGCTGAAGGTCAACTGTGATGCTCTTCTTGCCACGGTTGGGAATTTCAAGGAATGGGTTTGGGCCATTCTTGTCAAGGTTCAACAGGTTGCGAAGCGCACGCTGGGGATCACCTTCTGGTGGTTCAACCTTGATTACTTCAGCACCGAGATCGGCCATGATGGCGCCGGCGGCTGGCACGAAGGTCCATGCCGCGATCTCAAGAACGCGGACTCCTGCTAGTGGTTTGCTCATGATTTCCCCCTTAACTTCCAAACCTGATTGGTTCTGGCAGCGACTTTAGTTGGCGCATCGGTAATTCTCATCTTGCAACCTTTGGCAAGTGCCTTGACGCAAGCACACCCATCGCCTCGCCCACGAGAGTGTGGTTCCAACACACCCGGTTCCACTCGTAGGTGAGCAAATCCTTGGCGTCGAGCCGACCCTCAATCACGGCTTTTTGCAGATCGCTACGGCCCCTCTCCACGTCAACGACGGTGTGGCCAAGCAGGCCCGACAGATCATGCAATTCCGACTGCAGCGGGCGGTCCCCGAAACGTTCAACTTCGCGCAGATACTTGAGGGCCCTACTGATTCCTTTGGCTCGGCCCGAGGCGAATGCGTCAGAGATATTTGGAACGACTATGTCCTTCATTTGTTCAAGAACTGCATCAAACACACCAGATGCACTTGATTCATCGGCTGGGAATTTCGTCCACGCACCAAGATCAACATCCAGCAGTGCCGCCATTGCTTCGCAAGTGAGTCGCATGTGCAGGCCCCCACCGAAAATCAACTGTGCACCGATGTCTCCCGCCGCTGAAACACGTGAACTTGGGCGCGCCGCATCAAGGACGCCGATTCGCCACTCGGCAAAAAGCATGTGGTATTTCAAGCGAAATGCATCGACCTTGGTTCCAGATTCAGATTCATAAAGCGCAAGGAGCCGATCAAAGTCAGGTACTGGTTCCTGGGCATTACGAGTACCAATCCACGCGAGGTCTTCCATCGGATCTCCGATGTGAGCCAACTCAAAGTCAACGATGGCGGTCAGTTTGGATCCGTCGTGCAGAAAGTTACCTGGCCCGGTATCGCCTTGTACCAAACACGGCCTGCCTGGCACTTCTGGATTGTTCTCGCGCAACCACTTAAGGCACGCCTGCAAGAACGGAGTTGAACGCGCGTGATAATTCAGCCTTGTTTCCCACACATCGAGTTCGCGCGCTACGTGCTCTTTGATGGTGCCAACTGGGCCAAGCGTTGGTAGATGCATCGTGTTCACATCGAGTGCGTGCATCTTGGCAATCCAGGGCACAAATGAGTCCACGATGCTGTGCTGTTGCTCCACTGGCAACTTGGCAAGCGGTGCGGTGCCTTCGACATAACCAAGCAACACGGCTTCGATCTCTGAATGGACCGCAATCACCTCAGGCACTGGTATCCCTGCTTTGTGGAGGGCATCGTAAATCTCGGCTTCGCGGCGGAGTGTGTAGGTCTCATACGGTGCGCCACCGCCCATGTCCACACGTAGAAACAACTTCGGGCGTTGCTGTTTGAATTCAACATCCCACGCCTCGTTGCGCCCGCCACCAGGGCGACGAAAGATGCGTTCGATCGGGGCACCCGTGGCTTCTGCCACCCATGTTGCGAGTTTTGACTCCCGCTCGCCGGCTACGCCCCCATCGCCCATGGAGTACATCTTTGTGGCGAATTGCTCGAACTCAAAATCCTTGCCCTATTTTTAGAGCATGACTGAAACCGTCGCTGATTTTCGGGCTCGGGCCGAAGAGTTCATCGCTGCCCGCTACCCCCTTCGTAACCCAGATGTCGACGACGACCGGGTTGACACCATCAGCCGGTCACGCGACGGACACCACGCCATGACCGAGGCAGCTCGCAATTTCCAGCGCGAACTTTTTGATGCTCGGTTAGCAGGCTCTCGCGTACCGGTGGAATACGGAGGCCTCGGCCTCACGCGCGATCACGAAGCGGCTCTTGAAGAAATACTTACTCGCTATGACACACCTAATCGGCGTCCGATGGGAATTGGTATCGGACTCGCTTTGCCAACAATTCTCAGCGCAGGCACGGAAGAACAAAAACAGCGTTACGTTCCCAAGATCTTGAGCGCTGAAGAATCTTGGTGCCAGCTGTTCTCCGAACCTGACGCTGGCTCTGATCTCGTTTCACTTCGAACAAAGGCCCAATTGGACGGCGAAGCTTGGGTGGTGAACGGCCAGAAAGTTTGGAGCTCCTACGCAAGCGATGCAGAGTACGGGATGTTGCTTGTGCGATCGGATCCAAATTCTGAAAAACCGCACAGTGGAATAACGATGTTGATTCTGAAGATGGACTTACCTGGGGTTTCCGTGCGGCCGCTGGTTGATATCACTGGTGGTTTGCATTTCAACGAGGTATTTCTTCAAGACGTGCTCGTTTCCAAAGATTCAGTGCTCGGTGAACCAAATAAGGGTTGGGGTGTTGCCAATGGAACTCTCGGCGGCGAGCGCTCCAGTTATCGCGGCGGGTCTGGTGGTGGCCGCCGCAAGCGCCAAGTGCTTGAAGCAGCAATCGGCACCGACGTGCTTCGTGACCCAGTGATGCGTCAACGCATCACGTCTGTAATTGCTGATGAATGGATTGTTGATCTGCTCGGTGAGCGTTTCAGCGCTGGATCGGTGTGTGACGGGAATCCAGCAGCTGGATCTTTGATGAAAGTGCTCGTAGGAAATCTCGAACAAAAATCTTCAGAACTAGTGGTGGATATTCTCGGCTTAAGTGCCACAGCATGGCTTCAGCACGACTGGGATGCCGCTGGACCCAACCACCAGATCAATGCGTCACGCCAATCAATGATCGCTGGTGGTACGCACCAGATTCAGCGCAATCTTTTGGGCGAGCGCGTACTCGGCCTTCCCCGCTAATCAGTCAGCGAACGCCTTAAGCAAGCGTGTCGAATCCTGGCGCGAGATTGTGTACATCATCACGGTTCGCCAGTACTCCTCGGCATCTTTGTCTTTGCCTTCACGTATGTAGTCAACGAGCTTGCGGTAAGACTTCGCGGCACGCTTGAACTCATCGCCTAGTGAGTTTGAATCGGTTTTCTCCGTTGATTTCATGTAGTAGTCGTAAACGAGATCATTAACCAGAGCCGCCAAAATGCTGATCGCAGGATTTCCTGAGCGATAAAGAATGGCTTGGTGCATCCGTGCAGCTGCTTTAACGAACATTTTGCGATCATTCTTTTCGGCAGCTTCTTCAGCCATAGCCACAATCTCTTCTAGGGCCGCTATGTCTTCGGCTGTGTGGTCAAGAGCAATCTTGCCGGCAAGGCGTGGCTCTAGAAGCTGCCGCGCTTCATCAAGGTGGCCAACCGTTGTACCGTCGAGTTGCAGAGTGACCGCAAGCCCCTTGGACAGTGTTCCAACTGTGGGGCGAGTCACGATTGGGCCACCGCCGCGGCCGCGTAAAATCTTGATGAGCCCTTCTGATTCAAGAACACGAAGTGCTTCGCGCAGAGTCGTGCGGGCAATTCCAAACTCCTGTGTGAGTTCTTCTTCGGCCGGTAGGCGCTCCCCGATGGGCAACTCCCCTGTGAC
>JAFMEI010000023.1 GCA_017856815.1 Ilumatobacteraceae bacterium
GGGCGTTGAACCTTCAGTGGCTCAGTTTGCACATCTTCTGCTTTATCAACACCAAGCAACATGATCACGAACAGGAAAAGCACCACAATCGCACCCGCGTACACGATCACCTGCACCGCGGCGAGGAAGTGTGCTTCCAGCGATACGAACATGACTGCAACTCCGAACAACGTGAGCACCATGCTCAATGCTGCGTGAACAGGATTGCTGCGAGTCACAACCCCGATTGCTCCAGCCAGCACCATGATCGATGCGGCTACAAACACGAAGAGCTCCACTAGTTGCCCTCCGCATCGCGAATGTCTTGGCCCGGCTCGGGTGCACGAACTCCGTGACCGAGCTCTCCGCTCCATCCCGCGACACCTTCAAAGTCAGCGTCACCAGAAGGGGCCGTGGCACGCATCCACCCACTCGTGTGAAGGTCCTCACCTTCACGCCAGTCTTCCCATGGAAGCTGCTGCGGCTTGCCCGATGAGTCAACCAACAATTCAGACTTGGTGTAGATCGCATCTCGGCGATTCGTGAATGAGAACTCAAACAACTTGGTCTCGGTGATTGCCTCAGTTGGGCACGCCTCGACACAAAGATCGCAGTGGATGCAACGCAAGTAGTTGATCTCGTAAACAAATCCGTAACGCTCACCAGGTGAAGTTGGGTTCTCGGGGTCGTTGTCCGCACCACGAACATAAATGCACTTTGCCGGGCATACACCGGCACAAAGCTCGCAGCCGATGCACTTCTCCATGCCGTCTTCGTAACGATTCAGGACATGACGACCATGCAAACGCTCAGGCTTTTCGATCTTCTGGTCTTTTTTGTCGCCTTTGCCCCGCTTGAACACTCTGCCACCCGAGTATTCGGTGGTGACGCGATTGCGCTTGCCGTGCTGGCGGATTGTTACGAGGAATCCTCCTAGGTAACCCATCAGAACACCGATCCTTCACGTTCACGGTTCGCAGCACTAACTTTCAGCGCCGCCTGAACAATCATCACGCAGATGAGAATCACTGCGATTGAAACTGCGGTAACTACACCGGTATTCCAGCCCCGATCCTGGCCGACATTCTGCGCTGCGAGCAGCATGAACCAGCCAAGCGAGGTCGGAATCAGAAGCTTCCAGCCAAGGTTCATGAGTTGGTCATAGCGGAGTCGTGGCAAGGTGCCGCGCAGCCACACGTATACATAGAGGAATACCAAGACTTTTCCGAGCAGCCAAACAGTGCCCTCGAGATCGTTTGGAATCAGAGGAATGTCAAGCGCGGTGTCGCCGATACGAATCGGCTGTGGGCCACCGAAGAACAAGGTGACAATGACTGCCGACATTGTGATTGTGTTCATAAATTCAGCAAGGAAGAACAATGCAAACCGAATCGACGAGTACTCCGTGTTGAAACCACCGACCAATTCTTGCTCAGCTTCAACAAGGTCAAATGGAGG
Source organism: Ilumatobacteraceae bacterium (assembly GCA_017856815.1). Lineage (GTDB taxonomy): Bacteria > Actinomycetota > Acidimicrobiia > Acidimicrobiales > Ilumatobacteraceae > CAIYHK01. The sequence continues at coordinate 1,438 of JAFMEI010000023.1, forward strand.
CCTGTTGAGTTCAGCTGTAGCCGCCATCAAGAAAATCACGAACGGCACAAATCCGGTGGCGACTACATGCCAGTCGCCGAGCGTCTCTTGAACATTTACTATCCCACTCGTTGACATCGTGCCTGCAACAAGCACGACTGCACCGAATGAAAGTGCCAATGCTGCTTCATAGGAAATCATCTGTGCAGATGCGCGCACACTGCCGAGCAACGGGTACTTCGAACCAGATGACCAACCAGCGAGCATGATGCCATAAACAGCAATCGAAGAAATTGCGAGAGCAAACAAGAAACCAACTGGAGGATCAGCTAGCTGAACTCGGGTTGCATGACCGAACCAAGTAACAATGCCTCCCGTATCGCCGCGGAAATCACCGCCAACTGGGATCACAGCGAATGCCAAGAACGCAGGGACGAAAGACAGGTACGGCGCAAAACGGAAAACGAACTTGTCTGCTTTCACTGGCAGAAGGTCTTCTTTGAAGAACAACTTGATGCCGTCAGCAAGTGTTTGTAGAAGTCCAAAAGGGCCAGCCTTGTTGGGGCCGACTCGGTTCTGCATGCCTGCGATGGTCTTGCGCTCAAACCAAACCATCAACATCGTTGCAACCAAACCAACTACAAAGATGACCAGCACCTTAAGCAACACGATGGCTATGACTGTGGCCGTGAAGTCTTCAGTCAGCAACGGGTCGAGTGAAATGATCATCAGAGGGTCTCCACCTTGATGTCATTCACGGAAGCATTCACATCTATGAGGTCACCGGCATTTATTCCTGGTGCATTGAATGTGAGATGTGCAACACCACGGCCGACTGAATCATCAGCTTCCACAGTGACACTCACACTCGCTTTGGAACTGGTGGCTCGCACTGAGGTGCCCGATGCAACTCCGATCCGTGCAAGATCCGCCGAATTAACGCGAAGAACGTTGCGTTGGGCAAGGCCAACGAGTGAAGGACTGTGTGCAGTGCTTGCACCTTGGTCGTACATCCGACGCGAAACTACGAGACGCAGATCGTACGAACTGTGTGTACCTGCAGTGGCAGATACCGTCGGAAGTGACATAGCTGGCTGATCTATGAGAACGCCTTCGCGCGTGTTGGCTCCGCCATCGGCCATCGGCGCGAACACCGTAGTAGCGATCATGGCCCGCTGGATTGACTCAACTGAATCAAACCCGAGATCAACGTTGAGTCGTCGCGCGATGTCAACGGCAACCATCCAGTCAGCGCGGCTGGTTCCTCGTGCAGTTACCTTCTGGGCAACACTCGTGACACGACCTTCAAGATTGGTCGTGGTCCCTTCCTTCTCGCCATAAGCACTGGCAGGAAGAACAACGCTCGCGCGTGCAGTCGATTCTGTGAGGAAAGTATCCAACGAGATCACATTACGAACGGCAGAAATTGCCCGCCGTGCGAGGTCGGTGTCAGGAAAGTCAGCGATTGGATCGGCACCAAGCAAGACGAGCGTGTCGAGTTTTCCAGCGGCAGCTGCGGTGAGTATCTCAGTCGCGTTGGTGTTTGACCCCAAGCCTGCAGCAACAGCGCCACGCACATTTCCTCGGCGAACTACTGGCAGCACTTTTGCACCTGGAACCTCAGCCAGAACTGCCGACAGCGCAGCGACCGTGTGATCCGCTGACTCCGCGAGGCTTGCGCGCCCTACAACCACGACCACGTTGCCCTTGCCGAGTTGTTCGCGAACAGTTGCTTCGCCGAGTGTGTTGCGCACAGTTGACGCTTGGAGTCCGGGTTCAGTGGGCACCGACTTCCATGAATACTTGGTGAGACCCGTTGAGACTGCGGTGAATTCAAGAATCCGACTGCGGCGTTTTTCAGCCGCATCACGCAGGCGTAAATAGAGAACCGGAAGCTCTTCTTTCAGGTCCGGGGCGATGACGATGATCGTGGTGGCATTTGCTGCCTCTTCAATTGATGCAGACGGCAAACCAAAGACTTCAGTGGGAAGACCATCTGACAACTGTGGATCACGCATCTGGATGCCGAGTGCATCTGCGAGTCGCGCCCACGCGAACGCATCTTCATTGGTGCCCCGAGCACCACCAAGAATCGCAGTCGTACCAGTCTTGAGTGCCTCGGCCACTGCTGCAGATGCTTGCGACCAAGTAGAAGGAACGAGATTGCTGCCATCACGCATCAGCGGTTGCTCAAGACGATCTTCGCTATTCACGTTCTCAAAGTTGAATCGACCCTTATCGCACAGCCAGCCCCAGTTGACAGCATCAGAGTCTGAACCTTGATATCGAAGGAGTTCGTCACGCGATGACTGAATGACCGTGCGACAACCAACGGAACAAGTTGTACAGGTGCTCTCACGCTGCTCAAGATCCCAGGGTCGCGCTTTGAAGCGATACGGCTTCGCAGTCAATGCACCAACTGGACAAATCTGGACAGTGTTGCCCGAGAAGTACGAAGCAAAGGGTTCATCGGGAAAAGTGTTGACCTGAGTGTTGTTGCCGCGTTGAGTAAATGAAATCAACGGATCGCCAGCGACTTCATCTGCAAAACGAGTGCATCGGTCACAGAGAATGCAGCGCTCGCGGTCCAAGAACACGAGGTCGCTGATCGGAATCGGCTTTTCGTAATGGCGCTTTTCCTCGACGAAGCGACTCTCACCAGGGCCATGAGAAAACGCTTGATCCTGCAACGGGCACTCGCCGCCTTTGTCGCAAACAGGACAATCAAGTGGGTGGTTGGCAAGCAAGAGTTCCAGCACACCTTCTTGGGCTCGCTTGACACTGGGGGTTTCAGTACGCGCAACTTGGCCCTCAGCTACCGGGGTCATGCATGACACAACCATCATGGGTCCGCGTGGGCCCTCAACTTCCACCAGGCACTGCCTGCACATTCCAACTGGCTCCATGCGCGGGTGGTAACAAAAACGTGGAACGTATGAACCGGCATCTTCACAGGCATCGATCAATAGCTGGCCGGGCTCTGCTTCGTGGGCACGACCGTCTACCGTGATGCTGAGAGTGGTCTTAACCACTACTGGCGTTTCTTGCACTTCGGTGTCATTCACATCAGACATGCGCGTGCGCTCCATGGCTTGAGCCCGCGTGCATTGGCACGTACTCAACGCCGGCGATTGCTCGCCCGTGCTCGATGTAGTGCTCAAATTCATGGCGGAAACGGTTGACCGCTGAAGCGATCGGCGAAACAGCAGACGGACCAAGCGGACAAATTGTGGTCTGGCGTGGAGGCCATGCAAGACCGGGGCTAATTGATTCGCTTACCTCAAATAGCAAGTCAAGATCCTCACGGCGGCCATTGCCGGTGAGTATGCGGTGCAAGATCCGCTCAAGCCAAGTGGTTCCCTCGCGACATGGTGTGCACTTTCCACAAGATTCGCGTGCAAAGAAACGAACAACACGCCAACAAGCCTTCACCATGTCAGTGGTTTCATCCATCACAACGATTGCGCCCGAACCAAGCATTGAACCGGCCTGGTCAACCGTTGGTTTATCAAGCGGAAGGTCAAGATGCTCATCAAAGAACCACATCGCTGATGCGCCACCTGGAATGAACGCTTTCACCTTGCGGTCAGAACGCACCCCACCGCAGTACTCGGGTGCTTCGAACAACATGCGGAAAGTAGTGATTCCGTTTGGAACTTCAAACACGCCCGGCTTATTGACATGACCGCTAACGGCGAAGATACGCATACCTGAAGAAGTTGCGCCACCAAGATCTTTGAAGGAAGTGCCACCTTGATTGACGATGTAGGGAAGATTTGAGAGGGTCTCAACATTGTTCACAATCGTTGGCTGCATATAGAGGCCCTTAGATGCTGGGAAGAAAGGCGGCTTCAAACGTGGCATTCCACGTTCTCCTTCGAGGCTTTCAATCAACGCAGTTTCTTCACCAACGATGTAAGCCCCTGCACCCCAAGTGAGTGTGATGTCGACACTGAAGTCAGTGCCGCAAATCCGCTTCCCGACCAAGTTGTTCGCATATGCATCGTTCAACGCCTGTGCCAGGCGCTCCTGTGCAAGTGCCATTTCGCCGCGCACATAAAGAAACGCCTGAGCAGCACCGAATGCGTAACACGCAATGATGATTCCTTCAATTAATTGATGAGGATCCTTTTCCATCAAGAGACGGTCCTTGTAGGTGCCTGGCTCTGATTCATCACCATTAATTACTAAATAGCGAGGATGTACATCGGCAGGAAGGAAGCCCCACTTCGTGCCAGCTGGGAACCCCGCACCACCGCGGCCTTGCATCTCCGAAGCTTTCACCTCGTCGTGTACCTGTGCGGGCGACATTGTGGTCAATGCTTTGCGCAATGCGGTATAGCCACCGGTGCGCACGTAACCGTCGTAAGTGTGTCCATCTGCTGATTCCCAGCGCGATGTCAAAATCTTTGGCCCGGTCGGCACTTGGCCACCTAATGAGTAATTGGCTGTGGTGTTATCACTCATCGCAATTACCTCGCATCCACTTTCGCTTGCGCTTCAATACCGGTGTTTGCCCAAGTGTCAGTTGTGCGTTGGCGCACGCGTGCCAGAGTGCCGTGCGGTGGAATCTCATCAGCCAGGCGACCCGCACGCAGATCGTCAATCAATTGATCAAGATTCTCTGCCGTTACCTTGTACCGATACCGGTAGTTCACCTGAATTGCAGGAGCCTCGGTGCAGGCGGCAATGCACTCGACATCTTCGATCGTGAAAAGGCCATCTTCGGTGGTCGAACCTGCCTTGATACCAAGTTTTTCCTCAGCGTGCTCTAGCAGCTCCCAGCCTCCGACCAACTGACAAGCGATGTTGGTGCACACATTGACGCAGTACTTGCCGATGGGTTCAAATTTGAACATTTCATAGAAGGTCGCGGTGCCATAAACCTCAGCGGTGGTCACATTTACCAACTCAGCGATATGAGACATCGCATCACGAGTTACATATCCGTCTTGTTCTTGGGCGAGATGTAACAACGGAATCACTGCAGATTTTGGGCGCGGAAAGCGACCAATGATTTCCTTAGCGAGCGTGACGTTTGAATCATTAAAACGACTCATCGATCTACCTCACCGAGAACCGGATCAACGGAAGAAATCACGGCGACCGCATCAGCAACCAAACCACCACGCATCATGTGCGGCAGAGTTTGGATGTTGATGAAGGACGGGCCACGCATACGCATGCGGTATGGCTTTGATGAGCCATCGCTAACGATGTAACAACCAATTTCGCCGCGCGGGCTTTCGATTGCAACATACGCTTCGCCCTCTGGGACCTTGAATCCCTCAGTGAAAATCTTGAAGTGATGAATCAACGCTTCCATTGATTCATCAATGCGAGCACGCGGTGGTGGAGTTACCTTCTTGTTTTGGATTCGGTAATCACCCTTTGGCATCTTTTCTAGGATTTGATAAACGATGCGCATTGATTCACGTATTTCGTTGAATCGAATTGCGTAGCGGTCGAATGCATCGCCATACGACCCGACGATGACATCGAATTCAACCTCGTCATATTTCATGTACGGCATTGAGCGTCGCAGGTCCCAAGCAACTCCGGTCGACCGCAAGATTGGGCCGGTTGCGCCAAGCGCTACTGCTTCATCGGCGGTAATGACACCGACTCCCTGCAACCGCTCGCGCCAGATCGGCTGACCCGTCATCAAGATGTCATATTCCTCGAGTCGAGCGGGCAAAGCCTCAAGAATTTCCAGCACGTCATCGCGCCAGCCAGCTGGAAGGTCAGCTGCGACTCCGCCGGGACGCACGAAGTTGTGGTTCATGCGGAGTCCAGTGACTTTTTGGAAAAACCGCAAAACTTCCTCGCGCTCACGCCAGCCATAAATCATCATCGACACCGCACCAATATCCATGCCGTTTGTGGCGAGGAACAACAGGTGGCTGCTCATGCGGTTCAATTCTGAAAGAAGCATGCGAATCCATGTGGCGCGCTCAGGAATGTCGGCGTCGATACCAAGCAACTTCTCGGTGGTGAGTGAGAAAACGAGCTCGTTGTTGAACGGCGACGCGTAGTCCATGCGGGTGACATTCGTGCCCCCTTGCATGTAGGTGAGTTCTTCACCCGTCTTCTCCATGCCTGTGTGCAGGTAACCAATTATGGGTTTGCAACGCAGGACGGTCTCGCCCTTCAGCTCGAGCATCAGACGCAATACGCCGTGCGTACTTGGGTGTTGTGGGCCCATGTTGATGATCATTGTTTGATCATCGGCAACATCGCTGGAGATTGAAGTGGTGAGTTCAGCGGCTTCCTTTTCGGACATCCGCAACACGGCGCCAACTTCACGCAGTAACTGCTTGGCAGTTAGTTCGCTACGTGGACGAAGTTCTTGCCCACCCTCGTCGGTGCCAGCAGCTGCGATCGGAATATCCGTAGTGCTCATGCTGGCGAGCCTTTGAACTGAACTGGGATCCGACCCACTGAGTAGTCCTTGCGTAGTGGATGGCCTTCCCAGTCCTCTGGCATAAGGATGCGTGTTAGGTCCGGATGGCCATCGAAGGCGATCCCAAACATGTCAAAGACTTCGCGCTCCAACGCCTCGGCGGTTGGATGAAGATCAAACAGCGAAGGCATTTTTGCATCTGCTTCAGGAACCTGAACCTTCACACGGATGCGCTCGCGATTCGTGATTGACAAGAGACTCACAACGAGCTCGAAGCGTTCAGGTTGAATTCCTTCAGGCGCTGAATGATTCGGGTGCTCCAGATAGTCCACCGCGGTGACATCAATTGCCATTGTGAAACCATCATCAGCAAGCTTCTTCATCACTTCGATGTAGCGCTCGCGTTCGACGAACAAAACTCTTTGACCCAGAATCTCGTTCAGCGGACAACCGTGCAGAGACTCCATTACCGCCGGCCCCCGATTTCGATAACTCCCGAAGCCGAGTGGTCGTGCTGGATTGCGAACTGTGCACCCGCACCGGTTGCGGCACGGCGTTTCAAGATTTCATTTGATTCAATCAGGCCATGCAGGGTTTCGATTGCGTGGATGAGAGTCTCAGGTGTTGGTGGGCAACCTGGCGCATAGACATCAACGGGTACAACTTGATCAACGCCCTGGACAATTGCGTAGTTATTGAACATTCCACCACTTGATGCACAGACACCCATCGAGATGACCCACTTGGGTTCCATCATCTGGTCATAAACCTGTCGCAACACGGGAGCCATCTTCTGGCTCACGCGTCCCGCAACGATCATGATGTCGGCCTGACGCGGAGAAGCGCGGAACACTTCCATGCCAAAGCGCGCTAGGTCATAGTGCGCAGCACCAGTACCCATCATCTCAATGGCACAACACGCGAGTCCGAAGGTTGCCGCCCAGCTTGAACGTGAACGCGCCCAATTGACGAGGTCTTCAACTTTGGCGGTCACAAAGTTGTGCTCAAGACCACCTAAACCATCATCGAGTACGTTGCGTGCAATTGACATCAGGCAGCCTCACCATCTTCATCAATGCGCCCTTCGGTTCCAACGCGTCGAATCGTTGAAGTCGTGGTGCGAGTAACTGCGTAAACAGATTCGTCATCAATGCGTCGATACTTCTGAATCGGACCCCAATCCAGTGCGCCGCGAGCAATCGCGTAAGCAAACGCCACAAAGAAGACAACAGAGAAAGAAACCATTTCAAGCAATCCATATAGACCGAGCGCACGATGCTCGAGAGCGTAAGGAAACGCAAAGATGATTTCAATATCAAACATGATGAACAACATGGCCACGATAAAGAACGACACTGGGAAGCGTTCCGGTGGCTCCTTCGATGGCACGATTCCACATTCGTATGGCGCTTCTTTCGCAGTGCTCGGGCGCCTAGGTGCCAGCAGACGGGAGGCAACGAAACTCAATGCGCCGAATAACACCGCGAGCACGGTCAGCGAGATGATCGGAAGATACTGACCCATGGAAGAAGAGTCCGTCTAAACCTTGGCCGGCACGGCGCTGCGATTCAACGCAACAACCTGGTCGCGCCGATGGAGCATCATGCACAACACGCCAAAGATCAGACCCGAACCCAAAGTGATGAACGCTGCGGGCTGACGGCGTGAACCAAGGTCACGCAACATCACGACATAGCGATGTGGTTGGGTTGAATCGATTACTGGTGTTGCCGGTGCCCTACCGGGTTCGGAAAGTTGAGGTTTGATCAACGCAATTTCAACAACTGCGTAATGGGGCTTGTGGAAGAAAGCAAAGAAGTCGAGCGAGTCGTTGATCTTCGGCCAACGCTCACCACCACGGGTGAACACCGACACCGCTTGATACTCACCTACTGCGAGTTCCTGGGCCTTGTTTTGGATGATGTCGTCTGCTGCAGCAATCGCCTGACCACGACCCGGATCTGATTCAGGGAGCTTTTCCCAATCTGCATTTTCGAGTGCTTCTTCCGCTGTGGCTGCAGCTTGAGTTGCAGTTGCAGAATCCTCAAGCACGATCGAGTCCACGAGGCGTGCATCAGTGAAGTACTTCGCATCACGAATGATTGTGATGGGCTCGGCGGGCTTCCAAGTTGGTTGGCGACCCTGCAAACCAATTCCATATGCCCACCAAATTGCACCCATCGTGAACATCCAGCCAAAGAAACCAGCAAGCGCGATAGTAAAACCAAGACGCGCACCTACGTTGGTGCCAAGCAGCAAATAAACACTGCCCATCAAGGTGACAACACCAATGATTACGACGATTGCACCGCGAATCTCGGGTTCCCAACCGACTGCCAAGAGTGTGCTCAGCATCAGAGACCCCTCACATATTCAACGATCGCCTTGATCTGCTCTTCGGTGTACAAGCTGCCGAATCCCGGCATCTTGCCGCTGCCCTGACCTTGCTCACCGTAACGCTTGCCCAACTCTGAGCCGTTCTTGATGAAGTTGATCATGTCATCCTGATTCGGGAATTGACGCACAGCAGAACCGCCAGTGAGGTTCGGGCCTAGCGCACCGCCACCTGTGATCTGGGGTTCACCGTAAGACCAACCCTTTGTGTGGCAACGCGCACATGAGTACGCCCCAGCAGCAATGTCCATGTTGAACAACGCTTCGCCAACACTGCCGTAAGTACCGTCTGCAACCAGCTGCTCGGCACGTGCTTGCAACTCTTCTTGCTTCTCCACGGGCAAGTGTCCACCCGTGCAGTAGCGCGGGTCTTCATTTATGACTTCACAGTTTTCACGGGGAGTTTGGATGCTCTTTAGATACTCGATCAAAGTTTGAATCTGCTGATCGTTCATGGGTCCGCCACCTTCAGTGCCCCATGGTGACATCGGTGAGAACGGGCGACCATACACAAGAATGAATCGAACTTCGTCTTCGGAGAAGCGAGACATAACGGTGTCTAACGAAGGAGCCTTCCAGTTGACTGACTTAACTTCGCCAGTGTTGGCATCGGTGATCGCATAAGGCGCAACACCACCAGTGGCGTTCATGCCACCATGACAACCAGCGCAGTTAAAGCCGCCGTTAGCTGTGGTTTCGAATAGTTCGCCACCCCAAGATGCAAGACGCTTGTCCCATCCGAAATCCGCGTTGCTCTGTCGGCCCGGCTCGAGCACCCAGTACAACGGCAATGAAATCGTGATCACTACCAAGAAAAGAACGCCGAGCAATTGCGCGCGCTCTAGACGCGGGCCTTCTAGCTCTTCGTCGGAGTAATACTCCTTACGGTTTGCTGCGAGTTCAATTTCAGAACCAGCTTCGCGCCGACCTTGGCGCATATTGAACACTGCATAGCCGAGCCAGCCGACTACCGATACAAGAAGAATTAACTGTCCAATGGTTGTGGTTGCTACTGCGATCATGATCAGTGGCCTCCCTCGCCTGCGCCGATGCAGTGCGGTCCTTCAGCCTCTTGACCAGTCGTGTTAACACCAATTGCAGCACCAGCAAAGATGGAGCCAGTGTCGATCACGACATTGCCATTGTTCACAGCGACACCGAAACGATCCATGCCGCGTGGTGCGGGACCACCCTTTTTCTCTCCAACGCGTGAGTACTGCGAGCCGTGGCAAGGGCATTCAAACCATTGTGAACTCTTGCACTCAGGCACACGGCAACCGAGGTGTGGGCACTTCTGATAGAGCGCAACAATTCCAGCTTCCATTCCTGCGAGTACCGGGCCCTGATTGGCGTAAACAACTTTCGCCTTGGCCAACGCATCCGCTGGGTACTCAGCAACCCAAGCACGAGCCTCGGACAGATAGAGGAATCCATTATTTGCACGGATTTGTTGAACGACGTCTGAGAGTTTGCCAACACCGATTTTCGATCCAAAGCCGCCTTCTTGAGCTTTCCAAAGAAAGCCAACTACAGCGGCGCCAAAGGCACCGATGCTCGCACTCATCAACGTGACAGATGCACGGTTGAAGAATTGACGACGCGATACGCCGATCGCTTCCGCATCCGGTGCGACCCAAGGCTCTACTTCGACTGCAACTGGCTTGGCAATTTCAGTTGATGATTTCACCTCTTCAGCTGTTTGGAAAACTGCTGGATCAACTGGCTTGTCCTTCTTGCGCGTTTCGCGCGCGAGTGCACCTGCACCACGCACATCAGTGCGGCGTGCGGTAGTTAGGACAACGCCACCACCGAGCACCACAACTGCGGCGATAACTAATGCGATTACTACTGCTGAGCTCATGATGGGTTGTACCTCACAACTCGAAGAAGATGCCGTCGCGCCACGGGAACACGAAGTTGAATCCAGGGCCGCGGAAGAACGAACCGATCATCACAAGCACTGCCCAGAACATCAAGTGCACGGTCCAAATGGATGTTGCAAACTTGCGGTCTTCGGGTTTGTTACTTGGGTTCTTATCCGTATACGCGGCAATGATCATGATCACGAGACCCATTCCCGGAATGGTCACACCAGCAACCATCGGGTGGAACATAGTGAGCAACTCCTGCAGGCCAAGGAAGTACCAAGGAGCCTTTGAGGGGTTTGGAGTTTGGTTCGGGTTCGCAGCCTTCAGCAACGGCGCATTAACGAACCACGAGAACATGAAGAGAAACGCGGTGCATGAAAGTGCCGCAACAAATTCCACTGCGAGAAGATGCGGCCAGGTGTGCACCTTGTCTTGCGGAACTGATTTCACTTCTTGAATTGATCCGGACTTAACAACGGTCAGCAATCGTTGCGTGTGTCCACCAGGGCCAGCTCCAACAGGAACGCCACCACCTGAAGGGGTCGCAGTAACAAGGGTGGAGGTCTTTTCGGCAACGGCTACACCGCCACCGCCTTCACCTTCGCGACGCGCCTTGCTGCGCTCGAGCAAGTGTGCAGGTATACGAGGATCGGACTGTGCTTCACCACCTGCTGCTGGTGCGTCGCCTTCAGTTGAATCAGCTGCTTTCTCACGCGCTGCTTGTGCGCGCTTCAAAAGATGCTCCGGAATCTCAGTCATATCTCCTCACCCCTTTCATTCGTGTTAGTTGTCTTTACCTTGGTTACCGATCAGAGCGGTCCAGAAATTCCGCCGTCCTTGCGGACTCGCCAGAAGTGGATCGCCATGAAGATGATGATTACGAACGGAAGCATGAGCACGTGTAGCACGTACCAACGCAAGAGCGTTTCAGATCCGATTTCCACACCGCCAAGAAGCACGAATCGAACTTGTGAACCAAGCACTGGCGTGTAACCCATCATGTTGGTTCCCACTGCAACAGCCCACATCGCCAACTGGTCCCACGGCAACAAGTAACCGGTGAAGGAAAGCAAAAGAGTAAGCGTGAGAAGCACGACACCAATGACCCAGTTGAACTCACGTGGTGGCTTGTATGCGCCGTGATAGAACACGCGCGCCATGTGCAAGAACACCGAAAGCACCATCAAGTGGGCTCCCCATCGGTGCATATTTCGCACTAACAAACCGAACGTGATCGACGTGTGCAGAGTCTGAATGTCTTGCCATGCGTTCGCCGACGTTGGTCGGTAGAAGAACATCAAGAAGATGCCAGTGACCGTAAGAAGAATGAACAAGAAGAATGAGAGTCCACCAAGGCAAAGTGTGTAGCTCACCTTGACTGCGTGACGCTTCACCTTCACTGGGTGCAAGTGATACAAAACCGAGTTCATGATCACGTACGAACGGTTACGTGGGCTATCGGTGTAACCCTTACGGAAGATCGAGCCTGGGCGGAAGATCGAGTTCCACGCCTGTGAACCCTGAACTTGTTCGCCTACTTTCGCCGCACGCTCTTTCAACGTTGGGCGGGGATTGTCCATGACCTTTGCCATTGTCTCTCCTAGAACCTCATGCCGTATGCGTAGCCGTGGTTATTGGTACGCGTGTGAGAGTCGCCAGTGGCTTGTGGGGCACCGGCCTTACCCAGAATGATTACGCCCGTTGGGCAGCGATCGACACAAAGTGCACATCGTGTGCAGACGTCGTCATCAATTAGGAACACCACTTTGTCGGAAGGGTCTGTTCCTGGCAACTCTGTGCCTTGTGCTTCGGCGATCGCATTTGGATCAACCATGTGAATGCACTTCCACGGGCAGATGTCAACGCATCCTTCGCACATGATGCATTCCGATTGATCGATGTGAATGAACTGTTTTGGTTTGACTGCGCGCTGCAAATACTCGGCATCAACTTCAACAAGTTGATATTCCGAGGACCACTCTGGCATCGGTGGGTTTGCGTCAGTGCGCGCCATTTCGAATCAGGCCTTCTTCACCAGCGGACGACCATAAGTACTGGTTGGCGCTTTTTCGACCTTCTGACCGCGCTTTTGCCACCAGCCAAAACTCCAAACAGCAACACCAACGAATACGACGTAGATGACAACGACGATGATGTCGCGAAGAGCTTCGTAGGAAACCGTCATCGGGAAACTTCCGCCGAGAGCCTTCGGCTTCAAAATCCCACCTGGACCAAAGAGGATCTTGTCCTTACGCCAACCGAGATCTTTGTCTGCGTGGTCAATGAACTGATGCGGTACAACTCCATATGCAAGGAACATGACACCGAATGCATAAACGCTTCCGAACATTGCTTCACCCCAGGTCGCTTTGCGATCCACGGGGCGGCGTTTTCCGTATGCGACAGCTGCACCGATAAGCCCAATAGTGAGTACCAGCGAGAACAAGAAGGCCTGGTTCACTCCAGGCCACGCGAGGATGTCAATTGCCAGCATGGTGGCGGAGAGCCCTTCCTCTTAATTTCCGACGTTTAGAACACTAGTCACCGATCCTTCGAGTTACGCCATTTATCCAATGTGCTTCTGAGCACACCTAGCCTTGATTTTCTTGTGCATTAGTGCGAAAAACTCGGGTTCGAAAGTGTGTTTGTGTAGCGCGTCGCCTTAAGTGATCGACTACAAATTTGTCACGGGCCAAGATGGCGGTGGATTCGTTGGTGCACTGCGGCTGTGTCGTACGATGTGAGCAACACAACCTTGACCAAAGGACCATTTGTGACCGAGATTCCAGAGCACCTGCTCAAGCGCTCACGTGACCGCCGTGGTGGCGGATCGGGCGAATCCACCCCTTCAGAGACCGCACCGGCAACGACTTCATCGACCCCGGTTCCCGCAACCCCAAAGGCGGAAGTGGCGCCCAAGGTCGTGGCTGCAAAGCCTGATCCCGCTTACGTTGTAGCGGCCAAGACCCGCAAGAAGATCCCGTTTTGGGCCATGGCCACGCTCAGCATGCTCCCGTTGTGGGCCTTTTTGTACTTCATTGCGGTCAAACCCAAAGAGGCAACGGTTGAGGGTCCCCTCGCCATGGGTGCTGAGATTTACGCCAGCTGCTCGTCTTGCCACGGTGCCGCTGGCGCTGGTGGTGCGGGTCGCGCGCTCCATCAGGGTGAGGTCTTAAAGACCTTCCCACGGATCGAAGACATGTTGAACTTCGTCTACACCGGCTCGCAAGCCTTTGCCAATGCGGGTTTGGAGGTCTACGGAGACCCCAACCGTGAAGGTGGCGCCCATGCCCCGTTGGCCTACAACGGCGGCCCAATGCCCGCCCAAGGAGTTGACGCTGGCGGTGGACTCACCGATTACGAGATTCTCTCGGTTGTCTGCCACGAGCGGTACACAATCGGTGGCGCAGACCCAGCATCGGAAGAATGGGCCAGCGAATACGAGACCTGGTGCTCGCCAGAGTCACCAATTTTCTTGGCACTCGAAAGTGGCGAGTCTTCATTTGCTTCTATTGCAGACGACTTTGGAATGTTGGAGAACGCTCCAGGCGAGGTTGGGACTGAGCCTCGGCCATCCATAGGCTGAGCCCTCTGAACAATGACGAATCCCCCGACGTCTTAGTAATTGGTGGCGGCCCTGCTGGGTCAGCTGTCGCTTACTGGCTGGCGCAGCAAAATCACAATGTCACAATCGTTGAAAAGAAAGAGTTTCCGCGGGAAAAGACCTGTGGCGACGGCCTGACACCAAGAGCGGTCAAGCAGCTAGCCGACATGGGTTTGGCTGAAGCCCTGACCCCATATCACCGGTACTCGGGCCTTCGTGCCACGGCCCACGGCAAAGCCCTCGAACTCCAGTGGCCATCGCACTCGATCTACCCACAGCACGGCTACGTGGTGCGCCGCAGTGAGCTTGACCAGATCGTTGCTCGGAATGCGGAGTCCAAAGGTGCCACCTTGCTGACTGGTCACGAAGCTCTCGCACCGGTTCTGGACCGCGGGTTCCTGCGCGGTGCAGTGGTGAAGGACAAATCCGGAAATACCAAAGAGATAACCGCGCGTTATGTGGTGGTTGCAGATGGAGCCAACAGTCGATTTGGTCGCTCACTTGGCACGATGCGCCGCAAAGAGTGGCCGTATGGAACTGCAATTCGTACCTACTGGGAATCGCCGCGCCACGACGAACCGTGGATTGAATCCGCGCTCGACGTGAAAGATCGCAATGGAAACGCGATGCCCGGTTATGGCTGGATCTTCCCGGTTGGTGACGGCACGATCAACATCGGCGTTGGACTCCTTTCCACTTTCCGTGATTTCAAGAGCGTGAACACAACCCACCTACTCGATGCTTACGCGCATCAAGTTGCTGACTCATGGGGAATTAATCCCGATGAACCAACACAGCGAGCTAAGAGTGGTCGCATTCCGATGGGTGGCTCAGTGGGACCAAAGAGCGGTCCAACTTTCCTAGTCATCGGTGATGCTGCAGGCAGTGTGAATCCATTTAATGGTGAAGGCATTGACTACGCATACGAAACAGGTCGCATTGCCGCCGAAGTGTTGAGCCAAGCAATCACCGAGAATGACCCGAATGCGATTTCTCTCTACACAAAGAGAATCGATGATGAGTTCGGTCAGTACTTCAAGGTCGCGCGCCTTTTCTCCCACATCATCGGGCGTCCACTTTTAATGCGTGAACTTTCGCGGGTAGGTATGCAAAGTCGCACGCTGATGGAATGGGTTTTGCGCATCATGGCAAACCTCTTGCGTGAAGATGAACTCGGTGTTGCGGAAGTTGCTTACAAGGCCGCGGTGCAGATCGCTCGCGTTGCTCCCAACGCCTGATTCAGGCCGCCACGCAAGTTACCGATTCGATTTCATCGGTTTTGAAATTGAACGTTGAAATACTGCGTTTCCCCGCGTAGCGATTGATGAAGTCACGCAGGTGACTTGTGGTCACACTGCAGTTCCTTACAGTTGGCGTTGCGAGACGGAACATCCATCCATTTGCGAGAACGCCAGTGTCACCACCGTCTTGCATGTCGACCAATCCCGGCAGAGTTAACTTTGTACTCGCACCTGTTTTGTCTGCATCAACGATTGCAAACCAAATCACCGCAGGGCCAAGCATGTCTGCGAGCAAGACACATTTATTAGCCACCAATTCCTTGCAGGTCATGACCCCAATTGTCCGCGGGGCGATGTTGGTAACTGTGTTGTCGTTCAGTGTGAGAACGATGTTCTCGCGTGTGCGCCCGTTTTCGATTTTCCAACCGGAGTCAATCCCAATCGCAGTGATCAGCGCTCCTTTGTCAATGCGCCTCAGGTTTTCAGTTTCGATTGTGCCGCTGTCACCATTGCTGTAAATCCAGATGAGGAGAGCGCCCAACACGGCGATGACAAGCGCCAGCACCAGAAATTTCAGTGTGATGACTTGGCGCATTCAGCAAACGCTATTTCGATCCGGCGCTCGAGTTCAGTCATCACGGCATCATCATGGCCCACACCGACGAATAGTGCTTCATATGCGCCAGGGGCCAGTGCAACCCCCGCCTGCAATGCGGCGTGGAAAAGACGCGCGTACAAACTCTCATCGGTTGTTTTGGCCTCATCGAAATTTGTCGGTGTGCGGTTTACGTCACTGCTGCCGAGATACATGCCGACAAGAGTGCCGACCACAGGGAACAGTGCTGGTATCCCGTGATTCTCACTGGCGTTGCGCAGAATCGCGGCAAGCTTGCGTGCTCTTGCGCCGAGTTCCATGTACACATCGTCGGTGAGAGCGTTAAGTGCCGCGAGCCCGGCTGCAGTGGCGAGTGGATTGCCAGCGAGTGTGCCAGCGTGAAACACCTTGCCGAGTGGTGAGAGGTTTTCCATGATGTCGCGGCGACCACCAACCGCACCGATTGGGAGTCCACCACCGATCACTTTGCCAAAGCATGTGAGATCAGGACGCACATCGAACTTTGCTTGTGCTCCACCAGGGCCGAGGCGAAATCCAGAAATGACTTCGTCAAAAATCAGCAGTGCTCCAACTCGATCACATTCCGCACGCAAGCCCTCCAGAAATCCCGGGGCGGGCGCCACCACTCCCATGTTCGCCGCCACTGGTTCCACGATCACGGCTGCAACATCGTCTGTGAGCTCGGGCACCTTGTTGTAAGGCACGACCAGCGTGTTCGCCACGGCCTCTTCGGGGACGCCAGCGGTTCCAGGCAATCCAAGCGTTGCAACACCACTACCACCAGCTGCCAAAAGAGCATCGGTTGCCCCATGAAAGTTGCCATTGAATGTAACGAGGCGTTTGCGACCAGTTGCCCCGCGTGCGAGTCGCACTGCTGTACTTGTGGCCTCGGTTCCTGAGTTCATGAGACGCACGCGTTCACAACTCGGCACGCGTTCGCTGATTGCTTCAGCAAGCTTCATCTCGCGCGGGGTTGGCGCCCCATACGAAGTGCCATCGGAGACCGCAGCAGTAATCGCACGGGTGATCTCGGGATGCGCATGGCCAAGGATCACGGCACCGTATGACTGCACAAGATCGATGTATTCATTGCCTTCGATGTCATGTACGCGCGCACCATCCGCTCGCGCCACAAGATACGGCGTTCCACCAACCGCCTTGAATGCGCGGATCGAAGAATTCACCCCGCCAGGGATCACACGTGTGCTGCGCTCAAAAGCAACGGCGTTACTACCAAGTGCTGCACCACGGCACACAACTGGATCGCAGCCAGCAACCGGGCACGCGACTGGATCGCAGTAAGGAATTCCGTCAGCCATTGCTATTGGTTGTTCTCTGCAAACCAGCGTGCGAAATACGAGAGAATGAAACTCGCGCCAGCACGTTTGATCGCGGTCAATTGTTCAATTGCAACCGCATCGTGATCAATCCAGCCGTTGGCCGCTGCAGCTTTGATCATCGCGTACTCACCACTTACCTGATACGCCGCTACCGGCACATCAACGGCAGCCCGAACATCGGCGAGGATGTCAAGGTAGGACAGTGCGGGCTTGACCATCACCATGTCCGCACCTTCATCAACATCAGCAATTGCTTCTCGCAACGCCTCACGTGTATTGCGGTAATCCTGTTGGTATCCCTTGCGGTCTCCACCACCAGCAATTTGGACCTCAACTGCATCACGGAAGGGTCCATACAAACCAGATGCGTACTTCGCCGAGTAAGCCAGAATCGCGGTGTCAAGGAAGTTGTTGTAGTCGAGCGCCGACCGAATTGCGCCGACCTGGCCGTCCATCATTCCACTTGGTGCAACTACGTGTGCACCAGCGCGCGCTTGCGCGACTGCGGCTTTGGTGTAGATCTCAATCGTTGCGTCGTTATCCACGTGTCCTTTGGCATTAAGAACTCCGCAGTGACCGTGTGATGTGTATTCATCCACGCAAAGGTCTGCCATGAGCACCATGTCGTCGCCAACGCTTGCTCGTAACTCACTAAGAGCTCGTTGAACAATGCCATTCGGGTCAAAGGCGCCGCTGCCCACTTCGTCTTTGTGTTTCGGTATTCCGAACAGGATTACCCCTGGCACACCCAAGTCACGCAACTGGCGCACTTCGTCCTTCAGCGAACTCAATGTGTGTTGCACAACTCCAGGCAATGATTTAATCGGAACTGGAGCATTCCCTTCTTCGCGCACGAACAAAGGAGCGATGAAGTCTTTGGTCGATAGACGCGTATCAGCAACCAAGTCTCGAATCGCAGCAGTACTGCGCAAACGACGTGGACGCGATTCGGGGAACATGCCTTCCAATGCTAGGTAATCGAGTTGCTCAGCGAACAGCCCGAAGCACCGCTGCGACTAATCCCTCTGTATCTTGCGATTCAGCGGTGGCACGGACATCAAGACCGAGTCCTCGTGCAACAGTTTCGGTTTTGGGTCCGATGCAGACCACACCAGGCATTCTTGGGCCAATGGGCAATGCTTGAGCAGCAGAACCTGACGCAAGAACGATCAAGTCGATGGGCCCAGCATCGTGGACTTCTTTGACGATTACCTGTGCATCACGCGAATGCACCGAATACGTCACCACATCAATCACCGACCAACCCTTGGCAGCAATACCGGCGCTGACGGTGTCATCGGCAAGATCACTTCGACA
>JAFMEI010000120.1 GCA_017856815.1 Ilumatobacteraceae bacterium
AGTGTTTGCGGACCCCAAAAGTTGAAACTAAGGTACAAACTCGAAAGTTTGAAGATCAGCTCAAACCCCAAAGGAAATGATGAACACCTATTCAATGCTGAAGCGTGTTGCCAAAAGTCTTGGAGCAGTAAGTCTCTTCGCAGGACTCATTGTCGTGCCCTCCGCAGTATCCGTGCGAGTGATCGCCGCAACCGGACCGATGTACCCTACTGCCGACATTGCAGTATCGGACGACGATGACACTGGCGAAGTTGTTATCAAGGATGGTCAAACCGTGCGCGTGGAGGTGAGTGCTGACATCAACTACGTTTCCACTGTTTGGGACACCAATCCAGAGACATTCTCTGCATCACAGTTTGGTGTGGCATCTGTGGGTTCCGGCGTAACTACCGGTACTACCACTCACCGTTGGTCGGCTTCCAGTAACACCAATATGACCTGTAGTGCATATGAAGCTGGGTCAACGACCACTTCAACACTTTCCATTGCCGCATTGGCCTGCAAGGACGACATCAACTACTTGTCCTATGAACTCAATGTTGAGTTCACAAATGCAACTGGGAGCGACAAGACCATCACAATGGATTTCGTAGGTAACGAGCTTCTTGCTGACGGCTCTGTTGTAGCCGACTCCTCGTCCTTTATGTCGGCGTATCAGATAAAGGAGCTGGACGCCAATGGTGCAGTTATCCCCGATAACGCCACTGGCACAATTCTGCTCTCGTACACGGGCCTCTGCTTTGCTACGAGCGTGCAAATGAATGATGAACTTGATATTGAAAATGTCGTGAAGCTTGGAGATCCAACTCCGGTCGACCTTCCGATCTGGACCTACGATGGTCCGCCGCCGAGTCCGCCTTACTACACCATCAGCGGTTCTGGAGATCTTGATGGATCCACATTCACAGTAACAACTACCGGATATTTCAACGCCTTAGTTGCAATTAACGCATCAATAACAAACATTGGTGACACAGTGATCGCATCGCTTGACCTCACCGATAGCGGTGAATCTGTTTTGAGTGACGATTGTGGTGGAGGCGGAGGTGGGCCATCTCTCACCCAACCGGAAATTGCAAGTGGTGCAGGCTCGCTGACCAATGGACGCACCGCCGGCAAAGGCAAGTGGTCAACTCCAAAAAATCTCCCCGCTGGATTCCCGGTTGCTTCGCTAACGCATGCATCAACACCTGGTCCACTCGGGGACGTTTTCTACTACGGACCTGATTCGAGTGGCGACGCGGTAATCGTGCGCTTAAAGAAGACTGGTGCCGCCAAGATTGGTGGTGGCACCACCAAGTTGACGATTGACCTTGCAGCAGGAGAGACGATCGGCAGCTTCGGATGGTATGGCGCGGCAAAGAATAAATACGTGTTGATAACTCGTATTTCAGGAATGGGAATGTCAACCTCATACAAGGCGTACCTCGGTAACTTGACAAATACTAAAGATCGAAAATCAAAGACGATTGCTGCAACAGAGTTGGCTGCAGCCAACGGTATGTGTGGTTCATCTAATACGGTGTACACCAATTTGCGAGTTCTAAGTGCGCCCACAGCAGCCCCAATGGTGGCTGCTTTTTGTGCTCTTCCAATGGGTAGATTCCTTCAAAGAATCGGAAAGTTGAATGTGGGAACGGGTTCCGCAGCCACCATCACCTCCTACGCTTCCTTCACGGCCACAGACGACAGTCCCTGTGTTTACACCAGTTACGGTGTTAATGAAGCCGCAAAGGGAAGCAAGCGTGCACTGGTGATCTACTCGGCAACAGGCGAAGGTGGCGCTGGAATGTGTAGTGGTACTGGGATCACCGGTCGCAAGCTGATCACGGTGACTACCTCGGGTGCTGCCACTGCCAAGACCATTTCCTCGGCTGTATTTGGATCAACTGAGCCTGGTTCGTTAGTGATTGTTCCTGGTAAGGCATCAAACTCATGGCTGGTGGTGGCATATTCGCCCGATTCAATGATGGCCCCAGGTGGTCCTAGCAAGATGTACACGATCTCAGCCACTGGCGGAGTCGCTGCAAAAGCGAGTGTCACCCTCGGGTCGAGCCAAACCATCTTTGTTGCCGCAGGCGGCATGGTGCAGGACGACCTGATTCCAATCAAGCAACTAAACAACGGCAAGTGGATGGTCATCAGAATTCAACACAACGGGACCAACGACACCAAGAGCATCGCTCTTGCAACGGTTAATCCGCAAAACGGCGCATTCACTTATGGCGAGGGAATCAAGTTCACCAGCTACCAAAGGAACGCTGGCGCGTACATTGATCGTCACACCATTGCGCCTAATGGTGAGATGAGCTACTACTTCTCAAACGAAGCCGGAAAATTCAGAGTAGCTACCTGGAAGAGTTTCACCAGCTGAGTACTGGCGAAACCACAAGAATTGGAAGCCCCGCTGCCGCAAGGTTGCGGGGCTTCTTCTTTTCCAAAACTAAAGCCGCACTTGCAAGGCAACGCCATAGATCAAAGAACGCTTACCGGCACCCTTGAGTCGAGCCGTGAATTATTACCAAGTTGACCCGAAGTGCCCGCACCCCAACACTTGTAGGTATACGGGCCGGACCCGAAGGCTCCGCATGTATGGGATCCTCCCGCCATTACGTAGGCGGCATTTGTTGTGCTCGTACTCGACACCGGCACCCTTGAACCAGATGTACTGCCACGACCAAGCCTTCCATTTGTGCCCGATCCCCAGCACTTAACCGATGCTGGGCCGAAGAATGCCCCTGGAATAACAGCACAAGTATGTGCCGCGCCGGCCGAAACCATTGATGCGCCGGTGACGCCCGAAACATTCACTGCCGTCTTTGAATTCGTCACAGAATTGTTACCCAGCTGACCATTGGTGTTCTTGCCCCAGCACTTGATTGCACCCGTGGTCAACAACGCACAAGTGTGTTGACCGCCAGCACTTACGCCAATAGCACCAGATACGCCCTGGACTGCAACCGGGATATTCGACGCTGTGGTGGAATTGTTTCCTAATTGGCCAGATGTATTGGAGCCCCAACATCTAATTGCACCCGTGGTCAACAACGCACAAGTGTGTTCATCTCCAGCAGAAACTGCCACCGCTTTCGCTGAACCCCCGCCTATTCCTGTCACTTGGACCGAGGTTTTTTGATCTGAAGTCTGCCCGTTCCCGAGTCGACCACCTTGACCTTTGCCCCAACAACGTACCGTGCCGTTTTCCATCAGTACGCAAGTGTGAGAATCTCCGGCACTAAGTGATTGGGCGCTTGAGAGTCCACTCACGCTGACAGGTGTCTTGGCATTTGTGAGTGAATTGTTTCCTAACTGACCGTTGGTGTTTTTGCCCCAGCACTTGACTGCACCACTATTTAACAGGCCACACGCATGTTGCCCACCTGTCACGACCGCAGCTACTCCACTCAAGTTGTTAACTGAAACTGACTTCAATGCATTTGCAAGGGAGTTGTTCCCAATCTGTCCGCTTGAATTGTCTCCCCAACATTTTGCGCCATTACCTTGCGCTCGACAACTGAAGTTGAGTCCTGTATCTATTGGAGACGGAGCTTTGAATGTGGCTACTGGAAGTGATCCGCCACTACCGACTGAGCATGTCCCCAGTCCGGTGCAAGCACTTGACCATCCAACGAAGCTATACCCACGATTTGGAACGGCGGTCAGATAAGGCGACGATCCAGTGGGCTTGTATCCAGTGCACCAACCTGAGTTGCAAGTAATCCAGCCTTCAGAGATGGTCACTGTGCCACCACTCGCAGATGCATTCACGGACTCACCTTGCTCAAATTCCGCGGTCACATTGTTGGACGCATCAATAGTGATCGCACATGTACGAGAGCTGCCAGAGCATGCGCCTGACCAGCCTTCAAAGAAACCCGGGTTGTCCACGGCGGTCAGCGTTACGACGGTGCCTTCGGGAAAGTACTCCGCACATGTTGAGTACGGGTCACCCGAACAATTGATGTAGCCGATGTCAGCAGAAACCGTTCCCGAACTAGTGCCAGTTAGATCTACATCTAAGAGATAAAGAGGAATGAAGGTAGCGGTCACCGAGCGCGACTGGGCCATCGTCACCGTGCAGGTATCACTGCCCGAACAGTCTCCTGACCAACCATCAAATGTTGACATGTTGTCTGGTGTTGCGGTCAGTGTCACAGTCTCTGAAGCAAGGAACCCAGCGGTACATGGCGTTTCCCCAGTTGGCCCAGTACATGAAATACCGTCAGGTTCTGAGGTCACCGTGCCAACACCTTCAACATTGACACTCAACGTCCCGCCGCTTTCAAAGGTTGCGGTTACCGAACGAACATTGTTCATTGAGACAATGCAGGTACTCGTACCACTACATGCACCGCTCCACCCAGTGAACACTTGGCCAGATATTGCAGTCGCAGTCAACGTGACCGAAGTAGTGGCATCAAAGATGTGCGTACACGCGGAACCATTCGTGGGTCCATCGCAGTCAATGCCGACGGGGTCTGACGTCACATTGCCACTCCCTACAACTTCAACCGAAAGCGTGTTTTCCGTTGCGAATGTTGCAAGAACGTTCTTTGACTCAGTCATCAAGAGTGTGCACCGCAACTCTTCGTGTGTGCATCCGCCACTCCACCCGCCAAACTGATAGCCCGATGACGGTGTCGCAACAAGAGTTACATAAGGTCGCCAATCGGTATCGGAGCATGTGACACCACAGTTGATTGACCAACCGTATGTATCATCTACAACTGTTCCTGATCCGCTCTTGGTCACCGTGACACTGCGGTTATATCTAAACACTGCACCAACTTCACGAGCTTGATCCATTGGAACGGTGCAAGTAGTCGTCTGATTCACACCAAAATCAACGTTCTCGCACGCCCCCGTCCAGTAGGCAATGGTTGCATCCCCAGTGGGTGTAGCCGTTAACTCAACACTTGTGCCAGCTGTGGGTTGATAACTGCATGTCGTGGTACATGAAATTCCAGTTGCCGAAATAGT
>JAFMEI010000121.1 GCA_017856815.1 Ilumatobacteraceae bacterium
CGCTATGCGTTTGAACTCGCATCTAAGCGTGAACGCAAGCATGTAACACTCGTGCACAAAACGAATGTATTGACCTTTGCCGGAGATCTTTGGCAGCGCACGTTTGATTTCGTTGCTAAGGAATATCCACAAGTTGGGACCGCTTACAACCATGTTGACGCGGCTTGTATCTATTTCGTCCAAGATCCGCATCGCTATGACGTGATCGTTACCGACAACTTGTTTGGTGACATCCTCACCGATCTAGGTGGTGCTGTCAGCGGTGGTGTAGGGCTCGCATCTTCGGCGAATCTGAATCCTGCTCGCACCGGGCCCTCGATGTTCGAACCCGTTCACGGGTCAGCGCCAGACATCGCTGGCCAAAACAAGGCGAACCCGATTGCTGCAGTGTTATCGGCGGCATTGATGCTCGATTTTCTAGGCGAATCCTCGGCCGCTGACCGCATTCGCAAAGCCTGCGACCAAGAGCATTCAGGCACAACAACAGGAATTGGCGACGCGATCGTCGCCGCACTCAAGTAATTTGAACGAACCGCATCGCGATTAGAGGAAACATGCCCATTCAGACCACTCCGAAAATTTGGATGAACGGAAAGCTCGTCGATTGGGACGATGCGAAAGTGCATGTGTTGACCCATACACTGCACTACGGCACCGGCGTGTTCGAAGGTGTCCGTGCCTACGAAACTGCCGATGGCCCCGCAGTCTTTCGTTTGACCGAGCACATTGAACGTCTCTTTGCGAGCGCCCACATCATGGGTATGGACATCCCGTTTACGGTTGAAGAGTTAGTGCAAGCAACCAAAGACACCGTGAAGTCAACTGGACTCCCATCGTGCTACGTGCGGCCGCTGGCTTACTACGGCTACGGCGAAATGGGTTTGAACACCTTGCCGTGCAAAGTTGATGTCGCAATTGCTTGCTGGCCATGGGGCGCGTACCTCGGTGACGATGCGATAACAAAGGGCGTTCGGTTGAAGATCTCTTCATGGACACGCCACGACCACAACATCATGCCGCCGGCAGCTAAGACCGTGGGCAACTATGTGAACTCCTCGCTGGCCAAAGTCGAAGCGCTGAAGGCAGGTTATGACGAGGCGCTGATGCTCAGTCCACACGGTTTCATTGCTGAATGCACTGGTGAAAACGTCTTTGTAGTGCGCCATGATCGAATCATCACGCCACCGACCTCGGCGGGTGCGCTTGAAGGCATCACACAGTCGAGTATCGCCACAATTGCTTCTGATCTCGGAATTCCAATGGTTGCAGAGAATCTTTCACGTTCCGATGTGTACATCGCACAAGAGATGTTCCTCTCAGGTACTGCTGCGGAGATCAGCGCTGTGAACAGTGTCGACGATCGCGCAATTCCTTGCCCAGGGCCAATCACCAAGCAGATTGCTGGTATCTATGCTGATGCTGTTCGCGGCAAGGTAAGCAAGTACAGCCACTGGTGTGAACTCGCCTAACGAGTTCCGCTAAAAAGTCGCACTTGATCACCAGGTTTAATGACACCAGGTGTGCGCACCATTGCATAGAGACGTGAAGTGTCTCCGCGCTCGTGGCTCATTTTGCGATAGTCACCATCGGTGAACCATGCCTTGTTTTGCGAGCACGGAATTGCGAATGCAGTTATTTGGCAAACCACGTCACCGAGTTGCATCATCATGCCTGGTTGAGCCAGAGACCAGTCGAGATTTCGCACGGTTATGTTTTCACCTGCACTGCCATATGTAATTGGATCGCCGTTGGCGCGGAACGAATCAATAACTTCGCGGCTCCAGATACAGAGTGCTTGCCAGGGGCGGCCGTGGTGATTGCGTGAGGCCTGCACATCGCCATCTACGCCCGCGAAAGTGATTTTGGCGCAGTCGATCTGTGGCTTCGGCACACCACCACCATTTGCCTGAAGTGTATGCACGCTTCCGCCTTGGACGAGTTGCGATCCAGCATCGGTTCTCAGAATTTCCCAAAGCGACTCCAAGAATCGAGCGAGCGCATCGGGTGTATAACTCGCAAAGTTCTTGTCCAGATGAGAAGCCACAAGATCGAGCGAGTCACCAAGATCGTGTGTCTTTGGATCGAGCATCTGCGCAAGCGACCCAAGCCGCATACGCAGGCCCGTATTGCGGGCGATGTCCGTGCTGTTACACGTGTGGTGGCTGTAGATCTCAGCTAGCGCCTGCAGGGTGCGCCGGGCATCTGTTTTCGTGTACTCATAAGGGCCAACAGCGACATAGGGGCGTGCCATGACTGGCACCATAGCGGGGGACTCGCTCATCGGGGTTGCATTCGCAGTCACGGTGCGTAAGAATTGGATTCATCATGAAGTCCCTGAGCGCCTCCGAGATCATCATTATTTGTTAGGCGTACGTTCACATACACGTACGCCGCCGCCCACAAAAGGGGCGGCTTTTTTGTTTACCGCCCCGAATTGAGAAAGAGCAGCAATGAGCACGAATCTGAATACAAAAGAACTAGTGGAAGTATTCGACACCACGTTGCGTGACGGCATGCAGGTTGAAGGTGTATCCGCCACAGTCGAGGACAAGCTTCGAATCGCCGAACAACTTAACCATCTCGGTGTTCACTTCATTGAAGGCGGTTGGCCTGGAGCCAATCCGAAAGATGTTGAGTTTTTTGAGCGCGCGGTCAAGGAATTGCGCCTTGACGCTTCAACCCTCGTGGCTTTCGGCTCCACACGTCGTCCGAAGGGAAAAGTTGATGATGACGCCACTTTGAAAAATCTCATCGATGCGAACACCTCGGCGGTCTGCATTGTGGCAAAGAGTTGGGATTATCACGTGACCGAGGCACTGCAAACCTCGCTCGATGAGGGTGTGGCGATGGTTGCTGACTCGGTCGGTTTCCTTGCGGGCCACGGCAGGCGAGTGCTGGTGGACGCTGAACACTTCTTTGATGGTTACAAGCGCAATCCAGAATTTGCTCTTCGGGTACTCGAAGCAGCCGTGATGAAGGGCGCCTCACATCTTGTTCTCTGTGACACGAACGGTGGATCTTTGCCACACGAGGTTGGAGCAACAGTCGAGGCAGTTATTAAGCATCTTGGATCAGATGTGACCATCGGAATTCACTGTCACGATGACACCGGTTGTGCTGTCGCCAACTCAATGGCTGCAGTTCTTGCTGGCGCACGGCACGTGCAAGGTACGTTGAACGGTCTTGGTGAGCGAACAGGAAACACGAATCTCACTACTGTGATACCGAATTTGCAGTTGAAGATGGGATTTGAGTGCCTTCCCGAAGGCCACCTTGAGCGCATCACGGCCGTGAGCCATCACGTTGCCGAGGTACTCAATCGCCCACTCAATCCCCAGGCTCCATATGTTGGTGCCTCGGCGTTCGCACATAAAGCCGGTCTCCACGTTTCGGCGATTGCGCGTGCCAAGGATGCCTATGAGCATGTTGATCCAGAAACGGTCGGCAACGGCACCCGATTTGTTGTCAGTGAGATGGCAGGCAAAGCAACCATCAAGATGAAAGCCGATGAGCTAGGAATCGATCTTGATGGCCCAGCAATCAATGGCGTCATCGACGACCTCAAGCGTCTTGAGAACGAGGGCTACCACTTTGAAGCTGCGGATGCGTCTCTTGAACTCCTAATGCGCCGCGCGACGGGGTGGGAGCAGGATTTCTTCCGTGTCGAAAGCATGCGTGTGATCACCGACGAAACTGGTGATGCACCGTTCACTACTGAGGCCACGGTAAAGGTCTGGACTGGTAACAAGCGCGAAGTGCACACAGCCGAAGGCAATGGGCCCGTCAACGCAATTGACAAAGCTCTACGCGCTTCTTTGCAGGAAAAGTTCCCGCATCTTGAAAAAGTACATCTCACCGACTTCAAGGTGAGAATTCTTGATGGAGCAACCGCAACGGGCGCAGTGACACGGGTGTTGATCGATGCCACTGATGGATCACGCACATGGACCACCATCGGTGTATCGGGGAACATCATCGAAGCATCATGGCGAGCACTTGAAGAGTCGTTGATTTTTGGGCTGCTCCACGCTTCTCAATAGGTGTGCTGATCGTTGGTTTCCAAGTAGTTTGTAAACCATGTCAGCCCCACGATTCGCGCCGGTAACACCACACCAAGAAGTTGATGCTTACGAAAGCCCCGATCATGTACCTGGCTCTTGGATGCCGGACCGCAAAGCTGAAGTAAACGGATTTCAACCGAGCGGTCCCCGGCTCGGGTACCAGGGCCCAGACCAGGGCTATGCGTTAACTCTTGCGAATCGTTACCGCACGCAGATCAAAGTCAGAAAAGGTGAGACCGTGGAAGATGCCATTCGTGGCACGGTCGCCATCGCATTGCGTCGTGCATCTATCTATGGTCGTGGCCCAGTGATTCATGACATCAAGGTTGCGCTTGGGATTTGGGCTTGGCTTGATGAACAAATACCGGAAGATCTTGCTTCCGCACGTCGCAAATTGTTTGAGGGTGTTGGAAATGTCATTCACCACTATGCCGAGTCACGTGATGTGGCAGACCGAGTGCCTGAGTCAACTTTGCGTCTTGCGCCAGACGACGTAGCCCGCCGGATGCCAGGGGACTGGCGCGCGCTCACGGGCAGCTAATTACCTCAGCTGAGCTCTTTCAGCACCTGTCTCGCAAGCCGAATCGCACCGCTGTTGTGGGTGGGACACGGCAAATTCCCCTCTAGGTAGTCAAGTGTGCTGTTCGGGCACAAGTGCACCCCATCTGTAGCTCGAACTCGAACGACCCCCATTGAGCAATGATCCTTGTCAAACCATTTGCAAGGTAGATAGTCGGCGTAAGCATTGTTGTCGTAGAGGAGATCTGCGCCATCAATGTAGTGATAATTCATTTTTGAATCTGCGAGTTCACGAAGTTGCTTGTTGCGGT
>JAFMEI010000122.1 GCA_017856815.1 Ilumatobacteraceae bacterium
TGGTGAAGGCAAGTACCCATCGTCGGAAACATGGTGTTCGGAAAACGTGACCGTGGTGAAACCGAGCTGGTCAGCCCACTGCACCTGCTCAAGCATCGCTGCATACAACGTGGCGTGATCTTTACCGAATGGCGCTGAGCGCAAGTCGTATCGCAGGCCCAAGATCGGTCGCATGTTCCCCCACCTTTCAGCGCACATTGCAGTCGTTTCCTGCGCTCCACAGAGACTAATAATGAGGACGGCCGTTGTGGCCATCTAGATACGGGGGAAGTATGTCCAATATCCACTTAAAGGGTCTGCTTGATTCATTTGCGTTAGCAGAAGTCGCCCCCAATACATATAGGGCTCCTCACCTACCTGAAGGACGCGGTGTTGTGTTTGGAGGCCAACTTCTTGGGCAGGCAATTGTCGCCGCCACACGCACCCACAGCTCCAAGCGCGTGAAGTCGATTCAAACGGTGTTCGCCAAAGGATTGCGCGTTACCGATCCAGTCGACATCAAGGTCGAAACGATGTACGAAGGTCGCAATATTGGGGGAATCTCAATCGATTTCGTGCAAGACGGACGCACGTGCGCAAGCAGTCTTGTATTGACCGATGTTGATGAAGCAGACCTCATCACACATCAAACGCCAGAAATGCCAAGAGTGCCGGCTCCGGATGCCTCGCAAGCGAAGTGGATTAACACAGGTGCGCCCGAAACCATCATCGTGGGCGACTTCGACTATTTGGATCCCGCTCTCGTGCGTCCACCCACGTTGCAACTGTGGATTCGCTTTTCAGGCACACCGGCCGATGACCAGGCATTACACCGTGCACTGCTCTCACACGCCACAGATGGTTGGCTCATCGCCACAGCAATGTTTCCTCATGACGGAATCGGCCAAGCACAGGCACACATCTCGGTCTCAACTGGTGTGCTTACACAGTCGCTTGCATTCCATCGCGATGTGAACGTGAACGACTGGATTCTCATTGATCATGAGGCGATGTATGCGGGTGGCGGACGCGTTTATGGTCGGGGTCATGCATTCACTCAAGATGGCAAGTTGGTCGCGTCTTTTGTTCAAGAGTCACTAGTGCGCAACTTCCCACAAGGACAAAACCCTGTCGGCAAAGAAGCCACGATCTTTTGATTAAGTCTCCGTTCTCCGTGAGTCACCAGACTCAAAGACTTATTGCAACTATTCATGCCGTGGCCACTTGGTTCATGGTGGGTCTGATCTGGACCATTCATGTCCTCAACTATCCACAGCTAGGTACCGCTGGAAAACTGACGTACCAGAAGGACACAGCATCAATTTACGATGCGCTGCAATCGGAGCATGTTGACAAGATTGGAAAGTTGTTGATTGCGCCTTGGTTAACCGAAGGAATCACACTGGTTGCGATTCTCGCCATCGCTTTTTTGGGTCCAAATCCAAAGCTTCGTGCGGCATCGGCAATCAACGCAGCAGCAATGTCTGTAGTACTTCTAATCAGTGGCATCTGGTCAGCCCCCGCTCATGGAAAATTGTTGGATGGTTTTGATCCCGACGTATACGACACCTTGATGGCAGCAAACCTGGTGCGCACCATCGCATGGACCATCTGCGGCATCGCCGCGATTTTGATTCTCCACAACTTGCGAGAAGAACGCGATTCCGATTCCGCCAGTTGAAACTGTGTGCCCAGGATGGGATTCGAACCCATACGGTGTTGCCACCAGGGGGGTTTAAGCCCCCCGCGTCTACCAATTCCGCCACCCGGGCTGGATGAGCAAACTTAGGCTAGGCGTAATCGTGTGCGCACGGTATCCAAACCGCGATCATGTGGGTTGGAACCCATGAACGGATCAACTGCGATTACATCCCAGTGCGGGGGCAAATCACCTGGGGAATCGTCCACAAAGACGGTTGGACGCAAGGGTTCAGGAATGTGATCAACCGAATAGTGCGCAGCACCATTGCGATCTGGCTTTTCAAAGAACCCATGCACGTGATCAATAATCCCGTGGTTAGCCGCCATCCGTTCGGCATATTCGCTTCCACCTGCGCTCCATAGAACGACTCGAGCGCCAGAGGCATTGATCGCTTCAAAGATCTCAATAGTTCCTGGTCGCAATACATCGCTGCGGATCGCGCCTATCACAGTGCCATCGATGTCAAAAGCCCAAATACTCACTGTTTAGACAGTAATCGGCACCTTCGCGTAACCACGAACGGTTGTGGTGCGCACCATTTCGAGACCGGCTTCATCCACTTCCCAATTCGGATAACGCTTAAGTGTTTCGGCGAGAGCAACTTTTGCCTCAAGCCGCGCAAGAGATGCGCCGAGGCAGAAGTGGGGACCGTAGCCAAACGTGATGTGACGTTTGATTTCACGCTTAACTTTCAGTTTTTCTGGCTCGTCATACTCACGTGGATCGCGGTTCGCACTGCCATTGATCAACAGAATCTTTGAATCTTTAGGGATCTTCGTTCCGTGGATTTCAGTGTCATGCATGACCCACCGACCATTAACTGGTGAAGGAGCTTCATAGCGCAGCAATTCCTCCACCGCATTGGGAATCACACTTGGGTCTTCAACCAGGATCTTGCGTTGGTCTGGATTGCGCCCCAGTTCGACGCCCGCAAAGCCAAGGAAGCGTGCAACGGTTTCCGAGCCCGCACCAGCCAGGAGCTGAACAAACGCAACAACTTCCAAGTCTGTAAGTTTGCGCTTTTCACCGTCTTGATCGATCTCGGCTTGCAGCAGGTCAGAGATCATGTCATCACCGAGGTTTTTGCGCCGTTCCTGCACCATGTTCCACACATAAGCACCGCCTTCCATGCGGGCCTTTTGCGCTTTTTCGCTCGGGCCTGTCTGGCCTTCGTCGATGTGGAGTGATTCATCAGTCCAGCGGCGATACATGTCACGATCCGATTCGGGCACACCAACGAGTGCGCCGATCACCATTGGCGGCAACCACGCACCAAAATCCTGCACGTAGTCAAAAGACTTCGACCCAGCAATGTTGTCGAGATACTGATTGGTGTAGGCCTGAATCATTGACTCAAGTGCCGCAATTCGCTTCGGGGCAAACGGCGAACTCACAAGGCGCCGGAAGTTGTAGTGCTCTGGCGGGTCCATGAAGATCATCATGTAAGTCATGTCCGTAGCCGTATCGGTCATCATGTCCAAGCTCACACCGTGAGTTGAACTGAATGTTTCGGTGTTGTGATAAGCCGACCAAACATCAGCAAACCTGCTCACCGCCCAAAAGCCGTACTTCTCATTCCAGTAAAGAGGGGCCTCGTCGCGCATCCGCTCCCAGATCGGATACGGGTTCTGGTCGATTGCGTAGTCGAATGGGTCGTAATAAACCGCACCGCTCACGCCACGACTCCCTTGACCTTGAGGTCAACTACGGCATCCCATTCCATCCCCAACAAGTCGGTGAGGATCTCATCGCCATGTTCATTGAATTCCGGTGCCCGGCGCGGCTGCGAAGGCTTGCCATCGAATTGCACGGGAGTGGCTACCAATGAATAAGGCTTTCCTTGTGCGTTGGCTGACTGCACTACATATCCGTTGGCCACAGTCTGTGGGTCCTGCACGACTTCAAGTGAATCTTGCACTGGCGCCCATTGACCTTTGAAGTCCGAGAGGATCGATTTCCATTCATTGAAATCCTTCGCGGCAAACTCTGCATCGAGAATTTCTGCAGCCGCTAATGCGTTCTGCATCAGATTCTCGTGAGAGTTGAATCGCTCGTCGGTGACCAACTCCGGGCGCCCGAGTACGCGGCACATATCCGGCCAGTACTGAAATGCTTGCAGGCACGAGAAGAAGATGAACCTTGAGTCTTTGGTGCGGTATCCACCAACCAGCGGGTTACGCAACATTGAGCGGTTTGGCGGCGTCTGCTTGAAGGGGAATCCCATCTGCAAGGAAAGTGCTATTCCAGCACCCATCGCCCACATGCCGGTTGCCATGAGGGACACGTCGACAACTTTGGCTTCACCAGTGCGTTCACGGTGCAACAGCGCAGCCGAGATTCCACCGGCAATTGTCATCGCTCCGATCGAGTCTCCATAAGCCGGCCCGGGTTGGGCGTTGATTCGGTCTACAAGTTCTGGCGGCGTGTTTGCCACTGCGAGACCAGAGCGACACCAGTATCCGAGGATGTCGTAACCACCACGGTCAGCATCTGGGCCAAGAGGACCATAACCAGTGCCGCGAACGTAAATGATGTTCGGATTGTGCTTGCGAATGTCCTCGACTTCGATCTTCAGAGCCTTCAAGACTTTTGGCAGTTTGTTGGTGAGAAACACATCTGCATGTTCGGCGAGTTTGTAGAGAATTTCAACGCCCTCTTCAGTTGATAGATCGAGTCCGATACTCCGCTTGCCACGATTGGAGTGCTCAAGCAAAACATGCGGCGCGTCTGGATCGCCAAAGTTCATCACACCAGTCGCCATCAGGCCGCGCATCGCATCTCCGCGAGTGACATGCTCAACCTTGACCACATCTGCACCCCAGTCGGCTAATACCGCCGATGCAGCTGGCACAAATGTGTGCTCAGCAACTTCAAGAATGCGGATGCCATTCATTACTCCGTCCATGATCCCCCCAGACGATTATTCAATTTGCGGTCGTTTGATAATTTACGAGTGCGTGAGCTCGAAGCGCTGACGCCACTCGGCGCGAGTGCGTGTGCTGGTATCTACATCCATGGCCTGCGCACGGAGCGCTCCCACTGTTGCCTGATCCTTCTTGATTATCGAGAAAGGATCAAGATCAAAAAAGCGCGTGGTGTTTTCCCACGTGATCTTGTTGATCTCACCATCAGTGAGACCGGCGCCGTTGAATT
>JAFMEI010000123.1 GCA_017856815.1 Ilumatobacteraceae bacterium
TTACGAGCCTTTTTCAAAACAGTGTTGCAGATGGTGACACGGTGGTGTTTTGCCCAGGTACCTACTACATCTCCGAAACGATTGTGATCGATGGAGGGCGCGATGTGATTGTCCTAGGTGAAGGTTTGGGTGACTTCACTTCCACAACGATCCTTGATGGAAAAGGCACCACTCAGATCATGCGTGTAATTGATGGTGCATCGCTTGTGCTGAATGGTTTTGTTATGAAAAACGGTAGCGCTCAAGGGATGTCCGTCACGGATAACTGTGTGGAAGAAGCGCGTTGTGGCGGCGCCTTAGGAATAATGACGACCGGTGACGTGACCGTAAACAGGATGCAATTTGAATCCAACTCGGCTACCAGTTTTGGCGGCGCAATTGCCATTAACGGCGGTGAGGGATTTTCTGTAGACACCGGGCAGATTGAGACATGCGCTACGGCGCTTGCATTTTGTGAAACGGCAAGAGTCTTCATTTCAGGAAGTCTTTTCAAAGAAAACAGTGCGTATGACGGTGGCGCCATTGGAGCGCTTGCGTATAACTACTTGGAAGATCCTGTGATTTCACTGATCGGAAGTAATACCTTTTCAGACAATTCGGCCACAAGAATGGGAGGTGCAGTCAATTCCACTGATTCGTGGCTGAATCTATTGAATAACACGATTGTCCAGTCGGCTTGGACCAGTAGCGGTTTGGTTAATGGAAACATTCAGATTCGTAACAACATCCTCGCAGTGGAAGCAGATCCCTCTACCGCGAGCCCCGGGGCTGCAACATGTGGAGAAGATGTAACCGATTTTGGTGGGAATCTCGCGCTTGATAGCACCTGTGGCTTTGACACCAGCTATGAATTGTGGAACCCATTGAATCCCGGTGTCTCTTATGTACTTGGTGATTTCTCCCATTTCGGTCTTACGGAGTTGCAAACGTTTGGTTCGAATTCTCCGCCAATGTACGGCATCACGCAGTGGAGTGCGGCGAATGGGACGGGTACCCCATTTGCAAGTTGTGACGCGAATGACCAGCGCGGGGCTGTTCGCATGGCTGCACCAGATGCCGTTCCTGGAAGTGATGTCAACTGTGATTCGGGTGCTTTTGAGCGCTTGGTGTCTTGGATTGAGCCCACAAATACCGATACTGGAGCACCCTTCACTGGATCGGGCACTAGTAATGATCCTTATGTGATTCCAATTGGAGAAGCGATTGAACTCGATATTCCCAATGAGGTAATTCTTGAAGAGTACGACCCATCGCTTGATGAGTCACGAAGCGTTGCCTACCCGTACACCAGTTGGTCAATAGGCGACCGCACGATTACGGCGATGGTTCGCAACCAAGCAGCCTTTCTTGACCCATTTGTTTACGAAGTCGAATACGTATACCCATTTTCCTCGAGCTGGAATGACTGTCAGGATGCAAACGACTACTTCTGTGTCGAGAGCGCAAGCCTGACAGTGGGGGACACCGAGGTCAGTATTAGACACACAAATGACTTCAATGTTGAGGTGAACGCTCAGTTTTTAGACGGTGGAAACGGTGTCACCAGTTTCAACTGGAGTGTGGGCACATGGAATGTAGGTGTGAGTACAGATTTGCCTGACGAAATTGAGAACGGCGTGATTGAAGCAGTCATCCGTACCGGTGGGTTTGTGCCGCGGATGACAACCTCGTATAGCAAGAATCTGCAAATTGATGTGTCCGAGAGTGGTGGCATGCACACTCTGACAATTACTGGCTCGCCTACCGAGGTGAATTTCCTTACGGGTGCGGATACTGGTTACACGGCATGTGCTTCAAGTGGACAGTGTGGAGATGAGTCGACACAGGCGAGTTACAACGCACTGATATTTAGCGGCAACTCACAAGATCTTCACACTTGGGGCTCAGGCGCCGATGTGTTCGCTGGTTTTTATAGCGCACAAAATGCGCAGTTTGGCCCAACAATTAGTGTGCTCGCGCTGCAGTTCAGGGTTTACCCCGAGACATATTGGGAACTCACGTTGGCCAATCCGCACCTTGCTACCTCGGGGGACGTTGCAACTGGGCAAATGAACGCGTGGATGCCAGGGTCGTACTTTGAGTCACTAGGCACAACTACTGCAGCCGCCGCCGCAGTTGGATTCACGGTGATGTCTGAAGAGACAACCGATGAAGGAACTGTGATTCAAGTTGTTCCAGCTGACATAAGCATCGTTAATGGCGGATTAATGGTGACGCTCGACAATGTGAGCTACTCAACGAACAAGATTCGCGTTTACAACGAGCCAGATGAAGGCATGCGCGTAGTGAGCACGTCTGTGGTGGGCGGAAATCAGACCAATGACTCGAGCATGGTTTTTCGTTACACCATGGATCGAGTTGTAACGGATCTAGATGTATATGACTTTGAGTTTGGCCCAGGTACAACTGCGACCGGCTGCGTTTTTGATTCGGTGTCAATTGAAAATGTCACTGTGTCAGTGTTCGTGGTGGGATGTGGAGAATCCGGGAACGTACAACTTTTACTAAAGGACAATTCCTTGCAATTCGATTCGGTTTTCGGGCCAGCTACTGCAGTGGCGTCTGAAGTAGTGACCATTGATCGAATTCGGCCAAGTGTGATTCGATTCAATTCGACGGAGCGCTCGCCTTCAAAGAAGACGAGTATTCAGTACACGTTGCAATTTGATGAGAGCGTCGAAGATCTTTCTTCTGCCGACTTTGTAAATGCCGGCACGGCAACGGGCTGTAGGTTTACCCCTAACAGCAGTAGTGGCACTACTTTCACAGTCACAATTACAAGATGTTCAACGACTGGCACTTTGAAGCCACGCCTCATCAATTCAGGTGTAGTGGATTCAGCTGGGAATAACCCGCTCAATCCCTGGGTGCAGTCCTCTGTGACCGTGAAGCTTGATCGGGTAGCACCGCAACTTGTCTTTACTGCAGTTACACCGAAGCAAACTACGTTACGGCAACTCACATTCACGGTGCGTGGGCGGAGTGCTACCGAGGAAATTAAGTGCTCAACGATTTCGGCGGCGGACTTTGTGATTACCAAGGGAAGATTTGTGTCTGTTCGCGCCCAAGGTAATAAGTGCCTTGTAACTATCGCGAGCACGGTTGCAACGACTATCACTGGCACCACACAAGTTGCTAAGTCGCGTGGGATCAACATCACCGACACGGCAGGGAATCGTCATGCTGGATTGTCGGGCCTTAGTCTCAATTGGACCCTGTTGCGTTGAAATCGGGATTTTTGAAGTCCTACCCAAGGACCTAGAATAGGAACCCACAAGCGCTCGTAGCTCAATGGATAGAGCATTTGACTACGGATCAAAAGGTTAGGGGTTCGAGTCCCTTCGAGCGCGCCAGAGTTACGTCAGGCAGGACAGGTTGACGTAGAGCGGATCTCCGACGGTCAAGTCAAACAACCCCACAAGTTCAACCCCGGCTAAGTATTTGGTGATTTGCACCATTTGGGCCGTTGAGTTTCCGTAAACAGTGACTGAACACGACTGATGGTCCGTTACATCCGATAGCGAGATGAAGCACATGATTTCGTCGCAAAAGTCATTGCCGACGTTCGGCGTGTATGAGTTAAATACACCATAAACACCGCAACAGATTCCAGGTGGAACACTCGTTATTGAAAGTTGACCAGTGATCGCTACCGTGCGGCAACCCCATCCTGTTCCATTCCACACAATGGTTTGGCCGTTTGAACAATTAACTGTGTCAAGAACCGCATCGCCAGTGTCGCCCTTTGCGCCGTCTGCTCCCGGTGATC
Source organism: Ilumatobacteraceae bacterium (assembly GCA_017856815.1). GTDB lineage: Bacteria > Actinomycetota > Acidimicrobiia > Acidimicrobiales > Ilumatobacteraceae > CAIYHK01. The sequence continues at coordinate 3,770 of JAFMEI010000123.1, forward strand.
CGTCGATGCCATTAACACCGTTGGCGCCATCTTGCCCTGGCGCACCCTGCGCGCCCGTTGCACCGCGTGGACCTTTCACATTCCATGTGACTTTCTTCTGACCCTTCGGGCACTTAGCGGTAGATGGAGTCTTGAGATGCATCGTGCCGTCGGCTTCAACACACGCCGCAAGAGTCTTCGTTGAAGCTGGGGATCGTGCGACAACGTACCCACCCACGCTTACACCAGCGATCACCATGCCAACAATGAGCCCCGCCAAGCCACTGCGAAAACTCCAATTACGGTTCATATCGCAAAGACTAACCTTGGCGAAGTGAAGCCAAAGTTCTTTAAAACACAAAACATTGCTGCTATTGCGTTGATATCCGCGCTCATTAGCCCAGCGTTTACGTGGTCTCTAGTGCAAGCCGATGCCGAGACAGTCAATTGCTCCGTTAGTGGGTCATTCTCGATAGCTAGTGGGGTTGTTACGGGAAACACAGCTTGTACAGGAACTGCAACAATTCCGAACACCGTCACGAGCATTGGCGAGAACGCGTTCAAAGATGCAACGGGTCTGATAGAGGTGCTGTTTGAGGCTGGAAGCTCTCTTGACTTAATCGCAGCAGGTGCGTTTCAGAATGCTACAAATTTGGTCTCAATTGAACTACCGCCATCAGTAATGGGTATTGGAGGAGACGCATTCTTATCCGCGACCTCGCTTGCAAGCATCAATATTCCAGCAGCCGTACAAAGCATCGGAGGGTTTGCCTTCTATGGGGCATCAAGCTTGACGCAAATTACTTTTGACGGAGTAAGCACGCTTTCAGCAGTCGGTAGTTTTACGTTCTTCGGCTCGGGTTTAACGAGCATTGAGATCCCAGCTTCTGTGAACTCAATCGGCGAGAGCGCGTTTCAGGGAAGTAGTTACCTGAGCTCCGTTGTCTTCCGTGGCAACGCGCCCACAATTGATCAATATGCATTTCATGCAATTCATGGTGATCCAACATTTGCATCGCCATACGCGGCAACGGGGTTTGAAGTCGGAATTGACAGTCTTTGGAATGGGATTCC
>JAFMEI010000024.1 GCA_017856815.1 Ilumatobacteraceae bacterium
AGAACGACCGCCAGAAGCTCAATGAAGAGATGATGAAGCTCTACCAAGAGCACAAGGTGAACCCGTTGGCGTCATGCCTGCCATTACTGGCGCAGATGCCGATCTTCATCATCATGTTCCGAGTCTTAAATGGGCTTACCCGAGTTGGATCTGATGGCACATTCGACCCGGATTATCTCGGCAAAACAACCGAGCTTTATCAAGCCCTTGATGACAAAACCGAGATGCTCTCGATTGGGTTGAACTTTGCTGAGACCCCGCTAGAAGCCTTGCAAGGCGACTTTGTGCGTGGCCTTCCCTACCTTGCCATGGTGGTGGCATTGGCCGGTTTGTTCCTGATCCAGCAAAAGATGATCGCCAGCCGCACCACAAGCCCGACGATGTCAGCCACTCAGGCCAAAGTGATGCAGTACCTACCTGTGGCATTTGCGGCATTCCAGCTGTTCCTGCCGACCGGACTCGTGATCTACTACGCCACACAGGCGGTAATTCGAATTCTCCAGCAGGGCTACATCACAAAGCGCTTCTACGGCAGCGAGCACGCCATTGGCCGCAAGGCTCAAGAGGCGTCGGTTAAGGCCCGCGAGATCAATGAGAAGGCAAAGAAAGATGACCGTGGCCCAGCGCCAAAGGACAAGAACCAGATCGTTAGCAAGCGGATAACACCGCCGAAGAACAAGCCAACCCCGTCGGCAAACAAGCCCAAACCCTCAGGTGGGCGCCGACACCCCAAGCCGCCGTCTCGCTGACGGCGCCTCATTTAGCCAGTAAAGGAAACACCATGGAATGGGTAGAAACGACTGCTGAGACAGTTGAAGACGCAAAGCGCATCGCATTGGACCGCCTAGGAGTAGACGAGTCCGAAGCCGAAATTGAAGTTATGGAAGAGCCCAAGCAGGGCCTTTTTGGTCGCACGCGCGGGGAAGCCCGAGTGCGCGCCCGGGTGCGTCCCCAGACACCGCGGTCAAAGAACCCGCGCCGGGAACGCAGCCAACGTGACGGTGGCAATAATCGCAAGAAGACCAATGGTGGGCAGAACCGCCAGCGGTCAAAGGGAGACAAAGTGGACAACGAACGCAGCGAGCGCCCACCGCGCGAAGACCGTGAACCCGTGGACCCCGCAGCTGTTGCTGCCGAAGCAGAGAAGTTCCTTCTCGGCCTGGCTGAGGCTTTTGAGACCCCAGGCAAGGTGACTGTTAACCGTGAGGCAGAGGACATGGAAGTCCGCCTTGATGGCGAGAACCTCGGCTTGATGGTTGGGCCAAAGGGCGCCACGTTGTTGGCGATTCAGGACCTGACACGGGTCGTTAGCCAGCGCCGTTTAGGCGATCATGACAGTCGCTTGCGTATCGATATCGCTGGGTATCGTGAGCGCCGCCGTGACGCGCTTTCCCGCTTTGCAATGAAGGTCGCTGCAGAAGTCAAAGAGTCTGGAATCGCCCGTTCGCTCGAGCCAATGTCTTCGGCTGACCGCAAGGTTGTCCATGACACCCTGGCCGAGGTTGATGGCATCACCACACGTTCTGAGGGCGATGACCCGAATCGCCGCGTGGTGGTAGCACCCGCCTGATGTCAGGTACCGACGCTTGAACTATCCGTCGGTCATCCAAAACCGAGACCTGCAGGAGGTGCTTGACCGCGCCCGCAGTGTGGGCGACCTCGGGCCCGAGAGCAACGACACAGTGATTTCCCAATCACTCAAGTTCGTTGAAGCTATTCCTCCTGGTACCGCCGAAATCGCCGACCTTGGTTCAGGTGCGGGCGTACCGGGCCTAGTACTTGCCCTCGCCCTCCCCCAGCTCCAGGTACGGCTTGTGGAGCGAAGCCAGAAGCGCTGCGATGGCCTCGTTCTCGCAATTGGCAAACTTGGCCTCAGCGACCGGGTGAAGGTTTACTGCGGGGAAGCCCAGAAAGTGGCGCGCTCGGCCGAATGGCCTGGCGGGGTCTCGATAGTGGTATGCCGCTCCTTCAGCCCGATCGAGGGAATATTCTCCGCCGCCGCCCCTTTGATGAACCCGGACGCCATCCTTTTGGTGTCTGAACCCCCCGATTCGGATGGCTCTAGGTGGGCGGGAAACCTGCCCAAGGACTTCGCTAAACCCTCGATCGCGTCCGGAATCGCTTTATTTGCAAGGAATTAAATGTTCCACATGGAACAACTGGGGGTTTATTGAGGATCTCCGAAGTTCCACGTGGAACATTTCCCAGGAATCCTCCGCACCCTGAAACAGGCTGGGTATTATCGGAAGTGGATTTCGCCTAGCGAGGAGCCCTCCAGCCAATGTCTGAAACCGATCACAAGACCCGCATCATTGCGGTTTCCAACCAAAAGGGTGGCGTGGGCAAGACAACAACCACGGTCAACCTTGCAGCGGGCTTAGCCGAGGCTGGTAAGCGCACGCTGGTGATCGACCTCGATCCCCAGGGCAATGCATCCAGCGCCCTCAACATGCGGGCCACCAACCTCGAATCAACGATCTACAAGGTGATCCTTGACGAGACCGACATGGACGACTGCATTGAACCCTCTGAGATCAAGAACCTGTTCCTTGTGCCCGCCACCTTGGACTTGGCTGGAGCCGAGATCGAACTCGTGCCGGCGATGGCTCGTGAAACTCGTCTCAAGCGTGCGATTGACGCCATTGCGGATCAATATGACTTCATCTTCATTGACTGTCCCCCATCGCTGGGACTCTTAACCCTTAATGCCCTCATTGCCGCCAAAGAGGTTTTGCTTCCTATTCAGTGTGAATACTTTGCCCTTGAAGGCGTGGGGCAATTGCTGCGCACGATCGAAAAGGTCAAAAAGAGCATGAACCCCGATCTTGAGGTTTCGACCATTGTCTGCACGATGTTCGACTCCCGCACCAAGCTTTCGCAGGAAGTGGTCGACAGCGTGCGGGAGTACTTCGGCGACAAGGTATGTAAAACCGTGGTGCCTAGGAATACCAAGCTTGCTGAAGCTCCGTCAGTAGGCAAGCCGATAATCACTTATGACCCGGCTGGTCGCGGTGCCAAGGCATACCGCGCAATTGCCAAGGAGGTAATCGAACATGGCAGGTAAATCAGGTAAGTCAGTGTTGGGGCGTGGCCTCGGAGCTTTGATTCCAACCAGCGAGACGGGCTCATCATCGGGCGACCTTCCGCCGAGCGCGTTCCGCGAAGTTTCAGTCGATGCAATATCAGTGAACCCGAATCAGCCTCGTGTTCACTTTGATAACGAAGCGATCGCCGATTTATCAGCCTCAATAAAGGCAATTGGTGTGCTTCAGCCTTTGTTGGTGCGTGAAACGGGAACAGCGAAGTACGAACTCATCGCCGGTGAACGGCGTTGGCGGGCGGCCAAGATGGCGGGTCTCGCAACCGTGCCAGTTGTAGTTCGCGAGACCAGCGATCAGTCCTCGGTTGAGGAGGCGTTGGTTGAAAACCTGCACCGCAAGGACTTGACCCCGTTGGAAGAGGCGGGTGCGTATCAGCAACTCATCAGCGACTTCAAGCTCACCCACGAGCAGGTGGCAGGGCGCGTCGGCAAGAGCCGTGCGGTGATCACAAACACTTTGCGACTGCTTGATTTGCCTCCGAAAGTACAAAAATACCTGGCAATGGGCGAGATCGGCTCGGGCCACGGAAAGGTCCTTCTTGGTATCGCCGACAACGGCATGGTTGAGAATCTTGCCAAGCAGTGTGTGGACGAGGGATGGACCGTGCGCCAACTAGAGGATGCGGTTCACAATGCAAGTGGGCGTACCGGCATCAAGCCCAAGCCGATCAGGCCCGTCAGTCCTGGTTCGGTACGTGATGCGGCACTGGTTGAACTCGAGTCGTTATTAGGTGAGCATTTGTCCACAAACGTGGCGGTGTCGTTGTCTGGGAAAAGAGGCAAAATCGTGATTGATTTCGCTGATATTGCCGATTTGGAACGCATTTATCGCCTAATGGCGTAAAACAGCAACTTATCCACAAAGTTATCCACAGGTTTATCCCCGAACTTCAAGTAGAAGTTTGCGCACAAAGTGTGAACAACTCTGTGGACAAACCCTCAACCAACTCAGCGAGTTTGATTGAGCCACGCCCAGACTGATGAAGCAATCGCCTCAGCAAGGGCCGGTGTGTGATCGTGCGCCTGTTTGGTGTCAAAGAAAGAACACAACACTGCGGGCATCTTGGTCTCGCGTAGAACCGGACGCTGATATCCAACAACGTTAGGTGTGAGACCAATACCTATGCGGTGGAAAGCGTTGGCGATCGAAGTAGCCAACTCGCGTCCCGACTCAGATACGTAAGTTGGTATTTCGTAGTGGGCAACCGTTGCGCTTTGTTCGATGTCATCGGCAACTTCAACACTTACAAATACATTGGAACCAAAGTTGTTGGCAGCCAATGACTGTTCATGAACGTCTGCGCTTAACACTGTGATGACACGTACTTGTTGTTTGCGCAGTGCGCGCGCAATTAGTCGGGCTAAGCGCTCAAATTCTTTCGGAACACCGATAGCCACGCGCAAAACCTCATCACTATCACCAGAGCGCGCGAGCTGGTCACGATCACGCAACGCAGCGATACCTGGCCCATCGCCGGTCTGGCGACTAACTCGATCCAGCGCCAAAAGTGTTTGTTGGCCAAAGATTCCATCCTCAGACAAACCACAGTTGGCCTGAAAACTAGACACTGCCTCCGATGCGATGGGCCCAAAAATTCCATCGACTTTTCCGCAATCAAAACCAAGCCGGCTCAGGCGTGTCTGGAGTTCAGCAACATCGTCACCACGCAGATTGGGTGAAGTCAGGTATAGGAGTCGCTCACCCAGAGACCAACTTGCTTCAACCAACGCCATCCAAGTCGGCGCATCGCACACACCTGTGTCAGGCAGATTGCGTTCGCGTTGGAAGGTTGCAACAGCAGATTCAGTGCGGTTGCAAAATGTGCCCGCAACGATCGAAGCCGCCGGCAAATATCCGGCGGCACCGAGCCGACGCTGCAGTTCTGTTACAGCATCACCCTGTTGACCAGGGACTATTGGGAGGACGTTAGGAATTCTCCGAGCTCCTGCATCAGCGCGCCCTTGGGCTTTGCGCCCACGAGACGCTTCTTCATTTCGCCGTCTTGGAACACGAGAAGGGTAGGGATGCTCATCACGCCGTAACGCTGTGCGATGTCACCATGCTCGTCAACATTGAGCTTGGCAACGGTTAAGCGACCTGCGTTCTCCACAGCAATCTCACTGAGAATCGGAGCGATCTGCTTGCACGGACCGCACCAATCGGCCCAAAAGTCCACAACGACAGCGGTGGTTGAACCACCAATGGTTTCGTCAAATGTGGAAGAAGTAAGTGTGACAATTCCGTCAGCCATTGCGCTTCCTTTCTCAGTAGCAGATGAATTCTACTCAGCCGTGTTGGGCTTCCAACCAACGTTCGCAATCAATGGCGGCCATACAGCCTGAACCCGCAGCTGTAATCGCTTGGCGATATGTGTGATCTTGTACATCACCGCAAGCAAAAACGCCTTCTACGTTGGTGAGGCTGCGTCCCGGAACGGTTTTCAGGTAACCGTTGTCTTCCATGTCGAGTACACCTTTGAATAGATCGGTATTTGGCCTGTGTCCGATGGCGACAAAAAGCCCAGTGAATTGCGCCGTGGTTTCCTCGCCGGTTTCGAGACTCTTCAACTTCACTGATTCAAGTTTTGTGTCACCAACGAGATCGGTGACTTGGGTGTTCCACATGAAACGGATTTTTTCATTGGCGCGCGCACGGTCCTGCATCACCTTCGACGCGCGCAATGAGTCGCGACGGTGGATGATGGTGACCGACGAAGCGAACTTGGTTAAGAACAACGCTTCTTCGAGTGCGGAGTCACCACCGCCGACAACACCGATGTCTTGGCCGCGAAAGAAGAACCCATCACAAGTTGCACAAGTTGACAAACCGTGGCCGATGAGGCGTGATTCGGCTTCAAGACCAAGCATCAACGACTGTGCTCCAGTGCTGACAATTACAGCATCTGCTTCGTAAAGGGTTTCGCCCACCCACACCTTTTTCGGTGATGATGAAAAGTCGACCCGAGTTACCTTCGCAGTCAAAAACTCGGCTCCAAAGCGGGCTGCTTGCTCACGGCAACGCCCCATCAATTCGGGCCCCATGATGCCCTCGGGCCACCCGGGGAAATTCTCAACTTCGGTGGTCAACATCAGCTGACCACCGGGCTGATCGGTAGTTGAAGATGGCTCGCCTTCGATGACGAGGGGAGAAAGATTGGCGCGCGCGGTGTAGATGGCAGCGGTCAGCCCTGCGGGCCCGGAGCCGATAATCAAAACTTCTCTGCGGTCGCTCATGGCGCGGTTTCCTCTCTCACCACTTCTCCGGCGCTCAGGCGTCGGTGTTCTTTGTGTAACGCTTCGTCATCAAGAACATTCCCACGAGAAGGAATATCCCACCGACAATGAAATATGCGGACCAAACAGCTGTGGAATGGGCGAACCAGTTGTCGAGCACGTTGATGACGAGACGCATGATGCCAATCAAAAGAAGTGTGACGCTGGCAATCACACCGATAGTTGCAATAACCCCAAACACAATTGCGCGCGCCAGATAGATGAGTGGCTGCGTGGTCCGGGCCCGGATCTTCTCAGTCCAGTCCGCAATGAACTGTGTTACGCGTTCAGCCCAATCGGGATCGGTGAACGGGTTGCTGACCATGCCACAAGACTAACGGTTGGCCCCATTCGCCAGCCGTGGCGGGACTATGCGCCAGGCGCGAACTTCAGTGAAGCAAGCGAAGCTTGGTACGGGTTCTTGTTGCTGCAATTGCCACTTCGCCCGCCTTCGCGGAACATGACCAATATGTACTTGGCTGGACTGGTCACGTTGAAGGTTGCAGGTCCCGTGGCCGTACCGAACTCGCGCGCCACGTGATCGCCCCAAGCCTCGAATGTCGTCGGGATTACGTTGCTTGCGGTGTACACCTCGATGATCCATGGCTTGCTTGTGATGTTGAGGGTGAGGGTGCCAATGCCTGGCCGATTCATGGTCATCAACACGCCCGCTCCAACTTCGGAGCCAAAGTATTTGTCCATGTAGCAGCCGGTTGTCCATGAAGTCCCCGGATCGTCATCACTTAACAGCCCGATCATGTCTTCGTTTTCCAGCCCATCATCATTTGGGTCATAGGAGTTGAGTGCCACAGTCTTCAGTGGACCCAGATCTTCTGGCGAGGTTGTGGTCGATTCGACAATGCGTGGGGTGTCGTCGCCCCCTTGGATTGTGTTCCACAGCATCGCCACCATTGCGAGCGCAGCAACCACAAGCACGCTGATCAAAGCGAGAACGGGCCGCACTTTCGTTTGTGCCGACCTTCCTGGGCGACCTGTCACTGAGGTGCGCGGTGTTGGGTCGCGGCGATCAGACTTGGTTCCACTTGGAGGAGTGGTTCCACGTGGCGGCGTAGCTCCACGTGGCGGCGTCATGCCCCGTGGTGGGGTCGTGCCGCGCGGTGGGGTACTGCGCCGGTCATTCAATGTGGTTGGGTCGTAGACACCTGTTACTGCGGTCTTCAACTGGTTGCGCGCTTCAGCTCCAGTCGCGGGACGCTGATCAGGATCGCGGTTCAGCATTTTGTGGATCACGCCAACGAGCGCTGGCGAAAGAGTGGGGTTCAAGCGCCCGAGGTCAGTGGGTTCACGGGTCAAACGCGCAAGCGCGGTATCTCCGTCATTGCCACGATTAAACGGCACACCGCCCGCGAGACACTCATAAAGCACGAGGCCAAGGGCATAAATGTCAGCGCGACCATCGAGTGGGCGACCACGAACTTGTTCGGGGGACAGGTATTTAGCTGTACCCATCATGATGTGTTCGTTGGTTAAGTCCTCGCCGGTTTCACCCATCACTTTGGCGATGCCGAAGTCAGCAAGCATCACGCGCCCATCTGGCGTGATCAAGATGTTCCCGGGTTTTACATCGCGGTGGACGAGACCACTCTGGTGCGCGTGATCCAAAGCGGCAGCAACTGCTGCACCAATGTGAACGGTGAGTTCGGGTGACAATTTCTTTTTCTCATCCAACATCTGACGCAGGCTCATACCTTCGACAAACTGCATAACGACTGCTTGGCGCCCGTCTTCAACGATGGCGTCATACACCTGCACGATGTTTGGATGACTGAGTCCGCCGGCCGCCACGGCTTCGCGACGAAAGCGCTCAACAACAATCGGGTCCTGTGCCAGTTGCGCCTTTAGTAACTTCACCGCAACTTTGCGATTCAACGAAAGGTCGTCGGCCAACCACACTTCGGCCATTCCGCCTGCGGCGATGGTGCGAAGCAGCTTGTATCGGCCCCCAAGGACCGTGTTTGGCGCAACATTGGAAGACATTTTCGTCTTCTGACGCTAGTTGCGTAAGCGTTTGCGTTTACGGATATCGATGTGAAGCGAAAACGTGTTCGCTTTGGACTCACTTAGGAGTTACGAATGCAATTCCAATAGTTCCTTCACCAGCGTGAGTACCAACCACAGCGCCGATGTCACCGACAACGATTTCACCTGAGTAGAGATCACGCAGAGATGCAATGAAGGCATCTGCGTCATCACAATCAGCTTGTAGCACTGCAAGACTCTCAACGGGGAGGTTCTTAGAGAGGACATCTTTCAAGAATGCAAGTGACTTGCTGCGGGTCCTTTGGCGACCACCCTCTTCGACTTTTCCGTCGCGAACCTCAATCACGGGCTTGATGGCCAGTGCCGAGGCAAGAAGAGCCTTCGCATTGCCGATTCGCCCACCTTTTTTGAGGTTTTCGAGGCTGTTTAAGACACCAAAAACCTTGGTTCGCTCAGCAAGATCCTCGGCTCGAGCCACGAGTTCTTCAAGTGATGCTCCCGCGGCGGCTTTGGTAGCTGCGTCAACCACAATCAATCCGGTGCCGAGGGAAACAGTCTTGGAATCAACAACTGCAACCTTGATTTCTCCATCAACTGCGCGTGCAGCCAGATCGGCGCTTTGAATTGTGGCTGAGAGTGCGCGCGACAAATTGATTACAAGGATCCCAGTTGCACCTTCAGCTTTTAGCTGTCTGAATGCAGCCTCGAATTGACCAGGCGAAGGCGCGGCAGTTTCTGGAAGCGTTGGCGATGCTGCACACTTTGCCCAGAAATCCTTTGGGCTAATCGTTTGGAACTCTTCTTCGCCGAAGCGAATGGTCAGCGGTACCACTGTGATGTTGTGTTTGGCCACCACTTCGGCGGGCAAATCACATGAGCTGTCTGTGACAATACGTATCCCCATGTCAAAGAACCGTACCCTGCTCGAGAGCGGCGCGTCGGTTTCTGCGGATGTGGGCCACCCACCAGGTGAGGATCAGTAGCAAGAGAACCACCGACACAACCTGGCCGATGCCAGCCAGTGCGGTGACCCGCGCACTGAGCGTGGTTGGTGGGGCCACAAAGGTGTTCCCCTGGGGGGTTGTGACCTGTAGTTCGACGCCAAAACGCCCATTAGAGCGGGCCCGCACCGGAATTGCGACATCAGTGGTCGAACCCGCCCGCAGTAGAACCACGGTCGACTCATTTGGGAAAGCAAGTTTTGTGCTGACCAAGCGAACTCGCACAGATAGATCGATCTCTGCGTCATTGCGAATCTGGAGCCGAATCTCACCGTCTTTCTCGGGCAGGGTGAAAGACGCTTTTGACGGAATGGCGATCTTTTCTAAGAGAGTCTCAATCTCACTTGAGACAGCGGCAACATAGGCCGAACGCTCTTCGGCTGTGAGCCGGTTCGAAACCGCACGTGCTGCGTTCATTGACCACGACAACAACAACGGGCTGTCTGCTGGCAACATTGAGCCGACATTTATTACCGAAAGGTTCAGCAGATTGACTGCTGTTGCAAGCCCGGACAGGTCAGTTGATGTGCGGTCTGGCAATGGATACGGGGCCGAGCCTTGTTGGGTGGGTATTTCATCGGTCAGTTGCACATGATCCGATTCAGCGATCAGCGCGACGAATTCATTCATTGTTTCGGTGCTGGGTAACGAACCATCTTCGGTGGACAAGAACAATTGGTTTGGCACCTCGTCAGCCGTCGCCATCTCACTCGCGACAACGACATGTGCCATCGCGGTGGCAGCATCAACACCTGGGCTCGACGTTTCTTGGCTCAACAACTTGGCAATGAACGGGTCAACAGTGGCGATGTTGATTGAACTTCCACCCGTGAGTGCAGCGGCAGCCATTGCTGTAACCGGTTGATAGGCCAACTCGGTCGTAGTTTCAGCTGCGGCTGGAAGCAAGATCGCTGTCTGTGCGCCGTTGTCACGAATCAGGTTGGCACCAAATGAATCAAGTGGTTTGTCGGCAATCCAGATTTGTCGTCTCGTTGGGTTGGCTGGAAACAACGGGGTGGTGATGTCTTCACCAAGTCGCATTTGGCGGGTGAACTCCGAGGTCAAGCCAGCCCGTGCCGCACCGGAGGGGTCAATGCTCACATACGGCTGTGCGACCAACGTTTGCGCGGACAAGGTACGACGCATTTGGCGCAACAGAACCTGGTATCCCGGGTTTTGTTCGTTGGTTAATCCTTCAAAAATTTCGGGTCCAATTCCGATAACCATTGGAAGTTTTGTGTTGTTCACCAAGTTGATCAACCGATCAATTTGATCCCGTGTTGATTCGCTGAGCAAAGCAGTGCCATCGGGCTGTGTGACCGGTGCACTCTGCAAGTTCGTAACAAAAGTGGTCGGGAGGCGGCTAGGTGCGGGATCTGTCGACGAAACGACATGAATGAATATGGTTTGTGCTACTCGCGCATCGCCGCTTTGGAATACAACAGCAAGCGGATAAATACCAGATTCACGAATATTCAAACCCTCGCGGTCATCGCCAGTGCGATCAATTCGAACGAAAACCATGTAGTCACCGTCGACAGTTCGCGAAAGCGAGGCGGTTTTGAAATTCACCTGGTCAATGACTTCAGCGTTCAGATCATCTTGAGCCGCACCAAACGATTCATAACTGGTCGCACGCTCAATCAGCCGCAACTTGAGATCACCTTGTGCGAGTTCTTCATCAGATGCATTGACTCTTACGACCAAGGACAAGGTGGTGGAGTCCACCACCTCAAACTCCTGAGACACCACTTGAACCGCTGGTGAGATTGTGGCCCCCGCGATTACAACACTTCCTGATGGCAGTGCCACAACACTGATGAATGCCAAAGCCACGAGGCAACGCAGAACCCGCATCTCCATCATTGATTAGTGGCTGCCTTTTCCATTACAAACAATCTTTCACCGCATTGTTCGAACCCAAAACGCTGGTAGAGACTCAGAGCCGGCTGGTTGTCGGATTCGGTATTCACAAACATCTTTGCAGCACCTCGTTCCATTGCCCATTGCAGACAGGATTCCGCAAGCAAGGCTCCAAATCCCAGACCCTGAGCGGTGGGAAGAACCGCAATTCGTTGCAGATAGGCATGATCCATGGATGCCCCAACGAGTGCATACCCAATTCGCTGTCGACCACGGGTGACAAAGGAAATACCTGAGTCCGTGGTGGCTCGTAGCGCATGCGTGATTTCAGATCGGGTCATGTCCCAACCAACGGGAAATGTCCGGGCATCGATCCGTGCGGCGAAGTGGCATCGCCAGGAACTGACGGCCCAATCCTGAATCGCGATAGAGGTATTGAATCCTTCAAGATCACGCTCCATCAACACGAGCTCCCGTGCCTGTGCAAAGCCAAATGATTGTAGGAGTGCCGCGATGTCCGTGGTCACCGCACCAGTGCGCACGTTTGCAGTGGGTGCCAATGATGCGCACCATCTGGTGATGTCGTCAGTATGCGAAGTGAGGGCTCCGGCTACGTGGCCCGAGACGAAACTGATCTTGGTCACCGCACCAACCGTGTGCACCGTTGCCAAGGCTGGGTCAATGTTCAGCATCACAGAGAAGGTAGCCCCCGAGTTCCGAGTCTCACGCCTAGGCTTCTTGCAACATGGTGCCTGAGCGTTTTTCTCCCGTGCTTGAGGAACTCAAGCCCTTGGCGCGTCTGTTCGCAGATGCGGGTCACCGCTTGTACCTAGTCGGGGGCACCGTCCGCGACCTTTTTCTTGATTCGGGCGCGATCGATGTCGATGCAATCGATTTTGACGCAACAACCGATGCCCATCCTGAGCAGATCAAGTCGATCGTTTCTGGGTGGGCTGACACTGTGTGGACCCAAGGGGAAAAGTTCGGGACGATCGGGCTCAAGAAGCAAGGTCGCTCCTACGAGATCACAACTCATCGAGCTGAGGCGTACTCTCCCGATTCACGCAACCCCGAAGTGCGATTCGGGGACAACATCGAAGACGATCTTGCGCGCCGCGACTTCACCATCAACGCAATGGCCCTCGAAGTTACAAGCGATGCACCAACCCTGGTTGATCCGTACGGCGGCATTGTTGACTTGATGTCGAAGGTGTTGCGCACACCACTTTCGCCCGAAGAGAGTTTCAACGACGATCCTTTACGTATGTTGCGCGCTGCGCGGTTCATCGCGCGCATGGAACTCGTGCCGGTGCCCGAACTCGTCACGGCGGCTCGTGCCTTGCACGAACGCCTTGGAATCGTCTCACGGGAACGCATTCGTGTTGAGCTCGACAAGTTGATTACTGCTGATCATCCTTCAGCGGGGCTCTGGTTCGTAGTTGATACTGGTCTTGCAACAATGTTCTTGCCCGAATTGCCAGCGATGCGACTGGAACAAGATCCCATTCATCGCCACAAAGACGTGCTGACTCATACCTTGGCGGTGGTTGAAAACGTGCGGCCGAATGCCCACGACGATTTTGATTTCCGCATCACCCGACTCTCTGCACTTTTCCACGATGTAGGTAAGCCAAAGACCCGTTCGGTGAAACAAGGCAAAGGGGTGTCGTTTCACCATCACGAAGTAGTCGGTGCACGCATGACCCGTGACCGCCTTCGGGAACTTAAGTATCCGACTGAAGATGTGGAAGCAATTACGGAACTTGTTGCTTTGCACCTTCGATTCCATACGTATCAGATGGGATGGACCGACTCCGCTGTTCGCCGCTACGTGCGCGATGCCGGAGATCTCTTGAATGAACTGAACGTCCTGACTCGCTGTGACTGCACCACACGGAACGAAAAGAAAGCGCGATTGTTGTCAGAGCGCATGGACGATCTCGAGAATCGGATCGCCGAACTCGCTGGGAAAGAGGAGCTTGCGGCTTTACGCCCAGAGATGGACGGAGTTCAGGTTATGGAGTTCCTTGGCATTAAACCCGGTCGGGAAGTCGGCGAAGCGCTGGATTTTCTAATGGAAATTCGCCTCGAGGAAGGGCTTGTTGGCGAGCAGGAGATCCGTCAAAGATTGAAGGCGTGGTGGGCGAACCGATGAGTGAAAACCAGACGCCGTTTTCTTCGGGGTCGTTGCGCGGGGCGTCGCGTGGGGCGGTGGTTGATCACCGTCTGGCACGTCGTTCATTGATTATTGAATTCAAAAAGGGTCGTCTTCGTCGCGATCAGGTGTGCGATGCACATCCAGAGCTAATGCGTGCGGCACGAAACTTTGGTGAAGAAACGAAAATCACGTGCCCTATCTGTGAGCAGGACAAGTTGGTGTTGGTTACGTATGTGTTTGGCCCTCGGTTGCCAGCTCACGGTCGGGTTTTAAGTAAACCCAAGGAAGCAGTTCCGTTCACGCGCGGCAATGACCAGTACACGGCATACGTAGTGGAAGCGTGCAGGTCATGCGCATGGCACCATCTCCTTCGCGTCTTGCCGATCGGTGGCCGTAGGCGCAAGGCTGGGTGACGTGTCAACTGATCGTATTGATATCTCTGGTTTACGGCTCGCAGCACTGATCGGCGCATTGCCGCATGAACGCGAGGCACGCCAGCCTCTCCAGATTGATCTTTCCATTCATGCAGATCTTTCACGCGCTGGAAAATCAGATGCGTTAGACGACACCGTTCATTACGGAGATGTTTGTGATGCCGTAGTTGAACTCGTTGCGACCAGTGAATTCATTCTTCTTGAACGCATGGCGCAGGCAATTGCTGATCTTGTTTTGCGGTTTCCACTTGTAGCTGGTGTGGACGTGAAAGTCACCAAACTTCGTCCACCTATTGCCGCCACTGTTGAGAACACCTCTGTCTCAATTACCCGGACCAAGTAAGCCGTGGGCCATCGCGCAATAGTTGCTCTTGGGAGCAATCTCGATGGTCCGTTAGGAGACCGAGTTGCAAATCTGCGTTTTGGAATCGAGCGCCTCACTCCGGTTAGTGCACAGTCGCATGTGTTTGAAACCGCACCTATCGGTGGGCCTGACAACCAGGGGGCGTATCTGAATATGGTCGCCCTTATTGACACGAACCTTGATCCCTTGGCATTGCTTAGGCAATTGAATGACATTGAAGCCGCATCAGGTCGTGTGCGATTGGTCCATTGGGGCCCACGCACACTTGATCTCGACATTCTTTTCTACGACGACATCACGTTGACAAGTGATGTGTTGACAATTCCACATCCGCGTTATGCGCAACGGCGGTTTGTTCTTGCACCTCTGAGCCAGGTTGCACCGGAGCGGTGTCCACTTGGATGGGAAAAGAGCCTTCCGCCCGATGAAGTTACCGATCGCGGGCTGCTCGAAAACCTCTGAGCTATTTGTTGCCGAGAATGCGTGTTTCGAATCGACGCACTTTGCCCGGATAGTGAGCGCGACCATATTCAGGTTGGCGCTCGACAATGATTTCCAACAACTCATCGTGTTGGGCAGTCTCTTTCCAGGGCAGAGCGATGTAAAGCGGAAGACCAAAGCAACGCAGCTCGTTCATATTTGAATACACACGCTTTTGATACACGTATCGCTCTTCCCACGGCCAGTTTGAAGGTGCGAACCCAGTTCCTGGATCGACGATGCACCTGGCACGCATGCCAAACCGATCAGCATCGGCAAGGCGACCCTCAAAGAATTCAATCATCGTGCCGATTGGGTCTGTGCGCACCATCTCCATCTCCCGTGGATTTGGACCCGAGAGAAAAGGCACGACCACATCGCAGTTGTTTTCGGCGGCGACCTCCCACATTTCGTCGGTCTGCATTCCGTTCGCTGCGTTCAATACGGTGACACCCGCTGCGAAAGCGCGCCGTGCAACTTCAGGCCGCCAGGTATCGATACTCACTGGCAGCCCGTACGAACACAGCACAGGGATGATCTCTTCCAGCCGCGACCACTCTTCTTGCCAGGCAACAACGCTCGCGTTGTCAGTTGAGCCCTGACCACCGAGGTCAAATCCATTTGCCCCATCAGCGATGAGGGAGTCGGCTCTACGCCGTGCATCTTCTGGTGTGATCACAATGGAATCAGCATTCAAAGAATCGGGGGAAGCGTTGACTACGCCGTACAAGAACATCGTCAAGTACCGTACTTAAACGTGGCAGCAATCTTTGACTTGACCGGGTGGACCCGTGAACGTGCCGTGCAGGCAAAAGCCGGACGCACCATTTCGTTGTGTATTCCGTGCCGTGACGAGGCAAATACCATCGGCGGCCTGGTCACCCTTGCCAAGAATGCGCTCGTTGGCCCCAACGGTTTGGTGGATGAGATCATCGTCCTTGATGATCGTTCAATTGATGGCTCAGCAGACGTTGCGCGCGGAGCAGGTGCAACGGTTGTGCCGATTTCCGAGGTGCATGAGAAGCACGGCGAGGGCCGTGGAAAAGGTAACGCGCTATGGGCGTCGTTGATCGTTAGCAAAGGCGACATCGTTGTTTGGTGTGATGCGGATGTAACCAGTTTTGAGCCTGATTGGGTGACACGCCTAGTTGCACCTCTGTTGTTGGACGATCACAACGCAATTGTGAAGGCGCACTATCACCGCCCAACCGAACTCGGTGGTGGTGGGCGCACAACCGAACTCGTGGCGCGCCCACTGTTGTCGTTGTTTTACCCCGAGCTCGCTGATCTTCATCAGCCACTTGCTGGTGAATATGCCGTGCGGCGTTCGGCGATGGCGGACATCCCCTTTGTTCAGGGCTGGGGTGTAGAGATTGCAATGCTGATTGATGTCGCAGGCAAGTTTGGTGTTGACACCATTACGCAAGTTGATCTCGGTGTACGCCATCATCGCAACCAACCACTGCTTTCACTGGCAGTGCAGGCAGCCGAAGTTATTGCCACAGTTCTTGACCGTGCAGGTGCCAACTCATCTTTTGCCGAGTCAGCACTCATGCTTCATCGTCCAGGTGGCGTGTCACAGCCCCTCAACTTGAAGGAACGACCGCCGATCAGTTCGCTTAAGTGATGCTGATCAAGAACGCCGATATTGATGGAGCGATCCGAGATATACGCATAGCCGATGGCGTTGTTACAGAAATTGGCGCATCACTGCCAAACGAGGAAGCTGTTATTGATGCCGATGGCTGCGCGGTTATCAGGGGGCTGACGGACAACCACATTCATCTGTGTGCGTACGCTGCGGCACGAGACTCTTTGCACCTCAAGCAGTTAAGCGACATCTCAGACGCGCACTTGCGTGTACCGATCGACCAGACACTTCGTGTGGTTGATTACCACGAAGATCTCCACGGAAGACTCGACAAACACGCGTTGGATTCATTAGCGCCAGGGCGCATTGTGCGTGTGCAACATCAGAGTGGCCGCGCGTGGGTACTCAGTTCGGCGGCGTTGCGCGATGCAGGGCTTGTGCATGAAACGGGCGTGCTGATTGGCGAAGAAGGCACAGACATCCCTTCACGAGCTGACTCGCGCCCCGATCTGGGACGCGCCTCCCAAGCCCTGGCGTGTGTTGGAGTTACGCGGTTGACGGATGCGACGCCGTATCGATCTTTGGAATCAGCGTCGTTGTTAATTGATGCCGTAACTATGGGCGCAGTTCGGCAAAGTGTTTCATTCACAGGAGGCCCAGAAATTGCCGCTTCTTTACCCCCTGCGTTTTCACAGGGGCCGGTGAAGATTGTGGTGGGTGACCACGACCTACCGAGCGTGGAATTGTTGGTTGAAGCGGTGAGCACTGCGCGGGCGCACGGTCGCAACGTTGCGTTTCACTGTGTGACCACAACTGCACTGGCACTGATTGTTGCAGCTATGCGTGAAACTGGCCCTTCAAACTTCGCGCATTTTGATCGCATTGAACACGCAGCCGTTGTACCAAATGAATATGTTGACGAACTGAAACGACTTCGGCTCGTGGTAGTTACTCAACCCGGATTTGTGCACGCAAGAGGCGATCGATATTTACGATCGGTTGACCCCGTTGATCTCCCGTTTCTTTATCGGTGTGGAGCTTTGATTGCAGCAGGAATTTCTGTGTATGGCTCGAGCGATGCACCATACGGGCCAGTTGATCCGTGGCTGGCGATGCGAACTGCCATAGATCGCCGCACTGCGACGGGTGCGGTTGTCGGCAAGGATGAGTCGGTCAGTGCACTCAGTGCGTTACGTGCGTATGTCAATTCTCCGCAAGAGGCCTGGCGTGACGAAGTGGGCCCACGAGTTGGTGATCCAGGCGACCTCGTCATTCTTGGTGAGTCACTTCAAGGCTCCCTTTCTCATCTGAACTCAGTGTCGGTAAGGGCCACTGCCATTGGCGGAGACCTTGTCTTTTCAAGGGATTAAGGCGGTCAGTCGTTGCCCTTGGTGTCGCCCATGACACCCCCTGTACACTCGCAAGGTCCCAAACAGCAGTTGCTGAGAGGGGCAGAAATACTCACCTAGCCCCTGCGGGGGCCTCGGCGAAAGCCGAGTCCGATCGGGAGGTCACGCAATGCGTGGTTATGAATTGATGGTCATCGTGTCCGGTGATCTTGAAGAGCAAGCGGCAAAGGGATGGATTAAAACCATCACCGAACAAGTCGCTTCCGCAGGTGGAGCCATTGTTGGCACACCAGATTGGTGGGGCAAGCGCCGCTTTGCCTATCCCATCAACAAAAAAGAAGAGGGCTACTACGTGGTCTTCAATCTGAATGCCCCCGGTGGAGCCCTCGATGACATGGAGCGTGCGTTCCGCATTGCCGATGACATCGTGCGCCACAAACTCCTTCGTCTCCCAGACGCCGAGGCCGCCAAGCGCGGGCTTGTCGCCAAGGTCTGATACTCGCCTTTGTTCTAATGAACGGGCCCAGAAAACTTCACAGACAAGGACTACACAATGGCTGAAAACTCCGTAACACTCGTCGGGAACCTCACCCGCGATCCCGAACTCCGATTCACAAACGCTGGGCGCGGCGTCGCAACCTTTGGCATCGCCGTTGGTCGCCGTTACCAGCAAAACGGTGAATGGAAAGAAGACACTTCGTATTTCAACATCACCGCCTGGGGTGACCTCGGTGAAAACGCTGCGGCCACGCTCACCAAGGGCAGCCGCGTGATCGTGACCGGTCGCCTTGAGCAACGGGAGTACACAACCCGCGAGGGTGATAAGCGCACCGCAATTGAAGTGATCGCCGATGAGCTCGGGCCGAGCCTTCGTTGGGCAACCGCTCAGGTAGAGCGCACCCCGCGTAAGGATGGTCAAGGTGGCGGTGGCGCACCTCGCGGTGGAGGCGGTGGCGCGCCTGCTGAGCCCTATTACGGCGACGAAGAGCCGTTCTGATCTAGTAACCCGGAATTTCCCCTCCTACCTATCGAAATAAGGAAACCAAAATGACCAGCAAGAAAAACCGCGCACGAGTTGCCAAAACCGATAAGCGCAAGATCCGCAAGAAGCCAAGCGCATTGACCATCGAGTCAATTGAATACGTCGATTACAAAGACATCTCGCTGTTGCAGCGATTCATGTCCGACCGTTCAAAGATCCGTGGTCGTGAAGTGAATGGCAACACCGTTCAACAACAGCGCGACATCTCCAACGCCGTGAAAAACGCGCGCGAGATGGCCCTTTTGCCGTATGCCAAGCGAGTAGCAAGCGTGCGCGCTGGCCGTGGCGAGCGTCGCAACGAAGAGCAGACTGCAGAGAACACCGCACCAGAAGTTGATGCCGTTCCCGCGATTGATGACCTGAATATCGAAGGCGTAACGGTTGAGACCGCCGCCGAAGCAACGGAGGCATGAGCCGTGAAAGTAATTCTTCGTTCTGACATCACTGGCGTTGGCAAGCGTGGCGACATCGTGAATGTCGCCGATGGCCACGCTCGTAACTTCTTGTTGCCACGCGGTTTGGCAATTCCCGCCAGCGATGGCGCGGTGGTTCAAGCCGGAAAGATGCGCAAGGCTCGCGATCTGCGCGAAGCCAAGGATCGTGACGATGCCATTGCTCAGGCCAACATTCTCACTGCCAAGGCAATAACTGTTGCGGGCAAGGCTGGCAATGAAGGCCGGCTCTTTGGCTCGATCACAGCTGCAGACATCGCAATTGCGATCACCAAGCAGACCGGAATCGAGATTGATCGTCGCAAGGTTGTTATCGGCAACCAGATCAAGACAATT
>JAFMEI010000001.1 GCA_017856815.1 Ilumatobacteraceae bacterium
TGGGCGCCACGGCCTTCTGGGCTGGCTTCTCAGTCTTCTTGGCGACAACCTTCTTTGCAGGAGCCTTCTTGGCGACGACCTTCTTCGCTGGAGCCTTCTTTGCTGGCGCGGGCTTCTTGGCCGCCTTCTTTGCTGGGGCTTTTGCCGTGACCTTCTTCGCTGGAGCCTTCTTTGCTGGCTTTGTAGCCTTTTTCGCTGCAGCCTTCTTGGCAGAGACGGCCTTTTTCGCCGGTGCCTTCTTGGCCGACTTAGGCGCCTTCTTCGCGGAAGCCTTCTTAGCGGGAGCCTTCTTGGCTGACTTAGCTACTGGCTTTTTCGCTGCTGGCATGTTTACCCTCCAGTTGTCGAAGGGATGATGCTAGGCGTTCGCGGTGCTTCTCTCCACCATCAACCAAAACTTGATGCCATCGAGTTCGCCATTTTCCTGAGTATCACTGTCACCGATTACCCAATTGACCTCCAGGGAAAGGGTCTCAGCGGCAATAACTGACTCAAAGGACTTGACCTTTTCAATGAGTGATGCCTCTGCCGTGACCCTGAGGCGAATTCGGTCCGAAACATCAAACCCCGCATCTCGCCTTGCCTGTTGAACTGCCCGCATGAGGTCTCGCGCGCTGCCTTCGGCTTCGAGTTCCGGGGTGACAACTGTGTCTAGAAGCACGACCCCAGCACCTGATCCGAGCGCGGCCGATGCGGTGCCCTCATGGGCCGAGTTTGCAACGAATTTGCGCGTGAACTCATCTGCCTGCAGTGTCACGCCAGCAACATCAATTCCATCGCCACTTGGGGTCCACTCACCCTTTTTGATGGCAGCGATCACTTTTTGGGTGTTGGGTCCAAGACGTGGACCTGCGATTGCTGGCACCAGCTGAATAACTTCAGCTGCTACAGCTGCAACGTCATCAACCAGTCGCACATCCTTGACGTTCGTCTCATCGGCGATCAAGTCAGTGAACTGCTGTAGTGACGAAGCCGCAGCGCTTGCGATCGTGACACTCGCCAGCGGCAGACGCACTCGGCGTGCACTTGCTTTGCGCAATGAAAGTGTGGTCGAACACACGTCGCGTACCGCGTCCATGGTCTTTGCCAGATGCACATCATTCGGCAGGTCAACTGCGTCAGGCCAAGATTCGAGATGCACACTTCGTGCTCCGGTCAGCCCTCGAAAGATGACTTCTGAAGTAAGCGGAAGCATTGGGGCGGTAACTCGACACAGAATGTGCATTACGGAGTGAAGGGTATTAATTGCGTCCTGATCACCAGCCCAAAACCGATCGCGACTGCGTCGGATGTACCAGTTCGTTAGAGCGTCAAGGAATGAGCGCACCTCCGAACATGCTCCAAAAAGATCATTAGCGTCCATGGTGCGAGTGGTCGACGCAACAAGCTCGGAGGCTTTCGCAAAGATATAACGATCCATTACATGATCACTTGAAAGGTTCAACTGGCCTTCACGGTTCTCTGCATTCGCGTACAAAGTGAGGAAGTACCAGGAGTTCCACATCGGTAGAAGAATCTGGCGCACAGTTTCCTTAATGCCTGATTCAGTCACCGAGAAATCTCCCCCACGGAGAATCGAAGAGGACAGCAAATACCAACGCATTGCATCGGCCCCGTAGGTGTCAAACACCTTCATCGGATCGGGATAGTTGCGAAGGCTCTTTGACATCTTTTGGCCATCGTCACCGAGCACAATTCCGTGGCTGACACAGTTCGCAAATGCAGGACGATCAAAGAGAGCGGTTGCGAGCACGTGCAATGTGTAGAACCAGCCGCGGGTTTGACCGATGTACTCAACAATGAAGTCACCTGGGTAGTGGTTCTCGAACCACTCTTGATTCTCAAACGGATAATGCACTTGGGCAAAGGGCATCGACCCACTTTCAAACCAGCAATCCAGAACCTCGGGGACGCGTCGCATCATTGACTTACCGGTCGGATCGTCTGGATTGGGTCGGACGAGATCATCAATCTGAGGACGATGAAGATCGGTTACATCCATACCGAAATCGTCCTGTAATTGTTGAATACTTCCGTAAACATCGATTCGTGGATAGTTCGGGTCGTCGCTTTTCCACACTGGAATGGGTGAGCCCCAGAACCGGTTTCGGCTTATCGCCCAGTCGCGCGCGTTGGCCAGCCATTTTCCGAATGAACCGTCCTGTAGGTGCTCAGGCACCCAAGTGATCTCGCGGTTCAGTTCGAGCATGCGATCTTTGATTGCAGTGACTTTGACAAACCACGACGACATAGCGCGGTAAACGAGCGGCTCAGCACAACGCCAACAGTGCGGGTATGAGTGATTGTAAGTGTCGTGACGAACAACAACGCCAGTTTCCTTTAGATGCCGGATCACATCTGTGTTGGCCTCAAAAACGTGCCGACCAGACCAATCTGTTACCTCTGCCGTGTACTGACCGTGCTCATCCATCGGACAAATCGTCGGAATATTCGCAGACTGACATGTTGTTTGGTCATCTTCACCGAATCCTGGTGCCAAGTGGACGATTCCCGTTCCGTCCTCGGCCGAGACAAACTCCGCACCGATCACCTGAAATGCATTTTCCGTACTCGTGAAGTACGAAAACATCGGTGCGTATTTCATCCCCACTAATTCATGACCCTTGATCGTCCGAGGACTTTCGACTTCACCGAGTTCGCGCTCATAAGCCGAGAGTCGTGCCTCGCCGATCACGTAATCGTGGCCGTCTGAATGAGTGACAACTGCGTAGTCAAGATCTGGATTAACTGCAAGCGCAAGATTGGACGGAAGCGTCCACGGAGTTGTGGTCCACACCAGAAGGCGTAAACCGTTTTCCAATTGAAACCACACGGTCAAGGCGGGGTCTTGACGATCGCGGTACACGTCGTCCATTCGGGTCTCGGTGTTTGAGAGCGGTGTTTCACAGCGCCAGCAATACGCCAACACACGGAACCCCTCATAGATGAGACCCTTGTCCCACAGCGTGCGAAATGCCCACATGACACTTTCCATGTAGGTCACGTCGAGGGTCTTGTAATCATTTTCGAAGTCAACCCAACGCGCTTGTCGAGTTACGTAGCGTTCCCACTCGTCTGTGTAACGCAACACACTTGTGCGGCACGCAGCGTTGAACTTGTCAATCCCAAATTCGGTGATGCCGGGATGCCCAGAAACCCCGAGTTCTTTTTCAGCTTCAACTTCGGCGGGGAGTCCGTGACAATCCCAACCGAACCGACGCTCGACTCGCTTGCCACGCATTGTTTGGTAACGCGGCACAGCATCTTTCACGTATCCGGTGAGAAGGTGTCCGTAGTGTGGCAAACCATTAGCGAATGGTGGTCCGTCATAGAAGACAAACTCGTTTTCACCTTTGGGACCCGCTTCGCGGGCTTCGATCGATGCCTGAAAGGTCCCATCCCCTGCCCAATAGTTGAGCACGTCCTCTTCCAATGCAGGAAAGTTCGGCTGTGGTTCAACGTTCGGGTACGGCATGGGTTCCTCTTGAGGTATTCCAGCAGACTGCGGCTACTAAGAACAACCAAGCAGAAGTCGCATCACCACGATCTGGATAAACAACAACGCAATCAATGGTGAAAGGTCAAGCATTCCCATGCGCGGCATTACACGCCTAATGGGGCCAAGCAAGGGTTCGGTCACCAACAGGAGTTTGTTATTCACCTGTTCTGCAACACCGCCTCTGGACAATGGAAACCACGAAAGAATCACCCGGCCAAAAATCGCCAGCACATACAACTGGCAAATGAGACAGAGAAGTTCCATCAATAATCAGCGCTGGTAGCTGTCCTGCGAACGGGCAGGTGGCTTCAGCAAGAAAACGCCAACGGCGACTTTTTCCATCGTGCCACCGACTCCGTAGCAAACTCCGCTAGCGAAATCGACGAGTCGACGCGAAATCTCACGATCGACACCTTCAAGATTCATGATCACGGGTTGTCCCTCGCGTAAGCGATCGGCAACTTCCTGCGCTTGATCAAAACGCCGAGGCTTCACAGTCACGGGTTCGCCTGGCTGTGGCAGAGGTTTCACACCCGATGTGGTGCGAACTCCAACCGGGCGCAACGCCGCACCGGAGTCTTCGCTACTGATTCGGCGCACTGCTCCACTA
Source organism: Ilumatobacteraceae bacterium (assembly GCA_017856815.1). GTDB lineage: Bacteria > Actinomycetota > Acidimicrobiia > Acidimicrobiales > Ilumatobacteraceae > CAIYHK01. Next base: position 4,110 of record JAFMEI010000001.1, read on the forward strand.
TCGGCCTCGCGCATCGGACGCACCGTGGGGCGACTCGCATCATCGGTGTAGTCAACACGACCCGGCTCAGGGCGCGCAGCACGGGTCGGGCGCTCCATTTCCGCCGAAGGCTCGTAGTCCTCATAGACATCATCAGGGTTAAGGCCGAGATAATCCATCGCCTTCTTCCAAATGCTCATGTGGGACTACCTCCTTTCCGCTGTAAGGCTAATGCACGAAATATAGGTGGAAGTGGCATCACCTTGCGCCGAAAAGGACTGTTCCAAGTCGCAGCACGGTGGCACCTTCGGCAACTGCAATCGTGAAGTCAGAACTCATACCCATCGCACAGTCCGCCAAGCCCAAGGTGTTGGCCAACGATCGAAGGGATTTAAAGCACTGCCCCGTGGCCACACTGCCGGCGCCAAGGGGCGCGATCGTCATGAGCCCAGTCGCATTGACACCTAGATCAACACACAGTGCCAACAGGTCTTCGACTTCGCCTGGTGTGCACCCAGATTTCGACCCCTCACCAGAGATATTCACCTGCAGCATCACTTGAGCACCTGGGGCGCGTTTGGCGATCTCGCGCGCCAAACCTGCAGAGTCGACTGTTTGCCACACGTCCACTATCGGTGCGAGTGAGCGGACCTTGTTCGATTGCACGTGCCCAATGAAGTGCAGCGGCAAGGGCTTGGTATCCGTAAATTTAGACACCGCCTCTTGGGCGTAGTTCTCACCGATTGCGTCACAGCCGCACTCGGCTGCAGCAATTGCGGCCTCCACGCCATGGGTTTTTGTGACTGCGACAATTCGAATTGTCTCCGCCCGCTGCGCTCCAGCGATTGCGACAATCTCTGAGCGGACACGCTCGTAATTTTCCGCGACCTGCGCGGGGTTGATCATTGGCCGTTACTTGAGAAACGACGGCACATCAAAGTCGTCGTCATCGTCGCCGTCACTTGGACCATCGTTATCACTAAAGATGTCCTTCAAGCTTGAGCTCGGCTTTTCGCTAACTGCGCGCAGAGTTGAGCGACCGCCAGAAGACGCTTGACCACCGTCCCAACGCTCAAAGCCAGCAGCGATGACAGTGACCTTGACCTCGTCGCCCATTTCATCGTCGACGACCGTGCCAAAGATGATGTTTGCATCAGGGTGAGCAACCGCATGAACAATTTCGGCGGCTTCGTTCATCTCGAACAAGCCCATACTTGATGGGCCAGTGATGTTGAGCACGATTCCGCGTGCTCCATCAATTGCTGCTTCGACCAGCGGCGATGAGATGGCAGCCTTGGCCGCAATCACGGCGCGGTTGTCGCCACTTGCCTGACCGATTCCCATGAGCGCTGATCCAGCGTTCTGTAGGACCATCTTCACGTCCGCAAAGTCGGTGTTAATTAGGCCCGGTGTGGTGATGAGAGTGGTGATACCCGAGACACCCTGCATGAGAATTTCGTCTGCCATCTTGAACGCATTGATCACGCTGGTCTTGTCATTGGACATCGAGATCAGTCGATCGTTGGGAATCACGATGAGGGTGTCCACTTTTTCTTTCAACTTCTGGATACCGGCTTCGGCCTGCGTGGCGCGACGACGACCCTCAAAAGCAAACGGTCGGGTTACAACACCAATTGTGAGCGCCCCCATTGCCTTGGCAATTTCTGCAATTACGGGTGCGGCACCTGTTCCAGTTCCGCCACCTTCGCCAGCAGTTACGAACACCATGTCGGCCCCAGAGATCATCTCTTCGATCTCATCACGATTAGCTTCAGCAGCCTCGCGGCCAACTTCTGGATCAGAACCAGCTCCAAGGCCACGGGTTAACTCCCGACCAATGTCTAACTTCACATCGGCGTCACTCAAGATGAGTGCTTGCGCATCGGTGTTGATCGCAACAAACTCAACGCCGCGCAAACCAGCGTCGATCATTCGGTTGACTGCATTGACGCCACCGCCGCCAACGCCGATGACCTTTATCACTGCCAGATAGTTCTGTGGTGCGCCGCCCATTGGCGAAACCTCCGCTTCTCGGTTTGGGTATAGATGTTTCCACATCCAGCGAGGCCACATGCGCACCTAACTCTGGAAAAGCCGAATTCTGGTGAACCTGAATATGGGCTATTTGACGACTACCTCACCTGCAGAAACATCAATTAAGACCAGCTTTTCGGACTCAGGGCGTCTTAACACCACGACGACCGAAATCAATTTCTGACGAATGTCATTAGGGGCACCAAATTTGATCAGGGCCCCCGATTGCAGGCTGAGGGTGATATCGCCCGCGGTGGTCACACCAAAGCGGGCAACTTTTGAGGCCAGCTCGTCGGGCATGGACATCGATAACTGCGCAGCCGCGGTGTAAACATCGGGCGCGACACTCCCGGGCGCCACGTTCGGTGCGAGGCCTGTGACTTCGAGATACCCGGTGGGCTGCCCGGTCGTTACTGCTAACACTCGCCCCTCTTCGTCAATTATGCGGAACTTTTCATCCGTGCTGCGAAACCACACTCGTGGTGTGCGTTCTGCGATATCGATCACGACCGTGTTTGGAAATTTGGTGTCAATTGATGCCTCTCGAACCCAGGGGTCGCTTTCGAGGACTTCGAGTGCGGGACCAGTATCAAGAGTAAGAATCGCATCACCTTTCAGCATCTTGGTTACTTCATCGAGAGTCTCTTGATTCGTGTACGTCGCGCCCTCTATGCGCACTGTGGAAACCGATAGCAGCGGCGTTGTAGCAACAACAACGATTCCAATAGCCACAAATCCCGTGGCGAGCGCAAGTGCCATCCAAGCGATTGATCTGCGACCCCGCTTGCGCCTTGGGTCAAAGCGTCGCAGTAGCCGAATGAAAAAACCGCCAGCAACGACTCGTACTTCTGTGGCTTCAGTGTCATCGCGGTTGGTACCACCCCCACTTAGCGTTGTGTCGTCAAGATAGACAATGTCACCTACGGGGTCAGTCGAGCCAAGGCGGAGTGCGGAGTCATCTGCGAGTTCGGTTGCAATGGGGATTGTCGCCGAAGGATCGGGCACATTGGATACAGCCGGACTCGGCGCATTAGATACAGCCGGACTCGGCGTTGATTCATCCTGGGCAACCGTTTTGGCACCAACAACCGGAGTATTGCCAAACACGGCGGAGAGCTCTTCCAACACTTCTGGGGAAATGTCGGAAGAAGAATCCACGAGATTGTGTTCAGAATCTTCGAAATTGGTCATGGTGTGATGCTTGAAAAGTCAAGACCAAGGCTTACACAGCACCGCCGGCCGCACTGGTCATGTCTGCAGAAAAGCCCACGAGCCGAATTTCGCTGCGCAAATCAATGCCGGCTCGGTCCTGCACCTCTTTGCGCACATGCGCCATGAGTTTGACCACATCATTGGCACTGCCTTGCGGATCGGCCTGAATGAAATTTGCATGCTTGGTCGACACTTCTGCGCTACCAATCCTGTGGCCGCGCAACCCGAGACTGTCAATCAACTCACCCGCTGAGAGTTCACCAGGACGCGGGTTAACAAAAACAGATCCTGCGTTTTGCCCACCTGGCTGGTGTTCACGGCGCCAATGAACAATCTCGTCAATCGTCTTGGAAGCCTCGGATGGATTGCACGCAGTGACACTAAATATCGCGTCGATTATGAGCTCGGTAGGGCGAAGTCGACTCCCTCGAAATCGAAGCCCTAGCTCATGAGCATCAACTTGGGACAGTGTCCCCGCGGCGATGTCAAAGAGACTCACACGCACGAGTGATGCAGCAATATCGCTACCGTGCCCACCAGCGTTCATGCGTACAGCTCCCCCAACCGTGCCTGGCACCCCAACTGCCCACTCGAGTCCGCACAAGCCAAGTGCCGCGCTACGCCGCGCAAGCACAGGCAACAAAGTATTGGCGCTGACTCGCAGTTCTGGCGCCGATACCGTCGCGTCGACCACTTCGAGAACCTCTGGCAACGCATCGGTGAAAACTGCAAGACCGTCAAAACCGGTGTCTGCAATTAGGAGATTGCTTCCGCGGCCCACAATCAAAATCGGGCATTGCGTCGCAAGTAAATATTCTGAGATCTCGTCCAAATCGCGCGTTCCACTCGGATGGACTGCAGCTGCAGCCAATCCACCAACTCGGTATGTGGTCAGCGTTCCGAGTTCGGAGTCGAATTCAACCCGCGAACCAAAGTGGCGTTCGGCGAACTTGCGGTCGATCACTGTTTAACCTTTGCGATCAGCTGGGTCGGGAAATGCTCGATATCGCCACAACCCATAGACACGCAAACATCGCCCTCACGCAACTCGGCAGCAACAGCATCCACGAGTTCATCTCGTGACTCAATGTATTGAATCCGGGTGTCAGGATTTACGGCGAGGACCGCATCGACAACAAGCTGACCCGTAACTCCTTCGATGAAGGTGGTTCCCGAGGAATACACGTTATTGATGTAAACGATGTCAGCAGCTTTGAACGCGTTGGCATATTCATGCGACATCACCGCCATGCGATTGAAACGATTCGGTTGAAACACGGCAATTAATCGGCCTTGGATTTGGCGGTCAGCACGCATTGCTCCAAGCACCGCTGCGATTTCTGCGGGCAAGTGGGCGTAGTCGTCTACAAGCTCTGCGCCGTTCGCTTCACCCCGCGCTTCACATCGCCGAAGTGCACCCTGGTATTTACTTAAAGCCTTGACGGCAATGTTTGGATCCACCCCGAGTTCGCAGGCGAGCGCAAATACACCGAGTGCATTCGCTGCATTGTGAGCACCGATGACGTTCAAGGTCACCGAGTAGGTACCGAGCAACGCATTCTGAACACGAAACTTCACTTGTCCCCCGCCGAGGGTCAGTGACGAGCCCTTGTAGTCAGCGCGTTCAGAAAAGCCGCACGTGGTGACGGCCATGCCGTTGGCAATTACAGCGAGGTCAGGGTCATCAACATTCACAACCGCTTTACTTGACGCCTGAATAAACGCGGCAAAACTTTCCTTAATCGCTTCAAAACTTCCAAAATGATCCAAATGGTCAGTGTCAATGTTTGTCACAACAGATGCATAAACAGGTAAATGGGAATGAGTGCCGTCACTTTCGTCGGCCTCTACTACGAAATACTCCCCACCCGACCACCGCGCGCTCGTGAGTTCATCTGAACCGCTGACAAACCCTGGAATGTCCCCACCAATCAGAAACGAAGGATTCATGTCGGCCTCAGTCAGTACGAGCGCAAGCATTGCTGATGAAGTTGTTTTGCCATGCGTGCCCGCAACTGCCACAGCTTTCGCGCGAGCGCACACTCCAGCGAGCATTTCCGCTCTCCGGACCCGAGCTATGCCCTTTGAACCAGCCGCTTCCCATTCGATATTGCTCTCGGGGATGATGCTTGAAGCCACCACGTAGTCAGCCCCATCAACTGCAGTTGCATCGTGGCCGATCAAAACTTTGGCACCGGCTTTGCGCACGCGATCCAGAACAGGCAAATCTCGCAAATCACTTCCCGTCACATGGTGACCCATTTCGGCGAGAACAGTAGCGAGTGCACTCATTCCGGGTCCGGCGATTCCGATCACATGGATGCGCCGCCTTTGCGAAAGATCAACCGGGTTCATGATTCACCGACATTCAATGACCCCGACTCGGCGACAGTTGCAATCAGGCGTGCGAGTGAATCCGATCGATGTTGAGCCCCAAGCTCACGCGCATTACGGGTTAGTTGCTCTCGGCGTTGGTGGTCCCTGCGGAGTGCTTCAATCTCCACAGCAAGAGAGCGTCCGGTTAGATCTGACTCCTCAAGTACAACAACGGCATTCTCTGCTGCCAATAACTTGGCATTGTGCAACTGATGGTTTTCTGTTGCCTGGGGCCATGGAACAACGATCGCGGGAACTCCAACTGTTACGACTTCTGCAAGTGTGGAGGCGCCCGCCCGCGTGATCAGCACATCAGCTGCCGCCAAGACGTCGACCATCAAATCTTCGTAACCGACCACGGTGTACCGAGAGGTACCCAATTCGGGCATGCGGTGGGATTCAAGAAATCGAGCACCTGCAACATGGCGAAATACATACTGTCCAGCAGTATCAGCACCTAGATCCAAGATCTCCGTTGCGTCTACAAACGCCTCATTGATTGCCTTTGAACCAAGAGATCCGCCCACCGCAACCACAAAAAATTCATCGGATTCAACACCCAGACGTTCACGAGCAGCGTTAGCAGTGGCAGCCCGGTCCAGTTTGCGCAATTCCCGTCTCACGGGAGCGCCGGCGCGAACAGCATGCGGCAGAGAAAGATCATTGCCCGACACAGCCGTAGCAACAGCTCTCCTCGCGAGAATTCGTGTTGCCAGACCAGGAGTCGCTTCGTAACACACGACAACTAGTGGGATACCTTTCAGGACTGCAACCAAGCTCAAGGGCACTGATGCATATCCGCCGACTGCGACAACGGCCTGCGGTTGGTTCGCTTTCACCCATTCAAGACTTCGCTTGAGAGAAACAAGCAGGCGCGGAATCATCTTTAAATTGCGCAAGATGCCATCCAGGCTCAGTGAGCGCTGTAGACCACTAACCGGAAGAAAAGTCGCTTTCACGCCTGTTGGCGGTATCAAACGAGTTTCAATCCCTCGTTCGGTACCGAAATAATGAAGCTCGCTCTTGTCGTAGCCAATGTCCTGCAGGGACTCAAATATTGCTATCGCAGGGACGACGTGACCCGAAGTGCCACCTCCAGTGACAACTATCAAACGACCGCCCTCACGGACCACGCGCTTACCCACGCAAATATCGTGACACGCATTGCACCGCGGGTCAGGACACCCGCATATTTCGTGCAACCTGTAGCAACAAACCAATCGCTGTCATTGAGACCAGCAACGAGCTTCCGCCATAGGAAATCAATGGCAGTGTGAGGCCTGTCACGGGGATCAAACCAGATACCCCACCGATATTGATGATCGCTTGAATCACGAACCAGAAAGTGATGCCACCAGCAAGAAGTGCGCTGAAGTGGTCACGAGCGCTGATCGCAGCTTGGAAGCCGAAGAATGCAAGAGCAAGGAATCCACCAAGGATTACAACCACACCGGCCAAACCGAGTTCCTCAGCGATGATCGCAAAGATGAAGTCGCTGTGTGCGAGTGGAACATAGCCCCACTTGCCCGTGCCTTGACCAATGCCTGCCCCAGTAACCCCGCCATTCGAGATTGAGAGGATTGACTGGTACACCTGATAGGCGTAATGACCCTTGTTGTCTTCAAGATTTAAAAACGCGGTGAACCGCATCCGGCGTCGATCATCGGTCATTGCCAAAGCCACACCAGCGAGCCCAGACATAAATGCGACGCCAGCAATATTGCGTGCGCGAATACCAGCCATCATCATCACGCCGATCATGATTGCCGCAAACACGATCGCGGTTCCGAGGTCTTTTTGGATGAAGCTTAGAAATGAAGCAAAGCCCATGATTGCCAGGCAGGGAATCATCGTTCGCTTGATGTCATGAATTTCTTTTTGGCGACGCTGAAGGATGTCTGCACAGTAAAGCAGTACCGCAAGTTTCAGAATCTCTGATGGCTGGATGGTGAAAGCCCCAAAACCGATCCATGCCCTCGCACCGTTGACGGAAATACCCATCGGTGAGAACGGAGCCAGCATGAGAATGTACGAAACAAGGAGCAGTGGACCAACAAATTTGCGCCACGCTGTGTACGGCGTGCGGTAGGCGACCACTCCACAGGCCAAGCCAAAGACCGCCCAGATGCACTGACGTCCAAAGAGTCTCCACGGAGAGTCACCTGCGTGCAGTGACGTCACCGAAGAAGCAGAAAGAACCATCACCAGCCCAAGCATTACGAGGACTCCCGCAGCTATGAGGATCGCATAAAAGGCCATACTCGGAGCGTTGGTCGCAAGGTTGCGCTGCTTGATGAGCCCAACTTTGTCAAGCATCTCACGACGTCGATCGGCCACTGTGCGGTACGGTGCCGCCGGGCGGTAAATCTCACCTGTGACATCAAAGATTGGTGTGCTCACTTTTGGTTCTCCTTGCTTTGCTGACTCAGAACTTCACGCACGCAACGAACAAAGTCATCACCGCGCTCGCTGTAATTGCGATACCAGTCAAAACTTGTGCATGCTGGCGAAAGAAGAACTGTGTCGCCATTGCTTGCTAATTCCCGAGCTGTGCGAACTGCATCAATCATCGAGTGAGCTGGATGCACTTCCCGGACGCCTTTGAATACCGCAGTGAGTGCCTCGATGCCTTCCCCGGTGGCCACAACTGCTTTGATGTGGTCCGCTTCATGCACAAGCTCACCAAGGTCGAGATCCTTGTTGCGTCCCCCCGCGATCAACACAACCGAAGCAAACGAGCGGATGGCAGCCCTCGCCGCATGAGGTGATGTTGCTTTTGAATCGTCATACCAGGTCACACCATTGTCGTCGGCGATGAACTCAATCCTGTGGTGCGGCGGCGTGAAGTTCCGCAGCGCACGTTCGGCATCGGCGATACTCGCCTGTCCAGATTCAATTGCTAATGCACACGCCGCTAACGAATCATCGATGTCGTGAGGAAGTGCCCGCCACATTTCTGCGACACTCACGATTGTTTCACCGCGCGCCATCAACGCTCCAGATCCAACCGAATACTCCCCACCCAAACCGAATCCAACTTTTCTTCCCAACACACCGGCTGCGAAGTTCGCGATCTCGGGTGTGTTTGCTGGGTAGACCACCACGTCACTTGCCAGATTGTTGCGCCAGATCTGCTCTTTGGCGGCACGATACGAGGAGAGCGAATCGTGCCAGTCAAGATGGTCCGGCGAAAAATTCAGCCAAGTCGCTGCCGTGGCACGGAACTTCTTGATCGTGGCCAGTCGAAAACTTGAACACTCCACCACGAAAACATCAACATCGTCGCGGTCGATTGCTTCCACCAACGGAATGTCGGTATTGCCTGCTTCAACAACCGTCTTTCCGGATTCGCGAACGATCTGCGCGGTGAGTGCAACAGTTGTGGTCTTGCCATCAGTTCCGGTGATTGCGATCATCGGTCGCGCGCCACCTTCACGCGCACTCTCCCACTCATAGGCAAGATCGAGTTCGCTCACGCAGTTTTTTCCTTGCCGCGCAGCCTGAATGCGTACTGGGTGCGACTCGCGTAGTCCTGGAGCTGGCACAACAAAATCGCACTCCGCCACAAGAGCACCGATGCGCTCTACCGATGGCGCGAACTCAACGTCAATACCAAGACTCTCCGCGGTTGATCGGTTTTCTGTAGTTTCGCGATCGTCCAGGCAGATGGGCGCGTATCCGCGTTTTAACAACGCACGAATCACACTTGAACCAGTAATCGCAAGCCCGTAAACCAAAACCTTCGACATCAACGCACCTGATTTGTGAAGTCACCGATAAACAATGCGAGTGCCGTTGCAACACAGATTCCTTGGATGATCCAGAAACGGATAATCACGGTTGTCTCTGGCCATCCAGAAAGCTCAAAGTGATGATGGACAGGCGACATCTTGAATAGTCGACGCTTACGCCCCGAAGCCTTGAACACACCCATCTGAATTGCAACCGAGCCCGCTTCGATCACGTTGATACCGCAGATCAATGGCAAAAGCAGATGCGTATTAGTCGAGACTCCGAGCATGCCGAGTGCTGCGCCAATACCAAGAGCCCCAACATCACCCATGAATACCTTTGCGGGCGCAGCGTTGTACCAAAGGAAGCCACCGCACGCTCCCGCAAATGCCGCCGACAACACCGCAAGGTCGAGCGGATTAACAAGGTTATATAGATCGGGATTTCTAAATGCCCAATAAGAGATAACTGTGAATGCCAGGAATCCAAAGACACCAGAGCCAGCGGCAAGACCATCGAGGCCGTCGGTCACGTTCACTGCATTGGCGGTACTCCAAACCATGATCGCGGTCCAGATCACCCACACCCACCACGGCAGTTCCCAACCAGGTGAATCGGCTCGCGTGAATGAAAGCGTACGACTAACTCCGGTGGACATGGTCAGCCATGTGAGACAAATAACAGCCAAGCCGAGCGTTATATAGCCCTTCTTTTTCCAGAGAATGCCGCGGTTGTGAGACTTCACAACCTTCATGTAGTCATCAAGAAAACCCATCACTGCCATGACGAGAATCGTCACCCAGATGATCATCGCCTGATCCGAGAATGCGATTCCGTCCCGGAGCACGTGTGCTGCGAGCCACCCAATCAGAGCCGCAATGATGATTGCGATGCCACCCATGGTCGGTGTCCCCTGCTTGGACATATGGTGCTCGGGGCCGAGATCTTCCTTGCCAAGAATTGGCTGACCTTTGCCCTTGTTGCGGAAAAAGGTGATTACACCCTTGGTTCCCAACAACGAAAGCACCATCGCAGTGGCCCCAGCAATGAAAACTGCGATCATTTCCCTGCCGCCAGAATTCTGCGTGCGACTGCGGCATCATCGAAATCGGTGACTCGACCGGCAATTTCCTGTGTTGTCTCGTGGCCCTTACCGGCGACCACCACCACATCACCGTGCGCAGAGGCGGTAATGGCAGCAGCGATCGCTTCTTCACGATCCAAAATTTGTGCAACTCGAGCAGCACTTTCCTTCGACGTGATGCCACTCAAAATCTGATTGATGATTGAAGATGTGTCCTCGCTGCGTGAATTATCCGCGGTCAAAATCACTCGGTCAGCAAGTCGTGATGCGACAGCACCCATTGGGCCGCGCTTGCTTGCATCTCGGTCACCACCACAGCCAAAAACCACTGTCAATTTTCCATGGCTCCCCATTGAAGTGCGAACCGAAGTAAGCACCCGCTCGAGGGCATCGGCGGTGTGCGCGTAATCAATGAGCACGACGATGCCCCGGTCGTTAGCAACTGACTCAAGACGACCCCGAACTGGTTGCATTGATGCGAGTCCTTCAGCAATTGCATCAACCTCAATTCCAAGCTCACGCGCCGCAGTGGCAGCAGCAAGCGCATTCGAAAGGTTGAAATTTCCTCCCATCGGTATGCGCATTGCGATACCCGACCAGGTGAACCGCACAGACTCTGGCCCAACGATTACATCGGTTGCATCATTTAATCCGAAAGCCACAGCCGAAGACCCGACCACATCGAGCAATTGTTGACCGTGGACATCATCACGGTTGATTACTGAACGGTCCGTCATCCCCGTCGTAAACAAACGTGCTTTGGCTGCAAAGTAGGCCTCAACAGTGCCGTGGTAATCGAGGTGATCAATACCGAGATTGGTGAAGATGCCGACTGCAAACCTTGTACCGAGGACACGATCTTGATGAAGCGCATGCGACGACACTTCCATCACGTACGCCTGACCACCGTCTTCATGCCAAGACCGCAAGGTGCGCTGAAGATCGGTAGCTTCAGGTGTCGTACGCACTCCGCTCAATGTCCCGGCTACCTGATTACGCACATTTGCCGCTGAGAGAATCGCCCCAAGCATGTGAGCCGTTGTGGTCTTGCCATTTGTTCCAGTAATTCCCACGACCTGCAGTTCGTGTGATGGAAAGCCGTGTACGGCTGAAGCTGAAAGCGCCATACAACGACGAACATCTGCAACTCGAAGTTGCGGTACGTCTAGCGGAAGCAAGCGATCTACCATCAGAGCAACTGCGCCAGAACCAAGTGCATCAGCTGCAAAATCGTGCCCGTCAACCGAAGCACCACGAACACAGCAGAATAATGATTCGGCAGGAATGTTGTTTGTGGTGTGGCTGACATCCAAAATTCGTACGTCTCCACCTGAGTTTGTGGCTTCAAATCCAGCGATACTCGGTAGGTCAACGATTGAAATCGGCATCAGTGTCCCACAACTTCAACATTTGCTGGGCAGCCATCGTGATTTGTAGTTGGCTGAATCTGCAGTTCACGAATGGCCACCTGAGCCAGACGTGCGAATGCTGGCGCTGCTGCGGTACCACCGAAACGGTCCTGGGAGCTCGGATCTGGTTCATCAATTGAAACCAAGATCGTTACTTCAGGATTCTCTGCTGGAAAGAAACCCACAAATGATGCGAAGTATTTACGGCCACCGTCGTTCGTGTTGTAGGTGCCGTTTTGTTGCACCTTGTATCCCGTGCCGGTTTTGCCCGCAACATTCATTAGTTCAACTTGGGCACGGGTTCCCGTACCTAAACAAACCACATCTTTCATGATTGACAACATCATGCTTGAAGTGCTTGGAGTGAGCACTCGGTGTGTTTCTGAAGGTGCTGTGTCCTTAACGTTTCCGTCGCCATCAATTGTGGCTTTGACAAGTTTTGGTGCCACGTATTCTCCTCCATTGGCAATGACGTTGACCGCCGCCACCAACTGCAGTGAGGTTGTTGCGAAACCGTAACCATAAGCGACGGTGAGCTTCTCCGTGCCTCGCCAGTCCTCAACATCACGCAATAGACCCGCGCTCTCGTTGGGGAAATTGAGATCAGTCTTTGCTCCAAAACCGAAAGATTTGATGTATGAGTAGAGAGTCTCAGTGGGAATTTCTTGGCTGATTAGCACTGTTCCAAGGTTCGATGATTGAGTAAGAATCTCGCGAACTGTCATTTGCTGGAGGTCGTGAGGGAAGGCGTCCCGAATCGTGAAGTCATCGAATCGCTGCCATCCCGGCACCGAGAACACACTCTTGTCAGTCACACGATTTTCGTTGATTGCCGCTGCGACACTGATCACTTTTGCCACAGAGCCGGGTTCGTATGCTTCAACCGCCGACAAGTTGCCCGGCGAAGTTGTGTAAACACCCGTGTCGAGCCGGCGGATGCTCGAGATCGCATAGATCTCACCAGTCTTGGAATTCATCACAATTGCGTTTCCGCCACGGGCCTTCAGCTCAGCGACACGCTGGAGCAAAGCTGCATCGGTCTGGAACTGCATTGACCTATTGATTGTGAGCACGAGATCTTGCCCGGCTTCGGGCTCCCGCTCGATTGACCTTGTGGACGGAATGGAACGCCCGTCACTGTCGCGCTCAATCACTTGTCGGCCATCAACACCCGTCAGCACCTCATCAAACTGCGATTCGAGACCCGATATTCCGATGCCATCGGGATCGGTGCGACCAATGATGTTCCGTGCCACTTCTCCAGCCACGACACGAGTTGGCTCTGAATACGAGTAGATCCCAGCAAGATTGAGTGCCGTAACCGCCTCAGCCATGTCTTCGTTTAGTTGTCTTGCTACGTAGACAAAGTTGTCATCAGTTGCAGCGAGTTCTTTGGCGAGCGCTTTTTCTTCTTTTGGAGTCAGGCGAAGCACCGACGCAAGTGTTGACGCGGTTGTTATTGGATCAACCACATATGTTGGGTCCGCAAAAACAGTCACACTCGGTACAGAAAGTGCAAGTTCGTTACCGTCACGATCGAAAATGACACCACGGTCAGCCTTAATTGTGTTGTTGCGCAACCGTTGATCAAGGCTCGCCTGCTGATAATGATCAGCCTTCACAACTTGCAAATAGCCGACTCGCAAGAACACAACAAATAGCAACGCAAAACAAACAAAGAACGTCTTTTTCATTCGCTGCTGGGTGAGAAGTTCTCGCCCCGTTTTTGTTGCTCGCGGTGCGGACTGCGTTGTTTTACGGACCGATGGGCGCCCCGGTGTTACCGGACGACGCTTACGCTGCGTCGTTGCACGAGGAACGACCCGAGTCGATGTCGGCACTTTCGCATTACGTAATGCACGGGCCTTGCGATCCGCCATTGAAGAGTTGCGATCGGACATTTAACCCCTGCCCTTTAGCGTCATCTTGATGTGGCCAAATTCATCAAGTGTCGATGACGGTGGGTCCGCAAACCGTGCATCCATGTCACTGATTGCTTCGTCAACAACCGCCACCACCGACTTCTCTACATTGAGGAACTTGATCGCTGGCGCGAGAAGCATCATTGATTTCTCGGCAGCGGTGCGTAGAACGTCTGGAGCGTGCAACATTGCACGTTCTTGGCGCAACTCCTCGTAGTGATCACGAGCCATGCTCACGGTCTTGTTCAATTTGTCGAGCTCCATTTGCCCACTCGCGATGTTTGCCTCGAATGCGACAATTCCAATAAAGGCAAGACACAGCCCACCCACCAGGGCAAGGGCCCGTCGTGCCGCAATCGCATTGCCAGTGCGAATGAGCGTGAGTTGTGGACGGCGTGATGGCGCTTCAACCTCTTTATCAAGGTGCTGAAGAGGCTCGTTGCGCAGTGGCATAGCCATCAGAGGCCCTGCGCCTTCATGAGCTTCTCTGCGGCGCGAAGACGAGCAGATGTTGATCGTGGATTTGCCTTCTGCTCTTGCATTGATGCCTTGGCGGCGACGCGCACCCGCTTAAGGGTCGGCGTAGCACCACAACCACAGGGCAAACCGACTGGGCAAGTACAACCGCCTGACTCCGCCGCACGAAGAACTGATTTCGCAATTCGATCCTCGCCTGAGTGGTAGGAAAGAACAGCAATGCGACCACCAGGGGCGAGTGAATCAACTGCCTGAACCAGAGCAGGCTCGAGTATCTCCAGCTCTGCATTGACTTCAATACGCAGTGCCTGAAAAGTCCTTTTCGCTGGGTTACCGCCACGGCGCCGTGCCGGTGCTGGAATTGCCGACGCAACAATCGCTGCAAGTTCAGTTGTCGTTCGCACTGGGCGCGCTGCCACAATCGCACGTGCAATTCGTCCAGCAAAGCGTTCATCTGAGTGCTCGCGAATGATTCGCTCCAGATCAGCAACTTCGTAGTTGTTAACAACCACGTCAGCAGAGCGCTCGGCCGAAGTATTCATCCGCATATCAAGCGGAGCTTCGGTGCGATAGCTGAATCCACGCTCAGCCGTGTCGAACTGATGTGACGAGACACCGAGATCAAACAGAACCCCACTGACACTTTCAATGCCTTGGTCGCTCAGTACTTGAGCAAGTTGATCAAATCGTGCGCGTACAACTCGTGCTCGGGCACCATAGGTGGCGAGCCGAGCAGAAGCCGCCTTGATCGCATTTTCGTCCTGATCGATACCAATAACAGAGAGATTTGGGCACGCATCGAGAATCGCCCGCGTGTGTCCTGCCCCACCAAGAGTCGCATCAACTATCCACCCAGCGGGAACAGTCTTAAAAAGTTCGATGATCTCATCGAGCATCACCGGCTGATGACTGAATGATTCAGTGGACATCGGGCTGGGCGATGCAACCGGCACCGAACGCAGACTCGAAGACTTGGGTCGCTGCACTGCAGCCCCCCGGTTGGCTGATGCCGCCAGGATTTCTCCCCTGAACGCGCGAAACGGAAGCGGGCGGAGTATGGGCTGTCCGTTTTGCCAACCGAAGGACTGCATTGCAGCGGGCCCTCCAGCAATTGGATAGATGCTGATGTGTGTCTTTGGTTTGCTGTGTGTTCGCAGAATCGACATTGCTCATACGGCCCTATTGCCCACCGTTGATGGCGGTGTCGTTTCCTGCGATCTGTCCGGTGCCTTGAGCGGTCATTCGCTCGTGGCGCGATGGTTCCCAAATTTCGATGCGATCGAATGATCCGGCAACCACGACTTTTGAATTGAGAGCTAGACCTGCGTATTCACGCATGCGCTCGTCAAGAGTGA
The DNA here is from genome assembly GCA_017856815.1 of Ilumatobacteraceae bacterium. GTDB lineage: Bacteria > Actinomycetota > Acidimicrobiia > Acidimicrobiales > Ilumatobacteraceae > CAIYHK01. The sequence goes on from JAFMEI010000001.1 coordinate 19,690, forward strand.
TGCGACCCTGCGCATCAATTGCGACTTCAAGAGTGTTGGCAGCGAGTGCGCGTTGGAAACTGCGATCGAGCTCACCACGGCGAACTTTCGCGAGTGTGTCTTCTACGACGCTTTCAAAGGTTTCAACCGTGAGGACGTCAATGCACTTGTCCTGGCCGAAGGCGACATAACACCGGGGTTCGAGGCGGGGACGGAACGACGCAGGTACAGCAAGGCGACCCTTGGGGTCGAGCTGCCGCTCGTGCGCTCCGACAAACACAACTTCCTCCGCTCAAGTGGGCTCCACTCGGGCTTTGGACCGCTCCACCGCCCCCCACTGGTCCCCATTCTTATCCCCATTTACCCCCTATGTCAACCATTTCCCCCCACTTAACTCCACTTTCTGGGATGGCACACCCCAAGAAGTCGGAACCGAAACGATAAAGCCCAATAAACACAGGGGTTTCCGGGGCGAAAACCGCTCCTCGGACGGGTGGAGGGAAGTGGGGCGTCGAATTTAAAGGCGCTGTAAAAGGTCGCGTAAGGCTGCGAGTAGCTCGTTACGCCCTGCCTGCACTGGCACATGGGACGCAACAAGTCGATCGTGGTCGGCGCCGCTGGCGCCCATCACAGCCGCAAATCCATCCAGCCGCAATGCGGTGTAAGCACAGCATTGGAATCGGGCGCCATTGCGGTTTCGGCGTTGACTAATCCCCACTACCTTGCCGCCATTGCTCATCACTTCGCCTGGCCCCTCACTAACGAAACAAACCTTTTGTCCCAGCGCATCCGTCCTCAGTGCACCTTCAACAACTTGGAGATCGACCAGGCTCGGATCAACGGCGGTAATCGCATCACGCCACAGCTCCCCAACCCAAAGAGGCGCAACACGGACATCTTCGGTCCAAAGTGAATCACCTCTTGGTATGACTAGGTCAATCCATACGACATCGCCTGCCGGCAGCCAAACTGCTCCCCCGCCTGAATTTCGGCGCGTGACATCGATACCGAGTTGCGCAGCGAGTTCATTATTCGAGTCCGACTCAGGTTGATGTGATCCGAGCACAACAGTGTCGCGAGCAACGTTCAAGATCCATCCAGAGCGCACTGGATTGACGAGCAAGTCGGCTGCGTGGAAGTCGGCTACCGAACCGTTCCAGTCATGAAAAACCCAAGACACGAATCGACGCGGATCTCAGGATGCTTGTGCCAGGTAAGGCATCCACTCGTCGGGCACACGTGGCACGGTGAGGAAAATCCAGCCCAGTTCACGCGGCGCAAAAGGCCTGGTTTCAAGACGCATTCCGGCTTCTTCAGGGGTTCGGTCACGCTTTTTCAAGTTGCAGGGACGGCATGCCGCGGTCACGTTTTCCCACACATGCAAACCACCACGCGAGCGCGGCATTACGTGGTCAATCGAATCGGCACGTGCACCGCAGTACTGACAGCGGTGCGAATCGCGGGCGAAAATTGCATGGCGCGACATCGCGGTGCGGCGCTGGTATGGAACCTTCACTACATACCTGAGACGAATCACCAGTGGCGCCTTCATCGAGAAGCGTTCGGCGCGAACCTCATCGTCACCAGACTCAATCATGTCGGCCTTATCAGAAAGCACGAGGCAAACTGCGCGCCTAGCCGACACGATGCTCAACGGCTCGTAAGTTGCATTCAATACGAGCGCGTTTCTCATGGGTCAGCTCCTACTGTCCCAACCCCTGCACCATTGCAGGTAACTAATCACATCATCAGGCGACATTGCCGCATCTGGGCGTCCGTATTGAGTGACCATACGAAAAGCAAGATAGTCGCTCGCGGGCAGTGGCAGAAAAGGAACGCGGTGCCACCATCCCGGCGAAGCGAGTCTGAAAACCTGTTTAACTGCGGTGCGCCACAACCGCGGGCGCACTAGAACTCTTCCAACCACCCGCAAAACGCTCATTGATTTCAGGCGTCTCCGGTGAAGCGATCTTTAAGGCGGCTGGAAGCAGATCTCGCATTACGCAGACTTGCTGTGACATCAGCGAGTCCAACTTTGCTCATCTGACGCACTTGGCGCTCGATCACCAGACCACAACTCAACATGATCAAAAACCCTACGAACGAGAGCATGAAGTGAACTGATAGAGCGGCGATTAACACCACTAGACCCGCCACCATTCCCAGAACCGCCCAGCGAATGGTCTTTATTGAATGACGGTAAAGGCCTTTTGGCGAAACGACGTCAGCAAATCTTTGATCATCACGGAGTTGATCCTCGATTTGGCGCAGAATGCGCTCTTCTTCTTCGTTCAGTGCCACGGTCTCATTGTTTCACGCCCAAGGGGATTTCACAACGCAGCCCCCACATTTAATGGCTCGGTCAACGTCATGCGGACCTCGCCTAATGGCTCGGTCAACGTCATGCGGACCTCGCCTAATGGCTCGGTCCCCATGGACTCTCGCCGAGGTCGCGGCCATGACCCATTGCTGACAGTGGACCAATCGATTTATTTCCGAACCTTTTGCGGATCTCATCGATTGCCTCGGCTGCATCCATCCAATCCCCATCGCTTGGCTCTGAGTCAACAGTGTCAAGAGTCAACTGCACTTGGCTCTCGACAAAATTCGATACCGAAACACCGGCGAGTCGGACACCGCGCTCAATCTCGCATTGCGGCAGAAGCCGATCCAACGCAGATACGATCGCCTGCCCAGTGGTCACAGCCGCTTCAGGTGTAAAAGACCGCGTGAGATTACTGAAATCGCTATATCGAATCTTGAGGCTCACAGTTCGTGCCGCAACATCAGCTCGGCGTACACGCGCCGCTACGGCATCTGATAAGCGAACGAGATGAGTGCGTAGTTCACCTAGATCAATGATGTCCTCGGCGAAAGTTTCCTCGTGCCCAATCGATTTTGCGTCGCGTGATGAAACAACTGGCCGTGGATCAATGCCGCGCGCAAGATCAAAGAGTTGACTCCCCGCAGCCTGGCCCAGCGCGCCAGTCAGGACTCGGCGTTCCAGCTGTTTCAAATCAGCAACGGTTGCAACTCCGAAACGCTCCAGTTTCTCCACGGTGGCAGCGCCTACACCCCACAACGAACGAACTGACATCGGCTCAAGAAACGTGGATGCGTAATCGTCAGTTACCTCAAAGACACCTGGACCATCAACAATCTGTCCATCGACAATTTTTGGTTTGGCTGCTCGTGAAGCCAACTTGGCAAGAAACTTGTTGGATGCCACTCCCACGCAACACACGAGCCCCGTGTCACTCAGAACTCGGTCACGGATTTGCACACCAATTGATGAGGCCTCGCCAAAGAGTTGCACAGAGCCCGTCACATCAATGAACGCTTCATCTAGTGCGACTCCTTCGACTTCCGGACTAAAGGAGTTAAAAACTTCATGCACGCGCTCGCTGTAATCCGCATAGAGATGCAAATCGCCTGGCAAGAACACTGCATTCGGGCACAGGCGTCGTGCTTGCGCGGATGACATCGCCGAATAAACACCAAACCTGCGAGCCTCATACGAAGCGGCCGCCACCACACCGCGCGATCCAGTTCCACCCACAACTACTGGGAGTCCACGCAGGTCGGGTCGTCGCAAGAGCTCTACTGCCACGAAGAATGCATCCATATCCACGTGCAGGATGCGTTTCGGATCAGTATCTGCCACGGTCAAAGCCTACGATTACCTTGTGCCAGAGGCAGACAAACCACTCTCAGCTTTACCGTCGCGTGCCGCACGCGCTACCGCGTTCACAAGCATTCTTCTTGGCGGTTTACTCGGCGGGTTAATGGGTTACTTGCTAATCAACGTGCAATGTGAAGGCGATTGCCATGTCCAAAAGGGGCTTGCGGTGTTTATCGGCTCGGTCTCTTTTGCGATTGGAATGAGCATTGTGGCGGTGCTTGGGCTACGCGCGGTAGGCGAATGGCGCGAAGCTCGGGATGCGTTTGATGACTGATCTCGGCACAGATCTTGTGGCCCTTGCCGAGAAACTCGCGCGTAGCGCAGGGAGCCTGGCATTGGCTGGTCGCAAAAAGGGCCTCACCGAAGTAGACACGAAAAGCACCGCCACTGACATGGTCACCGAATTCGATCGGGCAAGCGAAAGACTCATCGTTGATGGACTCATCGAATCTCGCCCACACGATGCGATTGTTGGCGAAGAAGGTACGAGTCGCGATGGAACATCAGGCATTTCATGGTTTGTGGATCCCATTGATGGGACCACGAATTTTTTCTATGACCTGCCGAACTGGTGCGTTTCAATTGGGGCAAAAGATGCCGGCGGGACCGTTTGCGGCGTCGTGTACGTCCCAGCCCTTGATGAGATGTTTACCGCCACTCGTGGGGGTGGAGCATGGTTAAACGGCAAACAAATTCACTGCGGCTCAATTGCGGAGCTTTCCCAGGCTCTTATCTGTACGGGTTTCAACTACGACTCGAGTAATCGTGTTGCTCAAGCTGAACGAATCCTGAGATACATCGACAAAGTTCGTGATGTGCGTCGCTTTGGTGCTGCGGCAATTGACATTTGTTACGTCGCCTGTGGTCGACTCGATGGCTACTACGAGGAATATCTATGGCCATGGGATTACGTTGCGGCTGATCTGATTGCGCGCGAAGCGGGTTGCAGAACTGGTGATCTCACGGGAGCACCAATTGATAATCGTGACGTCCTAATTTCAAATCCGACACTCTTTCCCCAATTGGTTACTCTCATCAGAGAGTCTGGAGGGAAATGATGGCTTGGGATTCAACACGAAAAGTTCCGTGGAAGCGTCTGACCAAAGAGTGGTTTGTTTATCTGGTCATCATTCTCGTGGTCTTCGGCTTGTTCTTTAGCGACAGCGTGAACGCCGGCACCTTCCTGGGTCTCGCTTTGTCGGGACCCCTTTATGTTGGTTTTGGCGCCGTGATGGCGAAGTTCGGTTACGAACGCCAAAAGCTCATCCGCACTCCGCGCCCAAGCCAGCCGACAACACGGTCCACACCCCAACGCTCTCGTCCAGCGCCAACAAGCCGCACCGGAGCCCGCAAGGGGAACAAACGGCGATGACACAGCCTCTCGTGATGGCGCTCGATGCGGGCACCACTGGAGTGCGCGCGCGTTTGATTCGTAAAGATGGCACCTCTGTAGCAAGTGCCTATCGTGAATTTCCGCAGTACTTTCCTCAGCCTGGTTGGGTTGAGCACGATGCCAACGAGATTTGGGATGCGATCTGTGGGGTCATTGCAGAGGTAACACAGCACGGCTCCCCCGTTGCCATTGGCATTACGAACCAGCGCGAGACGATTGTTGCTTGGAGCCGCGCAACGAGCCAACCATTACACAGGGCGATTGTCTGGCAGGATCGCCGCACGGCAAATCATTGCGAGAGCCTCGGCGCCCACATTGACCGCGTGCGTACAACTACCGGCCTTGTACTTGACCCGTATTTTTCTGGCACCAAATGTGCTTGGCTCATCAATGAAGGTGGCGTACCGGTCAGTGACGATTTGGCATTTGGCACCATCGACTCTTGGCTCGTTTGGAAACTCTCAGGTGGCAAAGTTCACGCCACCGACCCATCTAATGCAAGCCGAACAATGTTGTTCGACATCGGCACAATGTCTTGGAGTGAGGAAATGTGCGCCCTTATCGGTGTACCGATTGAAGCACTGCCGCAAGTGCTGCCGTCATCTGGGATGTTCGCCGTGACAAGCGGCATTGAAGGCCTCTCCGACGGCACTCCAATTTCAGGCATCGCAGGCGATCAACAAGCCGCGCTATTTGGTCAAGCATGCTTTGCGCCAGGCCAGGCCAAAAACACTTACGGCACGGGAAGTTTTGTGTTGATGAATATCGGCAACCATCTACCAGCACCGATGAACGGGATGCTCACAACGGTTGCCTGGGATCTTGGCGCTGGCCCCGTTTACGCACTCGAAGGTTCGATCTTTGTTACCGGTGCAGCGGTTCAATGGTTACGAGATGGACTCCAGATCATTGAACAATCAAGCGAGACAGAAGCGCTTGCTCTGAGCGTGCCCGACTCCGGAGGTCTCGTTTTTGTGCCTGCGCTGACCGGACTCGGCAGCCCGTGGTGGGACCCCGACGCGCGCGGCGGCGTCTTTGGGATCACACGCGGCACCACACGCGCACACTTCGCCCGCGCCGCAGTCGAGTCGATGGTGTACCAAACTCGAGATGTCATTGAGGCAATGAACACCGCCCTTGAATCATCAGAAAGACCCACATTGGTGGATCTTCGAGTTGATGGTGGCGCCTCGGCAATGAACTCGATGTTGCAAATGCAATCGGATCAGCTTGGAGTTTCCGTGCTGCGCCCTCGCGATCTTGAGACGACTTCACTTGGTGCTGCATATTTGGCTGGGCTTGCAGTTGGGGTGTGGTCCTCGTTGGATGAGATCACCCAGAACTGGCATCTAGACAAACGATTTGATCCTGGGCCTGCGGCCCCCGGATACGAGCAGTGGCTTCGTGCGCTGCAGCGGGTTCGCAACTAGGCAATAAGTGCTGCACCAATTGCGGCTGCGTGTTCGCCAAGTTGTGCCCCGACAACTCTTGGTAATTCCCTCGCACTTGAGCCATACACATGATTTTGAAGTTTGCTGTTTAGGCGCGGGATCAAGAGGTCGGCAACAGTTGCTACCCCGCCGCCAATCACGATCAATTCGGGGTCGAGTGCGTAAACAATTGAGGCCAATCCAATACAAACTTGGTCGGCAAAGTTGTCAATGACTGCTAGCGCAGAAGCCTCGCCAGATCGCGCAGCTTCGGCAAGACTCTCGGGGCTGAAACCGGCTTTATCTGCCGCCGCACTCAATGCCGAACCTGAAGCGAACAATTCCCAACATCCCTGACCACCGCAGGCACATGCGGGACCATTGCGTTCAACAGTCATATGCCCGAGTTCGCCTGCATAACCATTCGCACCGCGGACAAGCCTTCCGTCAACTATCAGACCGATTCCAATGCCAGTTCCCAAGCTCACGCAGGCGACATTGTTAGCTCCCCGACCAGCACCGAGTGTCCACTCAGCGAGAGCGGCAGTGGTTGCATCGTTGTCGACCGCAACTTTTGTGCCGACCTTCGCGGCAAGGAGTTCGGCAACATTTGCACGACTATCGAGACTCAGATGTGGTGACTCTCGCAACACACCTTGGCGATCAACCAAGCCAGCAATTCCGATTCCAAATGTGGGCGCCGAACCCGTTGCTTTCGCTGCGAGCTCGAGCATCATCGCTGCGACAACATCAATTAGCGCCGCACCATCGACTGTTTGGCGTCGCAGCTCATTTTTCACCGAGCCGTCAACTAAAAGTACCCCCAGGCACTTGGTGCCACCGACATCGACGCCGACAGCGGCGGTCACGATTCGAGCAGTGCCTTGAGTTCGCGCAGTGTGTTGACGATACGAACCTCAGCACGGCGCTTGATAAACCCCGGCAACGGGATCACGAGATCGACCGAAACGTCATAGGTGACCTTCGTGGTGTTCGGATCCTGAGAGGTGAATGTATACGCGCCACCGATTGATCGCATGATGTCGCCCTTGACCATTTTCCACTCGAGTCGAGCTGGCGCGGCGGAATAGTCATACGCAAGCGTGTAGTGAGTGCTACGACCCAGCGCCGATGCACGGTACTCAACCTCGGTAGCGCGACCTTGCGCGTCGCGCTTATGCACTACTACTTCTTTAACGTCGTGCGCCCACTTCGGGTAGGACTCGTAGTCGATCGCTGCACTGAAGCAGCGATCCAACGGTGCTGCAATGATCGCGGTCTGGGTTGCGGAGTCAGCCATGTACTAATCCTGCCCTACTCCGTCGTCATCTGCTGGACTTTTGCGACGGCGTGGACCAAAAGTGCCATTGTTTGCAGTCCAGTGACCGTTCAATCCGAGGCCAAAAAGTGGAACGAGCACACCGAAAGCAAGAACACTCCCGGGCTTGCCGTCGGTGTTGGGTCGAGCAATCGCTCCAGCCACCCCGACCACAACTTGGGAGGTTAAGCACCAGACCATGAGGCGGCGAATATTCGCAGGAGCCACGTTGTTGACCATGAAGTACAGCTCTGTCACCGAAATCTCATCTGTACGACTGCGCTGCACCGCGGTCCAGTAACCGAGCAAGAAGGCGAACACGCCAATGGCCGCAAGCCCAAGGTCAACTGCAACCACAATCGCCTTACTGGCATCACTGAATGTGATGGCCCCAAAAAGAGTGACCGCGATAAATACACCGGTACCCATTTGGTTGAGTCGAACTTGCCAATCACTCATCGGTGCTCCAATCCACTCGCAGCGCATCACCTAGTCTGCGGGCCAGAAAATCGTATGAAAACTCTGCAACCGCTCGATCGCGGGACGCTCTACCCATTGCCGCGCGGTCACTCGGTGAATTCAACAGCGAATTGATGGCACGTGCCGTTGCAGAAGCGTCTTTGGGCTCGGCCATAACTCTCCCAGTCACCCCATCAACAACAGCTTCAGCTGCACCGCCACTTTCACCTGCAACCTGTGGCACCCCGCATGAGGCCGCTTCAAGAAATACGATCCCAAAACCCTCTTGCTCAAGACCCAGCCAACGGTTTCGGCACATCATCGACATCACATCGGCACTTCCATACAGTGCGGGCAAGTCTTCATCTGGCACGCGGCCCAAGAACTGAACCGGAGCGGCCAACTTGCTGGCCAGTCGTTCTAGTCGTTTTCGATCGCGACCCTTGCCGGCGATGACCAACTTGATCTTCGGGTGATTCACTGCCAGCTCAGAGACTGCTTTGATGACCGTGTCAAACCCTTTTCGCGGCACCAGCCGACTCAATCCAAGAATCATCTCAGCATCCAACTCAATGCCCCAACGATTGCGCACATCGTCTTTTTGCTCTTGTGTCAGCGGAATGAAGCGCGCCGTATCCACACCCGGCGGCACGATCGTGACTGGTAGATCACGTCGTGCGGCACGAAATGCTTCGCGTGCTGGATATCCACCAGCAGCAATCACGTGTTCGGCATTGCGTAGAACGCGACCCAATACTGCACGGCTCCCTGGCAGGCGTCCCGGCACTGTTACTTCAGCTCCATGCAGCACGACGTAATACGGCAAGTCGAGGTAGGGGCCAACAATTCCAAGCGGCACCGCGGGATCCAACACCACAAAATCAGCGCCTACTCGGGTTGCCATTTCGTTTATCTGACGCACCATCTTCGGACGCGGCAAGAGAACTTTTTCTTTGATTCGCTCAATGTGGAATGGCTGCTCGGAATCCCATTGGCTTGAACCTTCGTATGGTGAAGTCAGGACCGCGAATGAATCGTGTGGGAGGCGTCGCCACCACTCCCATAACAGTGACTGAATTCCACCGATTTTCGGTGGAAAGTCATTGGTGACGAGGAGATGTTTCATGCGGTGTTCCGTTTGGTGCGCTGCAGTGCCCAAAGCGCATGCTCAGAGAGTATTTCATCTGCTCCACTCGCGTAACGCTCAAGTACTTCGTGCGCGCGCGAATCCGAAGATGATGCTGCATTGCCAAGTGCAACCAGAGCGTTTCGGCGCAACCACCGGGGATCACGCTCGGCGATATACAGCGCATCAAATTCCTTCAGGAGTTCCTCATCAGACATTTCAAGCACTCGTAAAGCAGGCATCCATTCACGTGAAGGAACCTTGATCTGCACGGGAACCGCAAAGCGCGTATTGGGCGGGCAGGCGTCTTGGCAGTCATCACAGCCATAAATTCGCGTACCCAGAGCAACGCGAAACTGTGGATCTATCGACCCTGGTTTTTGCAGCACCCAAGACAAACAGCGCCGTGCATCAATGACTCCGTCGGCAACTATCGCCCCAGTCGGACACGCCTCGATACAACGCACACATGTTCCACATCCATCGGGTATGCGTCTTTTTGGTGCTTTGATCTCCGCTGTGGTTACTAGGCATCCAAGCACGAACCAACTGCCAGCTCCTGGTAACAGGATGTTTGCATTTTTTCCGAACCAACCAAGGCCAGCGCGCCAAGCAACTTCGCGGTCAACTATTGAATTGTCATCAACGAAAACGACACCCTTGTAGCCCGCTTTTTTGATCCATTTCTGAACACCTCGCAAAGCACTACGGAGTTCTTCGTAAACCTCTGTGCGTGCGTACTTCGCGATGTGCATCTGAACACCTGGCTCGGGGTCGGTGTCCGGCGAGTAGTAAGGCCATGCTGCGGCGATTACAGACTTTGCACCCGCGTATGCGCGTTCGGGATCGGTGGACCGTTCAGGATTGCGATATGTAAACCCGAGCGTGTCGGCAAGGCCGGCTTCTTTGCGCCGATAGAGCTCGCTGCGAGCACGATCCAAGACCGAAGCATCAGTAACACCAAGATGCTCGATACCAAAGTTGCGAGCGACTTCAACGAGTGCTTCGAACTCGATGGTGGCGGACTCAGACACCTGCCAAGGCTAGAGAACGCGCCCCAATGTGGCTCAGCCAGCCGATGTGTGGCGAATCTCGCCCATTAAACCCTCTCGAGCAAGCACTCGAAGTGCCCGTTGCTGCTCGAAATCCAGCACTATCGCGCCTTGCGTGGAATCGGCATCACCACAGAAGAAACTGACGATGCAATCGCTACATGCGTCTGTGTGGCGGGCGGTGCAGGTGTCGCAGCTGATGATGAGTGGCTCGGTCATGAAGGCAGTCTGACCCTTGGGTGTATCGGAGTTGTCGACTCAGGAATTGCTACAGGCGACAAAACCTTGCAATGCAGCGGTGGCCGCTCCTGAATCGATGGATTTGCGCGCCATCTCCAGCCCTGCGGTCAGGTCTGTGGCTACACCCACCACGCAAAGTGCGGCAGCCGCATTAAGGGTGACGATGTCGCGCACCGGCCCATCCTCACCGGTGAAAGTTCGGCGCACTATCGCAGCGTTATCCGCTGGGCTACCACCGCGAATTGAACTCAGTGGAGCGGTTTGGATCCCCAAGGCCGAGGGGTCAACCACGAACGAGTCGACCTTTTCGCCGTGCAGCGAGATGACAACACTGGGACCCGAGATGGCAAGTTCATCAAGACCACCATCACCGTGCACTAGCCACGCGTTTTTGACTCCACGAGTTCGCAGCGCTTCGGCCATCATCCGCGCAACCGATGCATCACGTACTCCAACGAGCATGTTTTCAATTGGTGCAGGGTTAGCTAAAGGGCCGATCAAGTTAAAGATGGTGGGCACACCAATCTCGCGCCGCGCAGCTCCAACATGCTTGAAGGCGGGGTGAAATTTCTGCGCAAAGACAAAACCAAAGTTGCACGCTTCCACACATGCCACTACCGCATCAGGATTCAGTGCAATGTTGGCTCCAAGCGCTTCAAGTACGTCTGCTGTGCCGCAGCTCGATGACGCCGCCCGATTGCCATGCTTCACAACCGGCACTCCGCATCCCGCCACTACGAGGCTCGCCATAGTTGAAACATTCACTGAGTGGGAAGCATCACCACCAGTACCGACAATGTCAATGGCCCGCGATCGGATCGCTGCACTGAGCTCAACTGGAGTGGCGGCTGCCCGTACAACTGCGAGCATTGCTGCAAGTTCCGCAGATGTCTCACCCTTTGCTTTGAGTGCCAACAAGAACGCAGAAATCTCTGCGTCAGTTGCATCACCAGCAAGCATCGACTCCATGGCGGCCGCAGCGACCTCTGGTTCAAGATCGAGATTGTTGCTGAGTCCAGCGATAACACCGGACCAACCACCTGGCAGTTTGGTCATTCGACCATTCTTTATGCCGAGCGTCGTCGCTGACGAATAATGCGGCGACGCTCTTTGGATGTTGCGCCACCCCATACTCCATCTTTTTCGCGACTCATGAGTGCGTGCTCTAGGCAAGCAACACGCACGGAGCACTCAGAACAAATGTCCTTTGCTTCGTTCGCATTCTCTTCGTCTTCTGGATAAAAGATGGTTGGATCGAGCCCATTACAGGCCCCACGAACACGCCACTGGTTTGACTCGTGACGTTCGAACCACTCATCTGCACTACCTACTGCTGTGACAGCAATGCTCATAGGAGCCCCCACTTACCTTCCCCCGCGCCGACCGTAGCCAGCACAGGTGATAGTAGGTGTCACCCGTCACAGTGTCCAACCCGGGCTGCAAGCCGCGGGAAAGCTCTTATGGGCGCAGGTCTCCCAACAATTCCTGGACCGTTGAATCAAGCAAATACTGCTCTTCTCGGTAGGCCGGAAGGCTAATCACAACCTTGCAATTTCCTTTGGCGAACTCCTCAACTTGCTCCGGAGTGAAATCGAAATAGAGATAGTGAACCGCAGCGGTGACGTTTTCTCGGGTTAGCGATGCCTCGTGTTGTGCATCAAGGTGACCAAACACAATCGATCCATCACCAAGTTGAATCTCAACAGCGCGCTCAATGCCAGCGAGTTTTGGCAACCACTCACGAAGTTGATCATCCGAGGTCAACTCAATGAACATCGTGGCGCAAAGTTGACCGGGCTCGGGAATGAGCGGGTTGTACGCACGTAGCTCATCTTCCACACCTGCATCGGTATTGATGTGTTCAACACGAATCATCTCTTGAATTTGCAACTGCATCGTGTCGCGACTTTCAAACATGAGCGTGATGATTGTCCCGAGATGTATGCGACGGCGACGCTTGATCTCCATCACACGCGAACGGAACTCATCACGTACGCGCTCGTAAGCACGGGAATCAAGGATGTCATTGAGGGTGAGCTTGCTCATTTCTTTGCACTTTCCTTTCTTGGTTCTTCTGGGATTCCATATGCACGCGCCACGACTTGCAATGGATGAAGCGGCGTGAGATCGGTCTGTTCAGTTATCGCGGTATTGGCGAGGTGACAGTCGCCTGCCACCACATCACCACCAGCGTTACGAATTTCGTCGGCGAGCGCTTTGGCATGCGGCATTGAAAGATCGGCGTTTTCAGCGCGCAAGCCCCACATGCCATCGATACCCGAGCACTGCTGCACGAGTTTGATCTTCGCCCCGGTGAGCTTCATCAAGTCTCGACTCTTTAGACCAATCTCTTGGGCTCGCAAGTGGCAAGGCGTGTGGTACGTGATCGTCTCAGGTACATCGCCAGTGAAGTTGGTGTCAAGAGTGCGTGACTCGTCTTTGTTCATGGCGATCAAATATTCAGCGGCATCAAAAGTGTGCTTGGATACGAGTTCTGCATCCTCGCCACCGACGTAGTCGATGTAGTCCTTCTTCAGCACGTAACCACAGGTTGGCTGAGCAACGACGATGTCATTGCCTTCGCGCACACTTGCAGCCAGTGCCGCCACGTTCTTGCGTGCCACCTTGTCGAACTGCTTTAGATCACCGGAATGCAGGAATGGCGCTCCGCAGCAACCAACCCCATCCACCACAGAACACTCAACGTTGTTGTGTTCGTAGATCTTCACGAGATCGTGACCAACTTCTGGTGCTTGATATTCCACGAGACATGTGGGGAAAATGCCAACTTTGCCCTGTGGATTCGCAATGACCTTCTTGGTGCGCTTCTTGAACCATGTGGTGAAACGCTGGCGTGTAAATGGCGGCAAAAGGCGAACGCTGGACACGCCCGCAGTCTTTTCAACAACCTTGCGGATAAGTGAGCCGGGCTTAGCGCCCAGCACCACATTTGCCACTGGCGCAGTTGCCGTGGCGACTTTGCCGAGTGCATCGGTGCGGCCCATGAGAGCGGTCGTGGTCTTTTCGCGAATGCTCACCTGACCTGTGGCGTTGCGCATTGCCGATGCCCGCATCATGAGACGCGGAAAGTCGAGTTCCCACTCGGACTTGCCCGGCACGTAAGGGCAATAGATGTAACAGAGCTTGCATTGGAAGCACTCGTCAACCACTTGATCTTGCTGTGCTGGTGTCAAGCGTCCCGCATCCTGATCGTCATGCTGGTCGATCATTTCAAACAACGTTGGGAATGATGAACAGAACTTGAAGCAAAGACGACATCCATGACAAAGGTCGTAGACACGTGTCAGCTCTTCGCGCACATCGGCTTCGTCCAGATACTTCGGATGTTTTGGATCGTAAATTGTTGACACGTGTTACTCCTGCGACTTGCGCGGAGGGGCGACGCGATCGTCACCCCTCCGCAATTTCACTGCCTTAACGGCGTGGAATCAGAGGGCGTTGAGGCCCTCTTGGAAACGGCCGGCATGGCTCTTCTCAGCGCGTGCCAGTGTCTCGAACCAATCCGCGATCTGGTCGAAACCTTCTTCGCGGGCGGTCTTGGCAAAGCCTGGGTACATCTGTGTGTACTCATAGGTCTCGCCGGCGATTGATGCTTTGAAGTTCTCCTCGGTTTCGCCAATTGGCTCACCCGATGCCGGGTCTCCAACTTGAGCGAGGTAGTCGAGGTGACCGTGCGCATGGCCGGTTTCACCTTCTGCCACCGAACGGAACAGTGCTGCAGCATCGGGGTAACCCTCGACGTCTGCCTTCTGGGCGAACCAAAGGTAGCGACGGTTTGCCTGGCTCTCGCCAGCGAACGCTTCCTTCAGGTTCTCATGGGTCTTGGTGCCTTTGAGGCTGGCCATGATGTCTCCTTGTTTTGGTTTTGGTTGGTTACTTACTCGCTACGCATGTCGCGCACGACCCGCGGAACACCACTTCAACAGAACGAACTTCGAGTCCGTCTGCTTGGAGTGTTGCCTCGGTATCCACCTGCACGTCATGAATGCTTCCGCAGTCATCGCAGATGAAGTGGTGGTGATCCTCGGTATTCGGGTCAAAGCGGCCAGGGCCCGATCCGAGGTCGATCTGGAGGAGCTCGCCCATAGAGGCGAGGTCATTGAGGGTTTGATACACAGTTCGCAGCGAAATGCTCGGCATTTCGCGTCTTGCCACCTCATAGAGGGCTTCCGCTGTGGGGTGCGTGGAATTGCCCTCGAGCAGGCGAAACATCAACAGGCGCTGAGGGGTGATCTTGAGTCCAGCATCACGAAACGCATCGGTGAGTTCTGTCTGTGATCTCATGGCAGGCACGCTATCTACAGGGTTTGCTAAATAACAACCCTTGCAGAAAAACTTCTGTCCCTTTGCCTGCGTAGGATTTTCGCGTGCCTCAGCCATTCACCCGTCAGCACCATGCCGCACGGTTACGGTCTGAAGACTTTGACCTCCTGGTTATTGGGGGCGGAATCACTGGGGCCGGAGTTGCTCTTGATGCCGCTTCGAGAGGCTTGAAAGTCGCACTAGTGGAGATGGCGGACTTCGCATCAGGGACTTCATCCAAGAGTTCGAAGCTCATTCACGGTGGGTTGCGCTACCTACAGCAAGGCGATGTTCGTCTCGTTTATGAGGCGCTCCATGAGCGGCGGCGCCTGATGCGCAATGCCCCGCATCTTGTATCGGTATTGCCTTTCATGATTCCGATCCTCACAAAGGATGGCCTCATGCCAAGGCGCATCGCTCGCGCACTCGGATCGTCGTTGTGGATGTATGACCTAACTGGTGGGTGGCGCATCGGCAAGTTGCATCGGCGCCTTCGTGCCAAAAAAGCATTGCAGCACTTCCCCACCATGCCTGCAGAAAAGCTCGCGTCTGCATACATCTATTACGACGCCCAAGCAGACGATGCTCGCTTGACACTCGAAGTTCTACAGACAGCCAGCGATAAAGGTGCAGCTGTCTTGAATTACGCGAAGGTTGTTGCGCTCACGAACGGTGAGAATGGTCGTGTCAATGGCGCGCGAATCAATGCCGATGGCGAAGAGTTTGTTGTACGCGCCCGCAGCGTAGTGAGCGCAACCGGAGTTTGGATTGACGATATTCACCGCATGGAGACAAACAGTGAATCGCGCACCGTGCGCCCCGCTAAGGGAATTCACCTCACATTCCCTTGGGAAAAAGTACGCAACGACATCGCGGCCGTGATTCCAGTACCTAAAGATCGTCGGTCACTGTTTGTGGTCCCGTGGTTGCCGAACGCAGACGGCACGTTCAAGTACACATACGTTGGCACTACTGATACGCAATACGACGGCCCCGTTGACGACCCACAGTGCACTCTTGACGACATTGATTACGTCATTGCCGCGCTCAACAACAGCATCACATCACCAGTCACTCGCGAAGATGTGGTCGGGGTGTGGGCAGGCTTGCGCCCATTGGTGGCTCCCGCAGAAGGCGAAACTTTGAAGGCCCGTACCGCGGACTTGTCGCGACGCCATCGAGTGTCGATCGGTGCTTCTGGTGTCATCTCCATCAGCGGCGGCAAATTGACCACTTACCGCGAGATGGCCGAGGACACCGTGAACACAGTTGTCGAATCCCTGGGCATACGTGCCAAATGCCGTACGAAGCGACTGTCGATAAAGCCCTCTGCGCCGATCACCGACACCACCATCGTGATACCAGGACTGCCTTTGACTCGCGGAGAAATCGTACGGGCGATTCGCGAAGAAATGGCGATTCACCTCTGCGACATCATGTGCCGCCGCAGTCGTTCACTGCTGTATGACCGTGATGCTTCTTTAGGTGGCGCGCGCAGTGTTGCCATCTTGATGGCAGCAGAACTCGGCTGGGACCAACAGCGAATTGATGCAGAAATCGATGACTACACCGAGATCTGCAATCGTGAGATCCGTGCGGCCCAAGTTATTGAGACCGAATACTTGGAGCGCAATCACTGATGACTGAATGGCGCACTCCTCCGATCGCGTTTGGTGCTCGCCATTCTGAATTAATTGACCATCTCCAAAATGATGCCGCTCATGTTGATGCAGATCTACTCAATGCACTGGCACAGATATGCGAGACCTTGGTAGACGATGTGTCTACGGCCGAAGCGAGCCGTGATTGGTGGCCGATAGCAATGCATTGGGCTCTGGCTGGAAGTGTTCCTAAGCGGCCGAGTGTTGTTGTAGTGCCAACGAACACGCAACAGGTCGCCGCGGTCGTGCAACTTTGCCATGAAGCGCACGTGCCCTTGACTGCATCTGCTGGGCGCAGCGGCGTATGCGGCGCAGCAGTTCCAGTGTTTGGCGGCGTGGTGCTCGACACCACTGAGTTGCGTGGGGTTCTCTCAGTTGATCCGATCTCTGGTGTGGTTGAAGTTCTGGCAGGCACTTTTGGGCCAGAGCTTGAATCCCACATTCAGAACAATTACCAACGCAGCGTTGGTCACTTTCCGCAATCATTTGATATCTCAACAGTCGGCGGTTGGGTGGCTTGCAGAGGTGCTGGGCAGTACTCGACTCGATACGGGAAGATCGAGGACATGGTCGTTGGCCTCGAAGTCGTTCTTGCCGATGGAACGATCGTGCGCACTGGTGGCGCACCTGCAACCGCCGATGGGCCTGACTTAACGAATTTGCTTATCGGATCCGAAGGGCAGCTCGGAATCATTACTCGCGTATGGCTTCGCTCACACGCTGTGGCCACCTATTCGCGCAAGATTGCATTCTCTTTCGGTGACTTCGCTGCAGGAATCAATGCAATCCGCGAAACAATTCAGTCTGGCGCTACTCCCGCAG
Source organism: Ilumatobacteraceae bacterium (assembly GCA_017856815.1). Lineage (GTDB taxonomy): Bacteria > Actinomycetota > Acidimicrobiia > Acidimicrobiales > Ilumatobacteraceae > CAIYHK01. The sequence goes on from JAFMEI010000001.1 coordinate 37,175, forward strand.
TACTGCGTCTCTACGATGCCGCCGAGAGCAAGCGATCACACGGCATGGAAAATGGTCGATGCACCCTGATTGTTTTTGATGAAGGCGGCAAGAGAATGGTTGATGCAACCATTGAACAACTCATTGAGTGCGTACAAAATCACGGCGGCAAGGATGAGCCCACCGAATTGGTGGATAGGTGGTTCGAACACCGCAACGACACCACCGCCCTCCAAGCACTCACTCAGAAAGGATTTGTGGTTGACACGATGGAGGTCAGCGCCGAATGGCCACGGCTCGCAGACATCTACGAAAAAGTTTGTGCCAGTGGCATGGCCGTTCAGCACAGTCGGCTTGTGAGTTGCCATTTGTCGCATAGCTATCCAGACGGTGCGTGTCTTTACTTCACTTTCGTAGCGACGCCACCCGCTGAGCAGATCGAGTCAAGCTACATAGAGATGTGGAACGCGGTACAAGGCGCAGCTCTTGCCGCAGGAGCGAGCCTGTCTCACCATCACGGTGTTGGATTGAACCGTGCACGCTTTGCACCAACGGCTTTGGGGAAAGGCCATGATCTATTGATCAAACTCAAACAGTCGCTTGACCCCCATGGGATTATGAACCCCGGCAAGTACGCAATTCCATCCACTTTCTCGCACGCAGGAGATGAGCAATGGCCCTAAAGGACCAATGGGACACGCAAGCGATCAAGGCTGGAGCTTCAGTCGCAGTATTTCTGGCCGTGCCGCCATCACTGATTGCTCGGTTCATGATCGATGACACAGACACCAACAACGGCTGGGCTCCCCTGCTGTCACTTCTCGCCATTTTCGGTTTCATCATCGGCTCAGGGCAAGCCGCGTGGCGGCAACGCAAAGGCACTCCGATACTCCACGGAATGCTCACTTCAACCGGCGTTTTCGTAGCGGCTCAATTCGTATTCGCAATCGTGAAGCTCGCCATGGGTGACGATCTTCGGTTCATGCGAATCGTTACTTCGTTTTCATTGGCGATGTTCGCGGGCCTGATCGGTGGACTACTTGGCTATTACTTGCAGCGCAATGGGCCCGCACCAAAACCACTGGCCTAAATGATGTCTGATCTCGTCTTAGTCATTGACATCGGCACAACAAGTGTTCGAGTCGCAGCGGTTGATCCTGCTGGCGAAATTCGCGAACAGTTGCGCAAAAAACTGCCGCCCTCTTCTCCAGCACCCGGCCTTGTTGAATTTGATGCTCTTGAGTTGGCAACCACGATTGAAGAGCTCGCAAATAGATGCGTTGCCTCATGTGGCTCAGTTGCCGCAGTGGGCATCACGAACCAACGCGCATCAACCGTCGCTTGGAGCGCCACCACGCACCAACCATTGATGCCCGCTCTGGGTTGGCAGGATCTGCGCACAGTTTTTGACTGCATCATGGCCAAAGCCAACCACGGACTCGCACTTGCCCCAAATCAAAGTGCGACCAAAATGACCTGGTTGCTCGCCAACATCGATTCGCATCTAGACCGTGCTGATATCCGCCTTGGAACAGTTGATTCGTGGATCACTTGGTGGCTTTCAAATGGTCAATCGCACGTAACCGACACCACGAATTCCGCTGTCACCGGTCTCACATCGGTTGCCACGTTGGACTGGAACACAGACACCCTCACCACACTTGGTATCGATCGCATTCACTTGCCCCAGATCGTCCCATCATCGGGCGAATTGGCTATCGCATCGCGAATCACTGGCGCACCACCTATCACAGCGCTCATCGGCGACCAACAGGGATCGCTTGTTGGCCAAGGTTGTATCGCGCCCGGTGAAGCAAAGATCACTTTCGGTACGGGTGGAATGTTGGATGTGGTTACTGGTGTAGTCGCTCCGCGCGGTGCATCACGATCCCAATCGGGAACATTTCCGATTGTTGCGCGCACTTCAACCACTGAAACTGTTTGGGGTGCAGAAGCAATCATGCTCGCGGCAGGAACCAACATTGATTGGCTCGTCGATGACATGGGATTGATTGGCTCAGCTGAAGAATCTGAGTCTGTAGCTGCATCGGTAGATAGCAGTGACGGTGTGGTTTATATTCCCGCACTCTTAGGGTTGGGCACCCCATATTGGGACTACGGCGCTCGCGGCACATTGCTTGGCCTCACCCGGGGCACCACCCGCGCTCACATTGTTCGTGCCGTGCTTGAAGGCGTGGCAGCGCGAGGTGCCGACTTGGTGGAAGCCACACGCGAAGAGACCGGGCTTCAAATTAAGACAATCCGCATCGATGGCGGCATGAGTCGCAACAGCATTTTCACTAAGGCACTTGCCGATTCAACACAGGCCACCATTGAGGTCGCTGCAGACTCTGAATCGACCACACTTGGTGCTGCGTATCTCGCGGGAACCCAGATCGGGATCTGGCCTGACCTGCCAAGCGCTTGCGCCACCCGCAAGATTGGAAAAGTGGTTGAGCCCGGCTCCCCCACTGATCGTGGCGGATGGCAAAATTCTGTTCAACGCGCGGCTGGTTGGATACCTGATCTGTCCGCCCTTGACTTCTAAAGTTGTTCCCTGCGACCCCCAAAGGGAAGGCTTTAGAGGAAACGAAAGGACGTCCCTCAATGAGTATCCGCCCATCGGCTGATTCCAGCGCCGCGCCGCCGGCGCGCCCGACGAAGAACGACATGCCAACTCTCGTTGCTTTGCATGAAGCTGAACTCGCTGCTCGCGACCTTTACCGAATTGCTGTTGACTCCAATGTGGTGGCTGACGAAGATGCGTCAGCAGTCGTGAAGTTGATGGTTGAACATCATCGCGCTTACGGCCAAGCATTAGCGGGACTCATTGGCAAGCTTGCAACCAATGAAGCTGATGCCGCGATAGTTGATGCCCACAAGGCAGCTTTCGCATCCACCAGTCAATTTGCCGGAGCAGCAAACGCGCTTGAGAACGATCTCGCGCTGCGTCATACCAACGCAATCGGTGTACTTGAAGGAACCGAAGGTGCAGCACTCGTGGCGTCAATTGTCATCACCGAGAGTCGCCACGCCGTAATCACTGCCGAATTGAACGGCGCAACTTCCCTTGATGCTCTTCTCTCAACCGAGGTGGCGAAGTGAACGACAACAATCAGACCAAATTTGAATTCGCTGGCGCATTGAACCGCCGCCAGTTGCTCGGGCTCGGGGGCTCATCATTGTTAGGAGCTGCTCTGCTTGCAGCCTGCTCACATGACACCCCTCCCGCCACACGAGTGGGAGACGCGGTTACCACTACCACCATTACCGAGCCAGAGGTCAACGATGTCGTCTTATTGCGCACCGCAGCATCACTTGAGTACACGGTGATTGAGGCCTACGCACAGTTGGCACCCTTCCTTACTGGCGATTTTGCATCGGCCAAAGATGCTGTTGATCGATTTGTGGCCGATCATGAGGCTCATGCAACTGCAATCAATGACCTTGTTGTTTCAATTGGTGGCGAGGCTTACACGCAGTCGAATGAGCGCATCAATCGCTTGTACATTCAGCCCGCTGTCGAGATCATCACTGGTAGCGACACGGTTGAGCCAAGCCCGACTCCCGCTGAAGATGCACTCGCTGTGGCCATCGCATTGGAGAATCTTGCTGCCGCCACATACCAGTCAGTGACATCGGTACTGGAGAATCTTGATGTTCGCAAGGCCGCCATTTCGATCGGTCAGACCGAAGCGCGTCACGCCACAATTCTCACTCGCACACTTGCGCCAGAGTTGACATCAATAGTTCCTTCAAAAGATCCAACAACCGGCGCCGACAATCTTTCCGCGCTGCCATCAGCGTTTGGTTCGTTGTCGTCAATTTCGCTCACAATTGGTGCGCCAAATGAATCAGGCACCAAGACCAGCCTCAGCCTTGACACTCCGAGCCTGAACAGCCTCATCACTGAGTAGTAGCCGGTACTTGCTAATCACTCATTCACTATGAGTGACAATTGTTGAGAGCCCTAGAGAGTCATCGGCGTAGACTTTTTTACGACGGTGAGATATCCAGGTGATCGCATCCAGTTTTCTGGATGAGGAAAGTCGGGACTTCACAGAGCAAGACGCTGGCGAGAGCCAGGTTGGGGCAACCTGACGGATAAGTGCAACAGAGAGAAAACCGCCGATGGCCGCAAGGCACAGGTAAGGGTGAAACGGTGCGGTAAGAGCGCACCAGCGTCGGAAGTGATTTCGGCGGCTAGGTAAACCCCGTTTGAAGCAAGGTCAAGCAGAGGGCATGGGCTGCTCGTTCGTCCGCAAGGACAACCCTCGGGTAGACCGCATAGATGGATGATCATCCGGCGCGTGCGCCGACAGAATCCCGCTTATCGGGTATCTCACCGTCGCTTTTGATCGACCAGCCAACCCTTTTGCAGGAACTGTTGTCGTTTTTGCGAGTCGCTCAATCCGAAGCGCTGCCACGCCCAACGGATGAGAAGTATCCCTGCAATTTCTAAAAAGATGTTTGCCACCCAGCGGTCGGCCACTGGAAGACTCGCATCATCGAAACCGAACCCAGAGAATGGCCACCAGAAGACCTCTGTTTTGGCAAACGCGGCGTCATAGACGAGATGAAGAAACATTCCGATTGGAAGCGGCATTAGAAGTGCGCGGGTGCGTTTGTATCGCGATGTGCACACCACGATTGTGGTCATCACCACCACGCTTGCAAAGACAGAATGCAGAACTCGCGCTCCACCAAACCAGACGTCAATTACATCCGGGAGTAAGACGCCAAGCAGGAGCGGTCGGTAATCAAAAGAATCGTCGTGGAAGACAAACCAGATACTTAATACTGCGGTGCCAACAAACCAAAGAAACACAGGCAATCAGAGTACGAGCCAACGCCCACAATTCGGACATTCAGGATCGGCCGAACCGCCAAGATCTTTCAGCTGCTGCAACTCCCCTGCTGACAGGTCAAGGTGGCAGCCGCTGCAGGTACGACCAACAAGTGCCGATACCGCAACCCCACCAAGGTGCTTGCGGCGCGATTCATATTCGGCCAGCACATCCTTGGTTGTTTCGGCAATCGCGTCACGGCGCTGACGATCGCCCCTCATCTCTTCATCAATCCGCGCATCAGCATCGCGCAATGCCGTTTCTCGCGCAGGCTTTTCCCGCTCCAGTTCAGCCAGGGCTTTGCGCGCATTGTCACGCGCAATCTCCTGCTCACCGAGCTGTTCCATTAGGTCAAGACCCATGCCATCAGCTTCTTCGCGTTCTTGGCGCAATGATTCAATCTCACGCTGCAAAGATTCCGCTTCACGGGGCGCAATTACTGTGCGCAATTGGGCTTCGAGTCGCTGACGTTTGGCGTCACAATCGTTGCCACTTTTTTCGGCTTCCGCAAACGCCGACTCAAGTTGGGCAATAGCTGCATCCAATTGCACGATCAATCGCTCATGTTCGATGATTTGACCTTGAAGAAGTTGCAATGCCTTTCGCTCTGGCAACGCATTGCGCTTGTGTTCAAGTTGATTTAGATGCGTGTCAATGGCCTGCAGTTCGAGCAGCACCTTGAGATCCATCACCTGCTGACAGTAGTCGCAATCCCCGGAGGCAAGGGCTTCGAACAGTCGTATACGAGATAACGGCTCGGATCAACCATCGGCATTCCTGCTGTCGGGTCAATTTCATCGTCAGGCACAGTTGTATCTGGTGGCTCAAGACTCACCACAGTTCGGTTGCCGTAATTGGGCGGCACAGTTGTACTTCCTGGCGAGGTGCCACCAGATGTATTCGTGGTTGGTGGTTGGGTTGTCGCCGGCGCTGGCAGCGTTGTTTGTCCTGGAACCGTTTCCACCGGACCAGTTAGTGAACTCGGCAATGAGCCATTAACTACTCGCGCAATGCACTCATTGCCTGGGAGGTAGAGCCGCATCGAACCACGAAGCGGTGGCAGCGGAGCGGTCCAATCGAGCAATGGGAAACCACTCAACGAGCGATCCATGAACGCCTTCCAGATCTTGGCTGGGTAGGTTCCACCGATCACATTGTCAACACCGTCGTTAAGGAATTCTGGGATGTCAACCATCGGCGTGTACGCATCAGGGTCGCCCACCCATACCGAGGTGGTCAACTGTGGCGTGAATCCCACAAACCAAGCATTGGTGTTCTCATCCTGGGTTCCCGTCTTGCCAGCTGCGGGTCGCCCACCTGCGAGCGGATAGTTACGTGCAGTTCCGTACTGCAATGTGCCTTTCATGATGTCCACGGCTTCGTGAGCAACTTCAGCTGGGATTACCTGCTCGCCCTTCAACTGATGTGTATAAAACACGCCATCAGGGCTTTCAATGCGCTCCACCATGTAAGGCTGCATGTGCATTCCGTTATTGGCGAGAGTTTGTGCACCCGAGGCCATGTCTAGCGGGCTCATCTCGTTCGCACCCGTGGCAAGGCTCGCGTACGGCTGAATCGTGTACGTATCTCGGGACAAGTACTCCGATGACGCCATTTTGTAAATGTTGTTTACAACGCGATTCAATCCGACAATTTGTGAGAGTCGCCCGTATGCACAGTTGATGGAACGCGCGGTCATCACATCAAGTTGATCAATCCCACCGTCAACAGCATCGGTAATTTCAAATGGTTCTGATGGTTTGCCTGGGTTGGGCAACACGCAAGGAAGCCGGCCATCAAGAATGTCGTTAGATTGAGCTCCCGCTTCAAGTGCCGCAGCGAGGATGAAGAATTTGATACTTGAGCCAGTCTGCCTGCGTCGCAGTGTCATGTTGACTTCGTTCTGTCCCGCAACAAACCCGGCACCACCGACCATGGCGCGCACACCACCAGTGGCCGTATCAAGTGATAACAATGCGGCTTCAAATCCCTGTTGGTTGGCTGGAAGATTGCGCGCTGCTTCCTCAGCAGCCACCTGCATCGCAGCATCAAGAGTGGTGTGAATTCGTAGACCACCACGGAAAAGGGCGTTGTACCGCTCTTGATACGTTTCACCGAGAATCGTTGAACGATTCAACAGGTAGTCCTTGACTGCTTCTGTGAAGTAGGTGCGTTCAACGCTGCGCTCCGGCACGCTCTTCAACACCTCGGGTATCTCCCACTTCAATCCGAGTCTCTCGGCGCGTTCCTCGGAAAGCAGACCCACATCCACGAGTCGGTCAAGCACGATTCGGAATCGTTCGCGTGAACGCTCCGATCGGCGAATCGGGTCATAACTGGTCGGTGCCTGCACGAGACCTGCCAAGAACGCGCCTTGCACAATCGTTAGACGCTCAACGGGCACCCCAAAATAAACCTCGGCTGCGGCTTGGAGTCCGTAAGCGTTGTTACCGAAGTAAACAGTGTTGAGATAACGCTCAAGAATCACGCGCTTGGGAACCTGCTTCTCCAGCATTACTGCATAACGCGCCTGGAGAATCTTGTAGCGACCATCACGTGCGAGCCCAGCGAGATATTCGTTTTTCACAACCTGCTGCGTGATCGTGCTGGCACCTTGTCTTGCACTTCCAGCTTGGAAGTTTGACAAGGTCGCACGCACCAATGCACGAATGTTCACGCCCTCGTGGTTGTAGAACCCCGCATCTTCAACGGCGAGGATTGCAGCAATCACATCTACTGGAACTTGATCAACATCAAGAGGCTGGCTGTTCTCTAGTTGGAATGCGCCGATCTGCACACCCTTGGAATCAAACACGAGGGTCCGCTCAGCGAGCCCTGAGAAAGTTGGCAACACGACTGGCACCTCATCATGGGCGTTCAGCACCGCCCACACCCGTGGGGCCATGCCTGCAATGCATGCGGTTATGAACAAAGCACCGGCAAGCACCACTACTGAAGCCCTGGCAAACCATTGCCATCGCGTTTCCTGCACCTCTCAACGGTACTTTGGCGACTTCATGACATGCCGTCACCGCGGCATACGCAAGTACCCTGTGTGCATGTCTCTATTTCCCATTAAGCCCTTCCGTTTCGGCGTTCAAGCACACCGGGCCAACTCCAGATCCGAATGGGTCGAACTCGCCAAGCGTGCCGAAGGCAATGGATACGCCGTTCTCACCATGCCCGACCACTTCAATGATCAGTTGGCGCCAGTGCCCGCCCTCATGACCATTGCCGACGCGACCACTGATCTCAGGATTGGTGCACTCGTATGGGATAACGATTACAAACACCCACTTGTACTGGCCAAAGAGCTCGCAACGATGGACCTTCTTTCAGACGGTCGTCTCGAGATTGGCATTGGTGCGGGGTGGATGGCAAGCGACTACGAAGAAGCAGGAATGCCCTACGACTCACCGAAAGTTCGTATCGATCGATTCGTTGAAGGTCTCGCAGTAATCAAGGGGTTAATGCAAGAGGGGCCGCTCAACTTCACAGGTGAGCACTACAAGATCACCAATCATGACGGTCTACCAAAACCCGTACAGCGACCCTATCCACCAGTCCTAATTGGCGGCGGAGGCAAACGCGTACTCACCATTGCAGCTCGCGAAGCTGACATCATCGGCATCAACGGCACGATGACCGCAGGCGTAGTCGGCCCCGAGGCAATCTCAACGATGACTGCTGAAGCAGTGACTGAGAAGTGCGCAATCGTGCATTCGGCGGCAGGAGCACGCCTTGCGGATATTGAGATGAACATCCGGGCATTTTTCGTCAAGGTGACCGATACACCAGACTTCACTTTTTCCAATCTTGCTGGCATTCTCTCGGTTGATGAATCAATGGTCCGCGACTCACCATTTGCACTTATCGGCACGGTTGACGACATTGTTGAGCGACTCATTGAGCGTCGCGAAGAGTTTGGATTTTCTTACGTGATTGTTGGTGGCGAAGATATTGATTCTTTCGCACCAGTGGTTGGCGCACTCAGCGGGAAGTAAATCGGTTGTAGGCGGCGACTCCGTCTACGAAGTCACCAACGTTGGCATCGACCACTGGCGTTAGCCAGCGCACAAAAGTGTCAGTTAGATGGTTTCCATCTCGGTACATCATGATGTCCCCTGTAACCATTGGGCATCTGCCCTCGTGGCAGGTCCATCGCGACGGCCACACAATGCTGACTTTGTATTGTGCAGTTTTTGCCGCCATTACTGCCTCAATCTCTGGCTGCACGACGTCAGCAAAATCCTGGGTGCACCGTTGGATGTCGTTTCGATTCGAAGCTAAGCAATCCACTGGTGAGCCATCTGGATCTGAATTGTCAGCAAAAAATACTGGCGTTATGCCGTCACTCTGTAGCCGCGTGAACAGTTCATCCAGGCCCGACTCCCAGACACTTGGCGTTACTCGACTGCGGGTCCGCACATCAAAGAAGCCGGTGTACTGGGTGAGAAACACCACGTCTACTTTCTCGGCTTTCATTCGCTGGAAAACAGCTTCACGCCATTCGTCACAATTTCGATACACCACATTGGTGGTCAGATTCACGGTCAGCACATTGATAATCGGGCAACTTCCCTGCGTGAGGGCAAGCACCCGCCACTTGCGTTCTTTGGCGATTGCTTCAATCGCAGTGAACCACTGGGCCGCGTGCGAATCACCAAAGAGTGCAACGGTCGTTTTCGCATTGGGTTTACCGAACACACAACCTTCGGGCACTGTGGTGGCCATGTATTGATGGCAATTGTTGTCGTACAAAATCGGTGAATCCACTAGCGCAGAATTCAGAGCCGGTCTGAGGTTGTCAGGGAGTAGCTCTTGCGTTAGAGCATCAATTACCGCCTGTGGGGCGCGCTCAAAACCGTTATTCAGAGGATCAGGCATTCGGGGAGCGGATGTTGTAGTGGTCACTGCCGCAGTGGTAGTGGTTATCTCGTCTACTCGCTCAGCGGTGTATCCAGTTGTGAGGCTTGGGTTGTACGAAGCCAGCGCAACTGAAGCAATAACTCCAGACACAACTAGCGCACCACCCAAAGCAAACGAAAGACGTCGCTCGTGCTGCAACTTGGTCGAACGCCTAATCGGGTTTTCTACGAGACGAAATCCAATCTCCGCAACGAGCACAACAAGAATTAGCAACTTCCAGCGATCACCTGCGCTCAGAGATTCGCCCTTGTTTGAAGCAGCGATGATGAGTGCTGGCCAGTGCCATAAGTACAACGAGTACGACCGCGCACCAACCCATTGCATTGGTGCAAGACCAAGTACTAGTTGGGGACCACCTTTGGTGTTGCTGCCCGCAGACAACGCAAGCCCAGCTCCGAGCACAGGTACGAGTGCAACCCAACCGGGGAACTCATACACACTCCCGTATCGCACGACAGCAAAAACAATCATCGCAAGCCCAATCCAGCCACCGATCGCCCGTACAGAACTTGGCACGCGTTCGATATCGCGCCAACAGACTGCGATTATTGCGCCAAGGGCGAGTTCCCATGCTCGAGTATGAAGACCGAAGTACGCCCATGATGGATTTGACTGAGTAGTCGCGATGCTAAGCACCAGCGAACCAACAAAGATCACGGATAAAGCGATCAGCAGGCGGTTACGAATATTGACCGCGCGCCACGTAACTAACGCTACGAGCGCAGGCCACACCATGTAGAACTGCTCTTCTACTGCGAGTGACCAGTAATGCTGCAGCGCCGATGGATCCAACTGCGATCCGAGATAGTCAGCACCACGCTCGGCGAATACGTAGTTAACGAAAAATCCAGCGGCCCCAAAGATGTCATGTGCCAGCTGGTTCAAGCGGGTTGGGTTTAGCCAGATTGCCGCTGAGATAGCAGTAGCCACCAGAACGACAGCGGAAATCGGCAATAGTCGCCTAATTCGCCGAGTGTAAAAACTCGCCATTGAGATGCGGCCAGTGGTATCGCGCTCGGAGACGAGCAGCGAAGTTATGAGGAACCCAGAGATGACGAAAAAGACGTCCACCCCGACATAGCCACCACCTGTATGCGGGACCCCGAAATGGAATAGCAACACTGCAACTACAGCGATCGCACGCAGACCTTCTATGTCACGGCGATGAAGCACTCACTCAGTTTTGCAGAGCACACTTCGTCAAGGCGCTCACACATGCACGCTAAGTGTCACAAATAAAAATGGGGCCACCGGGCAATCGCCCAGTGACCCCACCTATTTAGTTGTGTTGTGTGGTTGGCTTAAGCCGCGCGGAGGGAGGTGAGCCCGCGGCTAATGAAGGTGACGATTGCGTCCTTTACTGGCACCATGCCGTAAACGATCGCACCATCAACCACAATCTGCATCCACTCTTCACGCATTCCACCGGTGAGGGAGGACACGATGTTGATGTCGAGTGCCCACACGAGGAGGATGCTCACACCAAGAGTGAGATGGTTGCTGATAATCGGGAGCCGATTGACCAGGGTGTCCAACTTGAAGGTGCGCAGCACGGTGTCGAGAACCGGCATGACAGCGCCCAGAAGGATGGCCAACAGGATGAGTGAACCAATGGTGTACATGGAATGCTCCTTTAAGTAGCACTCCGCCCAAAGAGCAATGTAACGAACGTCACAGCAAAAGTGGTGGATTTAAAACCCTTGCCAACTAAGGCTTTGCACGTTTTCTTGCCTCATTGCCCAGATCCAGCCCCAGAACGGCCAATGCAACCCAGATGAGCCCGAACCCCACGAAGGTGGTGGCGTCAACACTCTCGTCGTATGCGAGCCAGCCGAGCAGAAAGTTCACCACGGGCACGATGTATTGCAGCGGGCCAAGTTGAGTCATCGGTAAGCGCTGAGCCGCGGCACCATACATCCACAGCGGAATCACGGTGACTGGCCCGGTTAGGGCCACCAATATCCACTGCCATGCAGTCGCAGCATGAATCACGCTGTCGGTGTGTGGCGAGAGAATCGCTATCAAGATCACCGCAGGAACAACCAGCACCACCATTTCCATGGCAAGCGAGTCAACGGCAGCGATGGTGAGACGACGCTTCACCAAGCTGTAGATCGACCATGACCCCGCAATGAGTAACGCAATCCAGGGCACGTGCCCATAACTAAAGCTGATTACAGCAATCGCTGCAGTGGCGAGAGCAACGATCAGATATTGCGGCGGACGCAACTTCTCCCCCATGACCGCAACACCAAGCAGCACAGTTCCCATTGGCGACAAGAAATATCCAAGCGCCGCTTCGAGAAGGTGTTCATGCACTACGGCGAGAATGTAGGAGCTCCAATTAACAACCACAGTTAGCGCTGCGACGAACACAAGCGATCGACTCGCCGGCGACCGAATTGCTTGTAGCAAGGGTGCCATGCCGCCACGTACTGCCAGTAGGGCCGCAAGGGTGGCAAACGACATCGCGACCCGCCACCCAATCAGCTCACCCGCACGAAAATCCACCAACTGCTTCCAGAAGATGGTGACCAAACCCCAGATCACATAAGCACCAATTCCGAGGAGAATGCCCTCTCGAAACCGGCGGGGATTTTCTGACATTTTGTCAGTCTCCCACCCCCTCACACCTATTTAGGCGCTCGCTTTGCTTTGGTAATTTGGTGAGTGAACAGTCAATCGGAGGAGGGGTCCGATGAAACGAGTCCTGTTAGCACTGGGTCTATTGGCCGCGGTACTGAGCGTGCCGGTCCAAACGAACGCCCGCAAAGACCTGAGTCCCGCGCGCGCCCTACCAAATCTCACCTATAGACCGTTGGTCTTTGAGCGATATCCGCTCGACTTCAGTGCATTTGATGACGCGAGTTCTGATGACGACGGTCCATTTAACTTCAATGAACCAATCGGTGGATACCGACCAGTTAACTACTTGTTTGGAGATGAGCGTGGTGGTGGGATGGCCCCCGAGATGAACCACACCTTCTACGGCATGGAACTCTCGACACCGGTCTACGCGGGAATTAGTGGAGTGATTAACCTCATCCAAGACAACCCGCAAACACCAACGCCACAGTGTGACTCAGAAATTTTCATTTCTCCTGACAGCCCAATCCAGCCGCTTTCGTATGGGCTTTACTTTGACCACATAATTCCTTCCGCTGATCTTCGGGCAGATTACGAAGCAAACGGAGCAGTCAGGGTAACTCCCGACACCGTGATTGGAACTGTGGGAATACGCGAAGACGGCGACTGTAATCCTGACAATGCTGGCTGGCTTGAAATTGCGATAATCCAGAACTACCCATATGACTGGACCAACATGGATCCAGGACTTGGTATGCCCACCCACGTAGCACAATGGTGTCCCGTTTTATTCATGCCTGAAGGAGCGAGTGCTCCGACAATGCCGAATCGTCCCGCAGTCACAGACGAACGATTCAGGCCACAAATACGCAGGCCAGATACACGCGGACCACGAATCGTGCAACGCACCCCTGCCCTCGGAGCGCGTGGGGTACGCAAGACTTCAAAGATCACCATCCGCTTCAACGAAAGAGTGACCATCACTCAGCGCGAAGATGCACGAGTTTCTGTTACTCGCCTCACGGCACAACCCGATCTCCGGGCCGTTTCAGGTACTAGTGGCAAAATTCGTTTGAGCCCTAACGGCAAGACCGTAACTATCGACACGGACACATTGAATTTACAAAACGCCAATATGTATGCCGTTCGCATTGATGGCTTTTTGTTTCGAGATGTTGCAGGTAACGCATTTGCAGGTGTCAACGGTCTTGGGGATTGGAATTTCTCGGTTGGCCCCACCACTGTCCGACTGCCCTCTAGGACTTACAGAGATGTTCGATCTGAAATCGAGAACCAGCTCCACAACATCATGGTCAAGTTCAACCGGATGGCGCCAGAGTCATACACGGAATATACGACCGAGCAATTGAACACCGAGTATGCGCTGTGCTCAACGACTGGGTTCCGTGACTCGATTGTGCATCAAGACAGCTAGGCAGCGGAGAACTTCACGCTGTGGAGCCCAGTAGCGCCCGACGGGAAAGTTCCCTGCTCGGCTTCCACTTGCTCCACGCCGTTTGCGTCAATCACCCGCACCGTTAGCAGTTGCTCCCCTACGGCAACTTCAATATCGGCGCGCCACTGTGCCCAGGCATCGCCAGAGTGACTTTCCACGATTTCGGCGTCCTGCCATTGGCCATCATTCAGCCGCACCTGCACTTTGCCAACACCGGCACGTGGCGCCCATGCAAAGCCACCCGCGGTAAGTGCACCAGCTTTCACCTTGCCCGCTGGGCGAGGCAGGTCAATTCGACTCGATGACAACACGGGGCCTTCGGGGGTCCAGCCACGCACCACCCAATACGGATCAAAGGCATCCCATGTAGTTAATTCGAGATCAACCAACCATTTCGTTGCCGATACATAGCCAAAAAGTCCAGGCACGATCATTCGCACTGGAAAGCCGTGTTTGGGAGTGAGTGGCTCTCCATTCATCGTGGTTACGAGCATTGCGTTGCGCCCGTCCATCACCGCGTCAACCGGCGTTCCACAGGTCCAGCCATCACTGCTTCGGCTCACAAGCTGCTCGGCACCAGATTGCACTCCGGCCATTCGTAAAACATCTGCAAGTGACACACCGCCCCATACCGCGTTACCGATCTCATTGCCGCCGACCTCGTTTGATACACACGCCAATGTGATGGTGTCACTCATCTGAGGCATTGCTTCTAGATCTGCAAATGAGAGAGTCACTTCGGAATCAACCATGCCGTGGATCTTGAGCTGCCAAGAATCCTTTGCGAGTTCCGGAATTGACGGATATGCAGTATCAATACGGAAAAAATCTTCGGTGGGCGTGATGAAGCTTTGTGGCGCAAGTCCCTCATCAAGCTTGATGAGCGGTACTGTGCTCGATGTGGAAGTCACTGTTTGGGGCCCATTTCCGCCAGCCAATAACTGATAGAGCGCGACCGCACCAACAGTGGCTGCTGCCCCACCGAAGAGTTGGCGTCGGGTCTGCTTTTCCACGTAGTTACTCTGCCTTCTACCATCACCGAATTCCACCCTCGCGACAGCAATAATTTGCAAATGAGCGACACACCTATGCGCACGGATGCACCGGCACCGACCGAGTGCAACACTCGCTTTGGCATCTTCTCTGAATGCCCAATGTGCGGGTCCAAAATGTCTCCAGAACATGCCCACTACCGCTGCACCTCTTGTGGCTGGCGGGATTCCTGCTGTGACTGATGTGAAACAAATCCGCCTGAACGGCATCGATACCCCATATCGCGATTCAGGAAGTGGTCCTGTGATTGTGTTCGTTCACGGCGCCTACATCGGTGGCGCAGTTTGGAATGACACGATTGCCAATCTCGATGGTTTTCGTTGCATAGCTCCAACGTTTGCCATGGGCGCACATTGCGCGCCGACCAACGGTGCTGACGGGTCCACACGAGCGACCGTCGGTCGCATACTTGAGTTACTCGATGCACTCGACCTTCGTGACGTCACATTGGTGGGAAATGACACTGGAGGCGGCCTTTGCCTGGCCACGATCGGTGCAAGCCATCCGGCTGTTTCTCGTATCGCTCGACTCGTGTTGACCAACTGCGACTCCTACGAGCACTTTCCGCCCGAAGGCTTCGCCAAGATCACGCAGATGTGTGCGAAGAAACCAAAACTTGGTGGCTTCATTTTGAAAATGCTTTCAACTGGACGCGGTCGAAAGTTCTTTCTCAAGTCCGTTTGCGCTACTCCACCTTCCGCCTCAACATCAGCGGCGATCTTTGAGTGCTTCGGCAAGAACAGGGCCGTTGTTCGCGAGGCC
>JAFMEI010000025.1 GCA_017856815.1 Ilumatobacteraceae bacterium
CGACAACGTGCGCGCAGCCAGGCGGTGTTCGCACGACCACCATGGGTCCACTGTGCTGAACATCAGCCACCCACTCGCCCATCACGCGACGTAGCTGTTCCAGTGGTGCGATACGAGCGGTTTCGATTTCAGGTATGGCAAATACGCTCTCGCCTCCAGCCACACGCACCTTGACCACACCGAGGTCCTTCATGTCCCGCGACATAGTTGCCTGGGTGGTGTTTATACCGGCTTCACTCATCAGCTCGACCAGTTGAGTCTGTGATGCGACAGCTTGTTGGGAAATTATTTGTTGCAGTATTCGCTGGCGTTGATTCTTCACACTCATGGCTTGACCCCTAACAAGAAGGCGAGGGCACCCCTTGCGCTGTGCATTCGATTGTGCCCCTGTTTCACAACTCTGCTGGCAGGCCCGTCCACCACTTCAGCTGCAACTTCCTCACCACGATGCGCTGGCAAACAGTGCATAAAGAGTGCCTCGGCTTTTGCGCGTTTCATCAGATCTTCAGTCACCGAATATCCAGCGAACGCTTTCAACCTGGCTGCATTTTCAGCTTCTTGCCCCATTGAGGTCCAAACATCGGTGTGGACAACATCGGCACCTGCCACTGCTTCTTCAGGTGAAGTGAATTGATTGATATCTGATGCTCCCAGAGATTGAATGTCATCGAGCTCTCTTGGATCAGCTTGATAGCCATTTGGGGCACCAACACGAATGCTCATGCCAAGCAACGATGATGCTTCGGCAAGTGAACGCGCGACATTGTTCCAGTCACCCACCCAAGCAACAGTCTTGCCCTTTAGCTCCCCCAACTCCTGACGCATGGTCAGAACATCTGCAAGACCTTGAAGAGGATGTGAATGGTCCGAAAGCATGTTCACAACTGGGACACTGGCCGCTACCGCTAGACGCTCGACAACAGAGTGCTTGAACACCCGCGCACAAATAATGGCGTGATAGCCCGACATGATTGCAGCTACATCTTCAACTGGTTCGCGTGTGTCGAATCCAATTTCTTCACCGCGGGTGTAGACAGGATGCCCACCCAGCTGGACCACAGCCATTTCCATTGAATGACGAGTCCGGTTCGAGGGTTTTTCGAAAATTAGTGCCGCACCAAGACCATTCATTGGCGCACCCAGATCGGCGATCGGCAATTCTGAAAGCGCAAGGACTTCAAGTAGTTCATCGCGACTCAGATCGCGCAAATTTATAAGTGATCTAGTCATGTCAGCCAACTTCCGTAGCGATGATCGAAATTGCTTCTTCCATTTCCGCAACAGACACATTGAGGGGCGGAGCAAGCCTGAGCGCGGTCGCAGTCACGGCGTTTGTTACCAGCCCCTTGTGCAACAAACTCAACTGCACAGCTTTGGCATCAATTCCATCGTCGAGTTCCACACCAAGAAGCAGCCCTCGACCTCGCACCGACTTAACTCGTGACATTGCCGTAATGGCACTCACGAGGTACGTACCGTTATCGGCGGCCATTTGTGGAGCATCAATACGCTTCATTTCCTTCATCACTGCCGAGGCAGCCGCAGTGGCAATCGCAGTTCCAGAGTAAGTGCTCCCATGATCGCCGGGTTTAAAGACCGCTGCTATTTCCTTTTTCGCCCACAGCGCGCCGATTGGCATTCCGTTACCGAGAGCTTTTGCCACACACACTGCATCAGCATTGATGTCATCATGTTCAAAGCCCCACCACTTGCCGGTGCGCGCGAGGCCCGTTTGAACTTCGTCAAGAATCAGAAGCACGCCGCGTTGCGTGCATAGGTCACGAACAGCGCGCAGGTATCCCTCTGGTGCGGGAATAACTCCGCCCTCACCTTGGACCGACTCGAGTAGCACCGCTGCGACCCCTGGATCTATTGCCTCAGCCAAGGCATCAATGTCCCCGTATGCAACGTGTCTGAAACCTTCGGGCATTGGCTGAAAGGGTTCGTGTTTTGCCGGCTGCCCCGTGGCAGCAAGTGCCGCCAGTGTGCGTCCGTGAAAGCTGCCGTAAGCCGACACCACGGTATGGCGACCACGACCACCAAACTTGCGTGCCAGTTTGATTGCGGCTTCATTTGCCTCGGCACCCGAGTTGCAGAAAAAGACTTGTCCACCCCCACCTAGAAGTGCGTCGAGTTCAATGGCTGCAGTGGTGGCAATCGGGTTGGCAAAAAAGTTGCTCACGTGCATGAGTGTTGACGCTTGGGATGCGATGGCCTCTGAAATTGCATCGTGTGAGTGCCCAAGCGAAGTAACAGCAAGACCGCACAAGAAGTCCAAATACCGTTTCCCCTCAGAGTCCCAGAGTTCGGTTCCTTTACCTTTGACGAACATCACCTGCGGAGCGCCGAACACAGGCATGAAAGGGCAATCAGGACGTGAGCCAATCAGAGATTTTGCCGACTTGCCAGTATCAATGAACTCATGCGCCGACATGAGACACCCTTTCTTTGGTGATCATCGTGCCGACGCCTGCGTCAGTGAATAATTCCAACAACAGAACATGGGGTATGCGTCCATCCAGAATGTGAGCCCTTGCTACACCAGAGTTCACAGCATCAATACAGGACTGAACTTTTGGAATCATTCCCCCAGCAATGGTTCCGTCAGTCACCAGGGCTGCGAGTTCGCTGCTAGTGATCTGACGAATCAGGCTTGAAGCGTCGTCAACCTTGCTGCGTAAGCCCTCGATGTCAGTGAGATAGATAATCTTCTCGGCGCCAACGGCTTCAGCGACGGCACCAGCAACCGTGTCCGCATTGATGTTGTAGGCCTGCCCTGAATCATCGACTCCAATGGTTGCAAGCACCGGTATCAAATTGTCGTCAAGAAGTGCCTTCAGAATCTCTGCATTGACAGCAGTGACTTCTCCAACAAAGCCAAGCTCGGGATCAAGCGGCTGAGCTTTCACAAGACTCGCGTCGGCACCGGAAAGGCCAACTGCAAGCGCGCCATGAACATTGATTGCTGCAACTAGCTGTGGATTCACCTGACCACCAAGAACCATTTGAGCAATCGATACGGTTTCGGCATCGGTAACCCTGAGCCCATTGCGAAACTCGGTCTCTTTTCCAAGACGCTTCATCATGTCGCTGATTTGTGGGCCTCCACCGTGCACCACGATCGGTTTGATACCAACGGCATGCATCAACACGATGTCCTTTGCGAACTGTGACATTGCATCACTCTCAGAAGCGCCAGCCAGAGCATTGCCACCGTATTTGACCACCATTACCTTGCCGGCAAAGCGCCGAATGTATGGCAGCGCCTCAATTAGTAGCTGGGCGGTTGCGTCTTGGTTAGATGCGTTGTTCATCATGGGTACATCCCAACAGCAGTGAGTCCCGCGGTCTCGTTGATTCCAAAGGCAACATTGGCGGCTTGCACTGCCCCACCACTTGCGCCTTTACACAGATTGTCAATTGCGCAGAGCACAATTACGCGATTGGTGCGTTGGTCATAACGCGCACTTATGTGAGATGCGTTGGTGCCAAGAGTGGCCTTTGTGCTTGGTGGAGTCATCCGCACACTGACAAATGGTTCGTCTTTGTAATAACGCGCCAACTCCGCAAGCACTCGCGCAGTAGTTAGGCCTTCAGCTGCTGGCTTTGCGTAGCAAGTGGCAAGAATGCCTCTGTTCATTGGTGCCAAATGAGGTGTAAACAACACCGTTGCGCCCGTGACTTGCTCAATCTCTGGCGTGTGCCGATGGTCAAGTAAGCCATAAGCACTGAAATCTTCGTCCACACTGCAAAACAGACTCCCCTGCTTGAGCGTGCGACCAGCTCCTGAGACTCCAGATGCGGCATCGACAATCACGTCATCGGTGGCGATCAGTCCTGATTGCACGAGTGGCGCCAATGCGAGTGACGCAGCCGTCACATAGCAACCCGGTGTTGCTATCAACTTCGCGCCTACGAGTTCCGACCGATACAACTCTGGCAACCCGTAGATAGCCTTATCGAGGAGATCAGGTTGGTCGTGCGTGAAGCCATACCACTGCGGATAGAGCGACGCATCCTTCAATCGATATGCGGCCGACAGATCAACAATGCATCCGACTTTTCCGAATAGTTGCGAGGCCACCACTAGGGATGCTTCATGTGGCAAACCCAGAAAGACAACATCAAGACCTTCAGCGGACTCGGCTTCGTACTCTGCAAAGACGAGATTTGGATATGCGACGGCAAGGCTCGGATAAAGAGACGAAGCGAGTGTGCCAGCCTGCGAGTCACCGGTGGCGTAGACAACTTCCATCTCGGGATGCCCGGCCAGAAGCCGTAAAAGTTCTGCTCCGGTGTAGCCAGAGGCGCCGACTATGCCGACTTTGAGGGGTTTTGCGGGGGTCACCCGATCAATATACCAAGGACTGTATATCTATGCAAGCCTAGGCCCGCAAGGTTCCCCCGGCTTTTTGGACAGCCGCGATGCATTTTTCCCGCACATTGGCAATTTCGCTGTCAGTGAGGGTGTGATCTGGCGCCTGCAGCCGAAGGCGAAAGGTCAGGCTCCGAGCAGAGTCGTCAACGCCAGGGCCTCGATACACATCAAACAATGTGATGTCAGCGACCAATGCCCCACCAGCTTGTCTTAGCGCACGAATCACATTTGCTGCGGGCTGTGAAGAATCGAGCACAAATGCAAGATCAATGTCACTCGATGGGAAACGACTGACAACTTTTGCCTGTGCCGGTTTCGGCTCTGACCCAAGAACCGCCGATAGGTTCACCTCGAGATAGGCAACACGCGATGCAATGTTGAAACGTCGCAATACAAGCGGATCAATTTCTCCAACTGCTCCGATGACTTCCTTACCTCGCCGCAAGGTTGCAGAGCGGGTGGGATGCATTGCATCGGGAACCGTGAGTTGATCGATCTGGGCCCCGACCCCAAGCGCGGCTGCAATCTCATTCCACCAACCCATGGCCGCGATGGCATCTCTCTCCGCGGCAATAACCGCGAGCATCTCGGACTCAGCAGGCAAACCATTCGTGGCGCTTGGATCCCGTGGGTAAACATGACCAATTTCAAACAGTGCTATGTCAGCGACTCGGTGATTTTCGTTATAGCTAACACTTCGTAACAGGCCAGGAATTAATGAAGTGCGCAACACGCTCTCTTCAGCCACCAGTGGATTTGCTAAGTACAAAGCATCTTTTGAATTCAGGCCCGCTGCTTCAAGGTCGCCTTGAGCAAGGAATGGATTCGGCATTGCTTCTGATGCGCCAAGACCAAGCACAACCTCATGCAGCGCGCGTCGGCGTTGCTGCAGAATCGAAAGACCGCCATGAACAGCAGATTTAGGCACGGACTTGCCGAGGTTGTCGTAACCGAAATGGCGGGCGATCTCTTCAATTAGGTCGACCTCCATCGTGCAGTCGGGCCTCCAGGTTGGCACCACCACATCCAGCAATTCCTTCGCGCCCGAAACCTGAAAGCCAATTGGCTCAAGAAGATTGGTGATCTGCTCATTAGTGAAAGCGGTACCCAGTAGTCGCTCAACTTGAGGCACACGCAACGAAATTTTGGTTGCTACCGGCAGAGATTCAGCGAACGAATCCGTGACACCTGAATGAACAACAAGATTTGGGCAGGTCTCGCGCAGCAGGTCGACGAAACGCACAATTGATTGCGCAATGCCGTAGGGATCGGTTCCCCGCTCAAATCGAGCGGAGGCTTCAGAACGCAGACCAAGTCTTTGCACAGATGCTGCAATTCCTTCGGGCTCGAACCAAGCCACTTCAAGTGCAATTTCTGTGGTGTCGATCCGTACTTCGCTCTCCAGCCCACCCATAATGCCTGCGATACCAACGGGCGAATCATTTTGATCACAAATCAATAAGTCACTGGTATCAAGTTTGCGCTCAACACCATCCAGCGTTGCGAGAACCTCATCCCGCTTAGCCTTACGAATTCGAAAACCCTTGACTGATCGCAGGTCATATGCGTGATTGGGCTGATTGGTTTCAAGCATCACCAGGTTTGACACATCCACGATGTTGTTAATCGGACGCATACCCACAGCGGTCAGCTTGTTGGCGTGACTTTGCGGTGAGGGCGTTACTTGGAGCCCCGAGATCACTATCGATGCAAATCGACCACAGCGCGCACCATCGATAATTTCAACTGGCACCGTCTTGGCTGGTCCATCAATAACTGAATCTATGTCAACAGATCCTGAACGAATCTCAGTACCAAAATGTGCAGCAAGATCACGCGCCACGCCAACATGTCCCCAGCAATCTGGTCGGTTACGTGTCAGATCCAATTCGAAGACCACATCGGGGTAAAGGCCCATCGCTACGAACGCGTCCATTCCCAGTGGCGTTGACGCTGGGAGTATCACAATTCCGTCGGCGTCGTCTTCGATACCGAGTTCAGCTCCGGAACAAAGCATTCCTTCGGAGTCAATTCCGAGAATGCCTCGGCGAGCTATCTCCATCCCATTGGGCATCTTTGTTCCAAGTGTGGCCAATGCGACAGTGTCACCAACTTTGAAGTTCTTGGCACCGCACCAGACGTGCTTCGGTTCGCCCTCGCCGGTAGTGACCCAGGTGCGCGTCACCTTGTCAGCATCAGGATGTTTCTCGATCCGTTCGATTCGCGCAGTAATAACACCCGCCACAGGAGTGTTGATGTGCTCGACCCCATCAACTGCAAGCCCAAGTGAATTGAGTGCAACTTCAATTGCGTCCACTGAGTCTGGAAGTTCCGCGAGTTCGCGTAACCATGAGAGCAATACCTTCATTACGCCACCACCTCAGAACTGGCGCAGAAAGCGCAGGTCGTTGGTGTACATCTCGCGTATGTCGTCAATTCCATGACGCTCCTTGGCCATGCGGTCGATGCCAAAGCCGAAGGCGAACCCAGTCCACTCTTCAGGATCAAGCCCACCGGCGCGAAGCACATTTGGATGGACCATTCCGCAACCACCGAGTTCAATCCAGGTTCCATCAGGGCGACGAATATCGAATTCGGCACTCGGCTCGGTAAATGGAAAATAAGAAGGTCGCAGGCGACTCGTGAAGTCACCACCAAAAAATGCCTTGGTGAATGACTCAATCGTCCCCGCAAGATCCGCGAACGTAATTCCGCGATCGATCACCAAACATTCAATCTGATGAAACACCGGCATGTGCGTGGCGTCCGGCGTGTCCCGACGAAAGACGCGACCCGGCATGATCGCATATATCGGTGGTTTCCAGGTTTCCATGACTCGGATCTGGACCGGCGATGTGTGAGTGCGCAGCAGTACCGACCCAGGCTCTCCTGACTCCACGAACATCGTGTCCCACATACTCCGAGCCGGGTGCGACTTGGGCATGTTCAATGCCTCGAAGTTGTAAAAGTCGGATTCAACTTCGGGACCTTCAGCAATTTGAAATCCCAGCCCCGTAAAGACATCCTCCAAGCGCCGAGTTGCTTGGGTGACTAAATGCGAGTGTCCACGGCGCGCCACTGATAAGTGTTCGGTCAGATCTAGGCGTTCTTTGGCTACCTGTTGAGCGAAGGCGACATCCTCGAGAAGATCGCGCCGCGTATTGAACGCCGCTTCAAGTTGCTCGGTAACGGTGTTCAACATCGCCCCAGCTTCTTTTTTGGCATCGACGGAGTCGAGGCGTCCGAGTTCGCTCTTCATCGAACCGACAGAACCCTTTTTGCCCAAGACCTCACTTTGAAGGGAGCGCAGATCATCAATCGTCGTTACAGCTGCAAGGCGATTAATGGCATCGTCAGAGGCAGTCTTCAACCTCTCTTCGAGCGCTTTGATTTGGTCCGTGGCCATTCGACTACCGCCTCCTATTGGCAGTAAAGACGCTAATCGCACTCATCATTCGCCCTCAGCCAATTTTCGGCCAGCGATCTCAAAAGCGAGCAGGGTCCCAGCCATTGCGACATTCAGACTCTCTGCGCGACCCAAATGCGGAATGAAGACCCATTGGTCAAAGGCGACTTGTGTGTCCAAACCATGGGCTTCATTGCCGAGAACTAGCGCCACTGGACCAGTCATATCGGCGTCTTTGTAATTTTTGGCGCCATGCTTTTCGTGCGAGCTAGTACCAATAAGTTTCCAACCGCGGCTCTTAACCACAGTTAGGTCCGCTACCTCAACGATTGGCACGTTGAAGACCGCACCCGCACTTGATCGCACCGTCTTTGGACTCGACCAATCCACACTGCCTTTGGTTATGAAAACCGCTCCAGCCCCTGCTGCTTCGGCAGATCGAATCAAAGTGCCCGCATTGCCCGGGTCAGCGATTCGGTCAAGAACAAGAACCCAGCCAGAAACCGGAACTTGCTTGAGATCCATCACGCGTCGCTCCACTAAACCAAGCACTGGTTGTGGAGTTGAAGTGTCAGAAATCTTCTCGAGAACGTCTGGCGCCAGAAACCATAAGTCTTCACCAATCGATGGCAAAGCCTCGCCCTCGGGAGCGAGTACTTGAGCTACGACGCGCCAACCCGCTGAGGCGGCTTCACGTAGCAACATCGCACCTTCGACGACGAGCAAACCCTCATCTAAACGAGCACTGCGGCGCCCCAAGAGGCGCCGCAGTTGCTGAACATTCGGGTGACGAAGTCCGAGTTGACCGGTCAGGCGAGCGCTGCCTTTGCGGCTTCAACCAACTTCGTAAACGCTGCCGGATCCGTAGTTGCCACTTCGGAGAGAATCTTGCGATCCACTTCGATTCCTGCGGCGTTCAAACCAGCAATGAAGCGGCTGTACGACATGTCGTTGGCGCGACAACCTGCATTAATGCGCTGAATCCAAAGACGACGAAATTCGCCTTTGCGCGCGCGACGATCGCGGAACGCATACTGACCAGAACGCATTACCTGCTCGTTGGCAGCACGAACCGAACGGCTCTTATTGCCGTAGTAGCCCTTTGCGCGCTCAAGTGTCTGCTTACGGTGCTTCTTTGAACCTACGGCTCTCTTTACTCGTGCCATGGTTTATCTCCTTTTCAAATCAACAGTCGGTTACGGGTTCAGGTATCAGCGCTCGGCGAGGAGTCGCTTGATCTTCTTGGCATCACCTGGATGCACGTCAACGATTCCGTCAAGACGGCGGGTGCGCTCGCTTGACTTCTTCTCAAACAGGTGCTGGCGGTTCGCCTGTTGACGCTTCAATTTTCCTGTGCCCGTCTTGCGAAAACGCTTGGCGGCGGTCTTGCTTGTCTTCATCTTTGGCATCGTTGCCTCCTTTTCGAATCTTTAATTCAGTCAGTAGTCTCGGCGGCCACTTCGGCATCCGTGGATTCTCGTGCTGGAGTTGCACTGGCTGGCTTTTCCTTTTTGGTGGATTTCTTATCCGGGGCCAAGACCATGGTCATGTTGCGTCCTTCGAGTCGAGCCTGGGTCTCCACCTTGGCGGCTGATCCAAGCTGTTCCAGAACTGCATCCAAAATCTTGGATCCGAGCTCTGGGTGAGCCACTTCGCGCCCTCGGAACTGCAGTGTGACCTTCACTTTGTGACCATCATCTAGGAACTCCGCCATGTGGCGAACTTTGGTGTCGAAGTCACCCTTCCCAATTTTGGGACGGAACTTCACTTCCTTGATGACAATCTGCGTGGTCTTCTTACGCGATTCCTTGGCCTTTTGTGACTCCTCGTAACGGAATTTGCCGTAGTCCATAATTCGACACACCGGCGGAGTCGCCAACGGAGCCACTTCAACCAGATCAAGATCTGCCTCGCGAGCGAGGATGAGGGCATCGTTCAGCGACCTGATTCCCAATTGGGAACCGTCAGGGCCAATTACGCGAACTTCGCGCGCCCTGATCCGATCGTTGTACCGCGGTTCGTTCTGCGGCGGTGCTATGGCCGTTCACTCCTGTGCAATGGGTTTCACCCTCCTTGTGACTGACTGATGACGTTCATACAAAGTCGTCACAAGGGCGACCCGCAAGGGCCAACCTCATTCGGACCCGGTTCACGCTGAACAACTTCAGGTGACCAGGTGGGGTTCTGGCCGGAGCCGGATCCCACTTCGTACAAATTTCGCCCTTCAGGTTAGCCGAAGGCACCCAAATCTGACCCAATCCGGATCAAACGACTCGCAAATCCGCAGCTTCTAGATGCCCAAAGCGCGTTACGGGCAGGAATGAGACCTGAGATCCAACAGCAATGTCACGTGTTCCATCAGCGATCTCTAAGCAATGAAACAAGCGTGTTTCCCCTTCAGCTGTTGAGAGATGGCCCAAACCGACTGCAAAGTCGAAATCAGTAACGGTGCCTGTGAGCCGGGCGCTACTCATCTCAGTGGACGATTTTAGAAATTGGCAACTCGAGAATGTCGCTCGCTCCTGCATCCACCAATGCAGGGATAATCACGTTGATAGTTCGCTTCTCAACCACGGACTCAATTGCGTAATCACCACTTGCGAGTCTTGACACCGTGGGCGATTTGGCAGCCGGAAGCACCTTTAGAACCGATTCGTAGTTCGCTTCACTCACATTCAGTTTCACCAAGACTTTTGTTCTTGCTTCCAGGGTGCCATTGAGAAGGGTCATCAACTGATCCATCGCGTGTCTCTTGGCTGGATCGGCGTACGAACCTGGGTTGGCAATCAACTCGGTATAAGACACGAGGATCGTGTCAATTACCCGCAACCCCGCCGCACGCAGAGCGCGTCCGGTCTCAGTGATGTCAACCACGCAGTCAGCGATGTCAGGAATTTTGGCTTCACTCGCCCCGTATGACAAACGCACATCGGCGTTTATCCCGCGCTCAGAAAAAAATCTCCGAGTCATCTCCGGGTATTCAGACGTGACGCGCACACCTTGTGGAAGATCCGCGACCGATTGAGCTGAGGAATCGCCTGCGACGGCAACCACGACTTTCACAGGGTTGCTGGTCACCTTTGAATACTTGAGTTCACCAAGGCTCTCGACGTTTGAGTTGGTCTCCACGATCCAGTCGCGACCCGTGATCCCGATGTCAAAAAGTCCCTCGGCAACGTACATGGGGATTTCTTGCGGGCGCAGAATTCGAACTTCCGCCACACGGGGGTCATCAATGGAAGCTTTGTAGTCGACAGCTGAAGAACGAGAAATCGCCAGATCAGCTGCTTCGAACAATTCGAAAGTCGCTTTTTCTAGCGAACCTTTGGGGAGAACAATCTTCAGCACAATTGATAAGCCTAGTTATGTGACTTCAGTGCTCCGTAGGAGTTTCTGCCACCAGCGCTAACGCGTGGGGCAAAACGTCCAAAACTGCAGTCAATTGCTCAACACAGCCCTTAGGTGAGCCTGGCGTGTTCACGATGATGCATCGCCCACGAACGCCGACAACACCACGCGACAGCCTGCCGAGTGGATTCACAGCGCGCATCGCCTCCGCTATCCCGGGCGCCTCGCGCTCAATCACCGCACGAGTGCCTTCAGGTGTCTGATCTCGGGGCGCAAAGCCAGTGCCACCAGTCGTCACTATGAGTCCAGCGAAGTCCTTCGTTAGATCGAGCAATGTAGTGCGCACGGAGTCGGCACCGTCTGCCACTACAGATTTGTCAACGACATCAAAGCCGTGCTCGGTCATCACCCTTACAAGTTCCGTGCCCGAAGTGTCTTCTCGCGTACCGGCAACCACCCCGTCACTGACGGTGAGCACTTTTGCTTGCACTTTGTTCTCAGTCATTAACAACTCTTTCAAACTTGGAGCCAACTACTACCCGCGCTCCTCGAGCCCAATCAGTGGCTGACATCACACGCTTACCCGCGGGCTGCACCTCAAGCAGTTGCAACACGCCATCACCGGTCGCAACGCTAAGCGTTGCGGTGTCAAGAATTGTTCCTGGCTCGCCGTAACTCTTTTGATCTGCAACCCGAACAGTCCTCAATTTGAGGTCGACACCGTTGATACGTGTGGCTCCTCCGCCTATACGCACCAGGCGACTGATTGACTGCGCACTGTTTTCCCAATTCACTCGCAACTCGTGTTTTGTGATTTTGTGCGCATAAATCGGTTCACCAGCTTGTGGCCGTGGAATTCCGAATCCAGATTTGAGCGACGACAAGACCAGAGGCAAGGCGGCGTCAACTAGATCGTTGCGTAATGAATCCACATCATGATCTTCGCTGATTGGCAAAATGACTTCGCTGAACACGTCACCTTCGTCGAGACCGGCAACGACTCTCATCAAGTCAACACCGATTGTGGTGTCACCGTTCAAGATCGCACGCTCCACCGGAGCGGCACCTCGCCATCGCGGCAGTTGCGAGAAATGAACATTCACCATCGGCAATGACTCCAATAACGGAGCGCGCAAGATTCTGCCGTATGCCACCACCACCCCAAGCCGGGAATCAGATGCAGGCAGTCTCAGTACTTCGTTGGGATCAAACACCACAGATACACCATGGGCTTCGGCAACTTGACGAACGGGACTCGGGGTTGTCTCGGTGCCACGCCCGCGACGCACATCTGCACCAGTTACGACGAGCTCAACCTCAACACCGCTCGCGAGCAGACCGCCCAGCATGCGAGCCGCAACTGCAGGTGTACCAAAAAAGACAACTGAGCCCACAGCGCCGGTGGGCATAGGTGCCAACGAACCCACTTCCATCACAGGGAGTCTTTCACTTGAAAGCGATGTGCTGTGGCTCCTGCGAATTGGGTGCTTCCAGGATTCGCCGATATGCCGCCATTGCCTCTTTGCGTTGATCGGGTGACATCCGGTCGAACATCAAGACACCATTTAAGTGATCCAATTCATGCTGGAAAAGGCGCCCGAGAAGATCATCGGCTTCAACGTCCACGGTTTCGCCATCGAGGTTTAAACCCCTGACATGCACTCTTGCTGGACGCAACATCTCGACATACAAACCGGGAATCGAAAGGCAGCCTTCCTCATACATGAATTCGCCATCAGATTCGACGATTTCAGGGTTGATGAGGACCCCTTCCCCGTCGCCTATGTCATAGACGAATAAACGCTTTTGAATCCCGATCTGTGGCGCAGCGAGTCCAATGCCAGGCGCCTTAAACATCACGTCAAACATGCGGTCGCAGAGCGTCACGAGTTTGTCATCGATCTCGGTGATCTCCGCCGCCTTACTTTTCAGTACAGGATCGCCGTATGTGCGGATGGAAAACGACATAAGTTTGAGGCTAGCGATGTCCAAGCCCGACAAACCAACAGACCACTATTTCTCGGCCACCACTGAAACTCCGAGTAAACCAAAGACGTTTACTTTCCAATTCAATGGGCGCAACCTTGAAGTTTTAACCGATCGTGGCGTGTTCTCCTATGGCGCCCTAGACAAGGGCACGAAAGTACTGCTCGAACACGTTCCGTCACCCGCTGACGGACCCGTGCTTGACCTCGGATGTGGGGCTGGCGCGATCGCGTTGGCCCTTGCCACGCACGGCACCACGGTGTTTGCAGTGGATACGAATCTGCGCGCTCTGGAGCTAACCAAGCAAAACGCAATGAATAACGGTCTTGGCAACGTCAAGGCGCTTTCACCAAACGAAGTGCCTGATGATCAACGATTCGCCACAATTTGGTCCAACCCACCGATCCGTATTGGCAAAGAAGCACTTCACGACATGCTCAATCAATGGCTGCCGCGCCTACTCCCCGAGGGAGAGGCTTGGCTCGTGGTCCAAAAGAATCTCGGTGCAGATTCACTTCATACTTGGCTTCAAACTATGGGCTACTCAGTTGAACGTGTTGCCAGCCGCAAGGGCTTCAGAGTGCTACGAATTACTCACGCCCGAGCGGGTTGAACTTCAATTCGCACGCGTCCCGAGCGCGGAACCGCCACGGAAGCAATCACATCAACTAACTGCCTGAAATCAAGTGCACGAACAAGTCCTTTGCGGGCGTTCACGTCACATCCAAGTGGAACGCTCCCCGCGGCCAGAGTGTCGAAGAATTCAGACGCACCAGTACCCGAGATCTTGGCCAACACGCTGAACGGCGGAAGATTAAGCGCCCTACGCACGGCGAGTTCGGACTCAATAACGCCTTTCAAATTCCCAGTAGAAAGATTTTGCAACAAATCCCGGCCAGGGTTACGCGTCTGCACGATTACCTTGCCGCGATCACCAACCATGCGCAGTGCACGCGAGATCAGTGCGACAACTATTTCATTGGCACGATAGAAACCCGAGTCAAGTTCACTATCAATATCCAGAAACGCCACGACGTCGGCTTTGGCTACCCGATGCAATGAAGCCTCGGTTCCGACTACAACAAAACCACTCCCACCACGGGAAATTGAGTCAGTCTGACTCCCACTCAGCTCAATCACATCTCGGGCTGATGCACGCTCAAGCTCTGTTCTAAGCCGAGATGTTCCACGGCGAAGATTTTTAAACGCCCCCGAACCACATGATGCACATACAACTGGTCGATCTGTGCCACATGAACCACAGTGCAGTGTTGATTCATCGATCTGAGCAACTACTGCATTGCAGTTTTCGCATCGTGCAAGTGTTGAACACTGACGACACGCAACAGACTTCGCTACACCTGTGGCATTGCTTATACACACCACAGACTTAGAAGTATCGCGACACGCATCCAGCAGCTCAGTAGTTATGTGGTTGATCTTGCGGGGGTCATCATCGGCGTTCATATCCGCGATGACTATTCGCGACCAGAGCGCAGAGTCATCGTCAATTGTGCGATAAATACGCCCGTTTGCCCACTGCAGTGCATCCACAGACGGGATGGGTGACACTTGGAACAGAGCAGCCCCGAGTTGTTGCGCTCGCACCGCAAGCACATCGCGAACATGCCAAGTGGGCACTCTCTCCTCTTTCAATGCTTCATCGTGTTCGTCCCAAACAACAAGCGATGAGGGTTCTCGAACTGGCGCCCACGCAGCTGCTCGGGCGCCAATTACAACATCGACACCAGCAGCAGCCTGTGACCATTCTTCGGGGAGCAAAGCAACAGAAAAACCTGCCCCGCGCATCGTTGCTGCAAATGTGCGTGCTCGCGCCACCGATGGCACCACCAACAACATTGGCCCGAATCGCGCAATGGCCCGCAGTACCTCAAATGGGTCTTGGTTCAGCCCACACCAGATGAGCCCCCCGCCTTGGGCGTATAAATCCGACAAGGGTCCGCCGCCGGGCAAGTTCCCGTGTCGACGGTCGCTTGGAAGAGCTTGCACCAAAGTGTCTGGCGAAGCAGCTGCAAGAACTGAGCGCCGTCGACCCAAGAAATTCGCAGCAATTATTTCTGCTGAGGTAAGTACTTCTGCGCCAGGACCAATGCCACGAATTTTCAAAATCGGCAGGAGACGCGATTCAGGATGTGCGTCAGGAGGATCAACTCTTGTAATCCAGCCATCCACTCGGCGACCGTGAAGTTCGATGCGGACCATGACGCCAGCCTCAACACGTGGTGCGAGTTCCGGTGGAACGGAGTAGTCGAACTCCTTATCGAAGCCCGAAACGTCCGGAAGCACCCGCACAATCATTGTGCGGCGCAGCTCAGAGTTTGAGTTCGGACATCAGATCCTCAACATGTGGCAATTGCTCCCACGTGAAGTCAGGATCTTGGCGACCGAAGTGACCGTAAGCCGCGGTCTTTTGATAGATCGGGCGCTTTAGGTTAAGTGCACGCACAATTGCTGCAGGGCGAAGGTCAAACACTTTGCGCACCGCTGCTTCAAGGGCGTTGCCATCAACCTTGCCAGTTCCAAAAGTCTCGACCAAGATGCTCACTGGCTGGGCGACACCAATCGCGTAAGCGACTTGCACTTCACACCGAGTGGCGGCACCAGTTGCCACGACATGCTTGGCAACCCACCTAGCGGCATACGCAGCAGAGCGGTCAACCTTCGACGGATCCTTACCGGAGAACGCGCCACCGCCATGGCGACCCATGCCTCCATAAGTGTCAACGATGATCTTGCGCCCAGTGAGACCGGTGTCCGCATGTGGACCACCAAGAACAAACTTGCCAGTTGGATTCACAAAAATTGAATAGTCGTCGTCGCGGAACTGCTCTGGCACCGTCGGACGAATCACATGCTCAATCAAGTCAGGACGAATTGTTGTGTCACGATCCGCGCTTTCGCCGTGCTGGGTCGAGATAAGCACGGTACGTAGCCGAACCGGTTTTCCGTTTTCATAATCGAAGGTGACCTGAGTTTTTCCGTCGGGTCGAAGATAAGGAATCAATCCAGACTTACGAACCTCTGTGAGTCGCTCTGCGAGCCGATGAGCAAGCCAAATTGGCAGCGGCATTAGGTCGGGAGTTTCGTCACATGCGTAGCCAAACATCATTCCTTGGTCGCCGGCACCTTGGGCGTTCAATTGATCTTCGCCACTCTTGCCACTTCGCACTTCTTCAGACTTGTCAACACCTTGGGCGATGTCCGGGCTCTGTTGATCGAGCGCAACAAGAACTCCACACGTATTGCCATCAAAGCCGTATTCGGCGTTGTCATAACCAATGCCGTTGATGACACTGCGTGCAATGTCAGGAATTGGGACATACGCCTGGGTTGATATCTCGCCAGACACCAAACAAAGACCAGTGGTTAAAAGTGTCTCGCATGCGACTCGAGCGTTCGGATCTTCAGCCAGAATCGCATCGAGAACGGCGTCGCTCACCTGGTCGGCCATCTTGTCCGGATGCCCCTCGGTCACGCTCTCTGACGTGAAGGTGTACTTGCTCACGGTGTCTCCTTTGGGCAACGCAACGGCTGTTTAGCGGGCCGCGCGGTGCGCCACCACGCTATCCAAAATGGCGTGGGCCACAGAGGCTTTGGGGGCAAGTTCAACAGCCTTGCGTTCGCCATTTCGGCCCAAGATCAGCACCGAATTCGTGTCATAGGTAAAACCCACATTGGGAGCCGAGACATCATTGGCCACGATTAAGTCCAGGTTCTTGCGCGCGAGTTTGTCGGCTGCGTTGACTTCAAGATTCTCTGTCTCGGCGGCAAAGCCAACAAGCGTCAGGCCAGTTGGCTTATTGCGCCCCAGTTCTGCCAGTAGGTCAGGGGTTGGTTCCAACTCGACCTTAGGAATTCCCGCTGATTTCTTCAGCTTGGTTTCCGCACTTTGAACGGGTCGAAAATCTGCAACGGCAGCGGCCATGATCACTACATCGGCTGCGCTCGCGCGGGCATTGAGCGCATCTTGCATTTGGGCTGTGGTTTCAACACGTACCACTTCCACCCCAACAGGTGCCGGCAGATCAGCTGTCGTTATCAAAGAAACCGAAGCACCGCGCTGAATTGCCGCCGCCGCAACTGCATGGCCCTGTTTACCTGACGAACGATTCGATATGACCCGCACTGAGTCAATTGGCTCGCGAGTTCCACCTGCGGTAACTACAACTTTCACCCCCGCAAGGTCTGCCGGTGTCAGAGTCTCCATCACGCTTGCAACAATTGTTGTGGGTGCAGCGAGTCGACCCTGACCCAAATCGCCACCAGCAAGACGCCCAGCTTCTGGTTCAACCACAATCACCCCACGCCGACGCAAGGTGGCGATATTTTCCTGTACCGCCGGGTGTTCCCACATCTCGGTATGCATGGCAGGACAGATGATTACTGGCGCACGAGTTGCAAGCAATGTGGCGGTCAAAAGATCATTCGAGATTCCGGCGGCATAAGTACCGATCAATCTCGCAGTCGCAGGAGCAACAACTATCACGTCTGCTTGTTGCCCGAGCTTTGTGTGCGGAATTGGATTTTCAGCGTTCCATAATTTCGTCTGCACTGGCTCAGATGCCAAAGCCGACAGAGTGGTTTCACCGATGAATTTTTTTGCACCTTCGGTCATCACCGGCGACACATGCGCACCCAAATCACAAAGTTGGCGACAAACCTCGACTGCCTTGTACGCAGCGATGCCACCAGTAACACCGAGGACAATCCTCTTGCCTTTCAGATCAGCAAGTGCCATAACTTTTCCGAGAAAATCGGACGCGAGTTACTCCGCGACGGCTTCGTCAGCAACCTCGCCGGATGCAACCTCTTCGGCAGAGGTGTCATCTGAGGTTTCGAGAGCACCGAATAGCTCTTCAGCTTCCGCTTCCATCTCGGCGTAGTCCGGAAGATCTACCTTCACAATTTTGTCGGCTGCAATTTCTTCGAATGCAATCGAAAGTGGCTTACGAGCCAACGAGGAAACCTGCGGTGGGATCAGAGTGCCAAGACCATCACCAAGCTGGTTGAAGTACGAATTCACTTGACGGGCGCGGTACGCCGCAAGAGTCACCAAGGAAAACTTGGAGTCAACACGGTCGAGAAGATCTTCGATGCGTGGGCTGATCATTGAATCGCTTGAGGTGATCATGGTGCTCCTGGAGAAGTGGTCACAAACTGACCGTTAAATGATAGCCGCCAAGGCTCAAGGGCGCCTTGCCGCTCTCTCACGGCTAATGATTTCAAGCATTTCATCCACGGTCGCTTCGAGATCGTCGTTGATAACGACGTAGTCAGCCAATGCGGCACCAATTGGTTCTTCCTCTTCGGCTTTGCGCAGACGTGCCTCGACCTTGTGCTCTTCATCTCCTCGGCCCCGGAGCCGCCGCTCCTGCTCATCTCGGGAAGGGGGCAATACAAAAATCAAGAGTGCCTCGGGGTGCTGTGACTTCACTTGGCGCGCCCCATCAACTTCGATCTCAAGCACAAGGTCGCGTTCGGTGACATTCTCGGGTGCGGGAGTGCCGTAATAGTTGCCGAGAAATTCCGTCCACTCCACGAACCCATTGGCATTGATGCGAGATTCAAATTGCGAACGCGTGGTGAACACATAGGCATTTTCGTCCTCGCCTGGTCGTCGTTCGCGAGTTGTCCAAGAACGGCTTAACCAAAGCGCATCATCACGCTCCACTAAATGCCGCACGATGGTGCCCTTGCCTACACCGCCTGGGCCAGACACCACAATCACGAGTCCGGCTGTGATGCTCATACAGCTTCACTCTTTCGATCATTAATCGCGCGCTCTAATTTGGTGATGGCTTCAGACCCAAGCTCATCAATCGTGGTTGTGTGAAGCACGCCCGCAGACTGCAACACGGCTCGCGCTCCTGTCTTACCCAACGTAGGAGCGCATTCAAATGCCTTCAGGACACTCACATGCCGGTAGGCCGGCGTTGTTGGGTGCGCAAGAATTTCTTCTGGCGTGACGCGACCACTGCCAACGTCTGAGCGCAACGCAGCGATCCGATCCCGAATCGCCGTTGCCTCTGCAAGCGCACCGGCTCTCGCGTTTAAATCAACGGGAACCGAACCAGACATAAGTAAGCCCTAGCCTCGGGCCCGCAGTTCTCTCCATGATGTGTGACCATGTGATTGCATC
>JAFMEI010000124.1 GCA_017856815.1 Ilumatobacteraceae bacterium
CCACAACGACAACGACAACGACTTTGCCGCCGACCACAACGACAACGACAACGACAACGACTTTGCCACCGACCACAACGACAACGACTTTGCCGCCGACAGCGATTCGGGCTGTGAATGATGCGCAGACGACGCCGTGGGATACGGATCAGACTTATCGGCCGTTGGTGAATGATTCAGCTAGTGGTGGGGCGTCGATTGTTGCGTCGACTTTGAGGTTGTGTCCTACGACTGTGTCGTCGCCGTTTACGCGGGCGAAGTGCACTGCGACTTCTGTGACTGTTCCTGGTGAGGGTGTTTACACTTTGTCTGGGTCGACGGTTGTGTTTGATCCTGAGCCGACGTTTAGTGGCACGGTGTCTACTCCGGTTCGTTATGTTTATGGTGATTCTGCGGGTGAGTCTGCTTCAGCCAAGATCACTCCAACTATTGGTGAGCCTGTTGGTATTGGGGCTGTGAATGATGCGCAGACGACGCCGTGGGATACGGATCAGACTTATCGGCCGTTGGTGAATGATTCAGCTAGTGGTGGGGCGTCGATTGTTGCGTCGACTTTGAGGTTGTGTCCTACGACTGTGTCGTCGCCGTTTACGCGGGCGAAGTGCACTGCGACTTCTGTGACTGTTCCTGGTGAGGGTGTTTACACTTTGTCTGGGTCGACGGTTGTGTTTGATCCTGAGCCGACGTTTAGTGGCACGGTGTCTACTCCGGTTCGTTATGTTTATGGTGATTCTGCGGGTGAGTCTGCTTCAGCCAAGATCACTCCAACTATTGGTGAGCGAGCTGTTGACGACGATCAGTACTCGCCGTGGGACACGAATCAGACCTACCAACCATTAGACAATGACTCGCCTAACCGCGGTGCGGCAATTATCGAATCATCCCTTCGACTGTGCTCCACTTCCATTCCTGCTCCATACTCGATTTCGAATTGCAATCTGATGCGAGTAGTGGTTCCTGGGGAAGGCGTTTATCGAGTGGTGGGCTTTTCCGTGGTTTTTGACCCCGAACCAACATTTTTCGGAACAGTTAAGACTCCAGTTCATTACGTGTATGAAGACACCGCTGGCGAATCAGCGACTGCAATGATTACTCCGACTATCGGCGATATCCTGCCCGTTACCGGCACTAGTCCTATTTCAAGATTGGTGATGTCGCTGATATTGCTTGCTTTGTCTGGTCCAGCTCTGGCAGCGCGCCGGCGCCGACACACATAAAGTGACAACCCAAGTCACTATTGGTCAGTGGGCGTGTGAGCCACAGATGTCTACCCGCAATGAGTCTTCGACTGCGGCTTGACCTTCTGCCAATCCTTCAACCGCTGCAAAAGGCCCGCACGGGTGGGGAACAATCCACACATGGATCATTGGTTTTTGAACTGGGCGCAGCATTGACCCGGGTGGGCATTGCCCGTTTTCATCTACCACACCTGCAACATCACCAAGACCCTTCCAACAAAGGTCATTGTGCACATGCCATTGGAAAAGTGGTCCGGCAAACTCCGTTAGTTCGGGTGCGTCTATGTCGGGCTCACCTTCAGCCATGTACATTGCCGACACCAAGATCCGTTTGTCTCCGTACACCTTGTAGACAATTGATTCAGGCATTGTTGAATCTAGAAACTTGCCGTCGTTAAGTGCGCGACCATTAACGAAGTGCTCGTAACCAGTTTCCCCGTCCCCAATGCTGAACCAGCCTTCAGCTAACGCAGTCTTGTAGTCGGCCCAGCGAACCAAATTGTTTTGAGTTTCGGTTATCAATGTGCTCGCTCGTGCTTCTTGCTCAGGAGTCACGCCTTCCACGCCTGCGATATCGATTCCAATGCTTGGAAAGTAAGGCCGGGGCCAGTTCGCACTAGTCGTCTCTGAATGAGAGTCCCCATGGTCGTGTTGATGATCTGCCGTTGCAAGTGATGCAGGCACGACCAGCGCGAGCACCATGACGCCACCGATTGCGGGAGTTAGATGAAGCACTTTGACTCGTTGTCCGAGCAACGAACCCAAAATTGCAAGGGCAGCGAGACTTGCGCATAAGGCGTCTGCCGCTTGCACAGATTCAGAGCTCTCGAGACCGTCAATAAAGGAGATCCCGCTCACCCGAGTAACGATCCAGCCTCCAATTGCAACAGCGTTGACCACAATCACCGGCACAGACCACCATCGGTTCGTATTGCTCATTGCAATTACGCCGACACCACACTGCAGAACCGCAAGCATCGCGATAGCTAATGCCGCTTGGGTGTGCTCCGTGTGGGTGCCAGCAGCAAGAGCATGAACAAAGCCAGCGCCGAGGGAGAAGAGCCCCGGAAGGTAGGCATACGAGTCTTTGCGCATCCTCAATAGGGTACTGCTCGGTAAGGCGGGAGCACTTGCAGGGCGCTTTCACCTTTTCATCGCTATGGAACTACTATCGGCGATGCGTCGGGGAACGCCAGCGGGGAATCGTTGGGGCCCGATTCCATTGATCAACAAGGGGGAAATCCAATGGAGCGTTTGAAGGGCAAAGTTGCATTCATTACTGGTGTAGCTCGTGGTCAGGGCCGTGCGCACGCGGTGCGTCTCGCGTCGGAAGGTGCAGACATCGTCGGCATCGACATCTGCGAAAACATCGATTCAATGAACTACCCGCTTTCAAGCGAGGCAGATCTTGCCGAGACCGTGAAGCTTGTCGAGCAGCAGGGGCGCAAGATGATCGGCGTTAAGGGTGACGTTCGCAGCCGTGAGCAGCTTGCAAGCGCAATCGACCGTGGCATGAAAGAGCTTGGTCGTCTCGACATCGTTGTCGCCAATGCTGGAATTATCGCTGGCAAGGCAGACACCTACATGGCAAGTGGCTTCGTTGAAGTTTCCGACATCGACCTCATCGGTGCAATGAACACAGTTGCTGCATCTTTGCCACACCTTAAGGAAGGTGCTTCCATCATCATCACAGGCTCAACCGCCGGAATGATGAAGGGCATGACCGAAAATGTTGGCGTTGCAACTGGTGGTGCAGCCTACGGATGGTCAAAGCGCATTCTGATCAGTTACGTCGAGACACTCGCATTGCAGCTCGCTCCATACATGGTGCGACTCAATGGTGTGCACCCAACAAACTGCAATACGCACCTGCTCCACAACGTTGACGTCTATCGTGCGTTCCGCCCGGACCTTGAAAACCCAACTCGTGAAGATGCGATGCCGGTATTGCCGCTCATGCAGGCGATGCCCATTCCGTTCATTGAGCCAGAGGACATCAGTGCACTGATTGCATTCCTTGCATCAGACGATGGTCGTTACATCACTGGTTTGAACATTCGCGTGGATGCTGGTGCTCTTTTGAAGACACCACCAACCGAGCGCTGATAACCAAATAGCTCAGACAGGGTCGACGCGCAGGCGGGAGAGTTCCAGCCGCGCGATCTTCCACTCACCATCTTCGCGGACGTACTCTTCGTGGTAATGGCCATACCCTTGTAGGCCCATGCCGGATTGTCCGTCTGCACCTGGAAACTGCACGTAATCAAACATCGCCCATATCCCCGTGGCTGTGTTTGTGCCCGTAATTTGAATCTCGGGCATGTGTCCATGGTGTGTAGTAGTTGCTCCCTGGAGAAAGCCAGAGATCGTGTCGGCGATTGTCTTGTTACCTGCAAGGTCAACTCCACCCTCGGGCACGATCATGCGCGCATCTGATGCAAATACCCTTTGGAAACCGGCCCAATCTTTGGTATCCATGCAACGGAAATAGCGAGCTTTTAACTGCTTGATCGCTTCGATGTCGAGCAGTTGTTGAATGGAGTTGTCACTCATTTCGAAGCCAACGCCGCTCTGGTCACAGCGACTGCAACGGTTGGATCTGCAGCGTTGATACCGTCAACTCCGAAATCCAGAAGGTCCTGATAGCCAGACTCGGTTTCCCACTTGCGTTCGTTTGGCCAGATCCAAAGCACGTATCCGGCGGCGTGCGAATCATCAACAAGTTTCTGAGTCAAAACCTCGATGCCTTGGTACTCCGGTGGAACTTGAAGGATTCGCATGCCATTCTCAAGAGGTTTGCGCTGCAACACCCACGCTGAAGTTGCATCAAGCCCCGGGGTGAGCTCCACCGTTGGGGCGAGTTTGCGGAATTCATCCACCACCTGGTCGTCAAACGATGTGACAACGGCGCGATCGAGTGAGTTTGTGTCAGTGAGGATTCGAGCGAGTTCCTTCGCGGCGGGGACAGCAGCTGGGTACTCACCTTTTATTTCGATATTCAGCAAATGGTATGGGTATTGGATTACCAGGTCTTCAAATTTCGCAATGATGAAGTCCTCAGCGGAGTAGCCAGCGGGCGGCTCCTTTTCGCCTGTGCGGACACCTCTATATATGTAGTCCGCTTCGGGTTGATCAGCACAGGTGCAGTTCAACGTGAACCAATAAGCGTTGTCCATCGCCAGAAGTTCTGCGTAGGTCAGGTCAGCGACCTTGCCCGCGCTATTTGTGGTGCGGTCAATGGTGTCGTCGTGATGCACGATCAGCACCCCATCTTTGGTGAGCTGCACATCGAAATCCAGAATGTCTACCCCTTGGGTGACGGCATCGGCATAACCGAATGGAGTGGAGTGTGGATGAATGTTTTCACCCGATGCATGCGCGAGAACCACTGGGCGCCCTAGTGCGAGAGTTTCTTCAACCGTGGTGGCTTCTGGCTTGGCAACGGTTGTCGTGGTGGTGT
>JAFMEI010000026.1 GCA_017856815.1 Ilumatobacteraceae bacterium
ACAAAGCGCGCGACCAAATCTCCAGCCGCATCAGTACCGCGTGAGTGCTCTATGCCGATGCTTTGTAATGCCAGTGCACGTTTGCGGGCAATCAAGACTGTTTGCACGCGGAATACTTCATCAAACGCGAGGCGCTCACGGGCGCGAGAACGCATCTCAAGGGTTTGCGGAGTGTGAATGTTCTCCATCGCCTCAAACCTTGCGATCACTCCGGCGCTTTCACGAAGATCAGTACTCAATGAGTCAGCGATGCCGCGTGGGCGACACCGTTCGAGTGCACTTTGTACAAACGATGCGATTTCCCAAGTATGGAGATCAACTTTTTCACTCTGTGGATAGATCGGAACTATCCGACCCGTTCGATCTCCGATCAAGTCGACAATCGGATTTGTCATTTGCAGCTGGCCGCGAAAAATATCTGGCTTGCCAAAAACCGCAATGTTCATTCCAGGTGAAAGTTGCCGTTCTCTCCACGGCTGGTTGAAAAACGAAATTGATAAACGCCCCGAGCCATCACCGATAACAACATTCACCATCGTGCGACGATTCTTGGTTAGGCGCTTGCTGACACTTCTGACTTCCCCGATAACCAAACACTCTTCGCCTGCCACCAAGTCGTCAATGCGTGCCTCACGAGTGCGGTCAACCCAACGTCGTGGGTAAAACATGAGCAGGTCGAGAATGCTCTCAATTTCAAGTTTGCCGAGTGCCGCTTCACGTTTGTCACCAACTCCTTTGAGCCGAGTGACGGGTATCTCTGCGAGTTCGCGCAGAGTCAATGGCGTTTCAGCCAACTATTCCACCCCGAACAGATACGGATACAGAGGCTGGCCGCCACGGTGGATTTCAAACTCGACATCTGGGTGGTTTTCGGCAACCCATGCACGAATCTGATCCGTCAATGCTGGAGTTGCATCTGTCCCTTCAAGCACGGTGATGAGTTCGCGACCCGGCTCAATCAGATGTTCGAGCAGTGCTGTTGCCGCTGCCACAACTCCACCAGCGATACTGACGATTCCGTCACCGCGCACGATTCCGATCCAGTCACCAGCTGTGATTGGGCCTGCGTCCGAGTTGGTATCACGGACCGCTTGCGTAACTTCGCCAGTCGCGACGGTCTCCAACGCAGCGGTCATTTGTTCCATGTTGTGTTCCGCCGACTCTTCGGGGTCATAGACCACGAGTGCTGCCAAAGCTTCTGGCATAGAAGTGGTTGGCACAACACGTACAGTCTTTCCGCACAGCGCATCCACCTGGTTCGCAACCGGAATGATGTTCTTGTTGTTCGGCAAGAGAATCACTTGTTGGGCATTCACGTGTTCCACTGCGTCAATCAACTCAGCCGTTGATGGGTTGAGAGTTTGACCACCAGTAACTACGCCTTGCACACCCATCTGACCAAACAACTCTGCAAGGCCATCGCCACTGCACACTGCGACAACTGCACAAGTGACCGGTGGCAAGCCGGCAGCAGAACCATCAAAACCGCGAGGATTACCTTGATGATGATCCATCATCTCGGTGTGTTCATCCACCTCTTCAAATAGGTCGGTCACACGGATCTTGCTTGGAATACCGCCGAGTGCGAGCGGCACCTCGATTGCGGCGCCGATGTCATTGGTGTGGACGTGACAATTCC
The DNA here is from genome assembly GCA_017856815.1 of Ilumatobacteraceae bacterium. Classification (GTDB taxonomy): domain Bacteria; phylum Actinomycetota; class Acidimicrobiia; order Acidimicrobiales; family Ilumatobacteraceae; genus CAIYHK01. The sequence continues at coordinate 1,640 of JAFMEI010000026.1, forward strand.
AGACACCATCACCGCCGACTACAACGATGGAGTCACCAATCTCGCCCCAACCACGCTTGAAATCGCCAATCTTGGCGTCGTCAATAGCGAGGAAGTACATGACTTCATAACGGAGCTCTGAAACATCTACCTCACCACTTTCGGAAATGCGATGGGCAACAGCCTCTAACTGCGCAGCGGTTGGCCCTTCGGATTCATCTGGCTCTGGTAACGGCTCGCCATCAACGACGTGCAATGCGGAATCGAGAAACAAAAGGAAGCCCGCACCACCTGCATCGACGACTCCTGCATCTTTCAATACGGGAAGCATCTCGGGAGTGCGATCAAGTGCTGACTTTCCGGCCGCCCGCGCTGCACGCAAGACACCTGCCAGAGAGGCGCCATCAGCTGCAGCCTGTGCTGCACCATCGGCCGACTCGCGCACCACTGTGAGGATTGTGCCTTCAATGGGTTTCAACACCGCTTCATACGCCGCGGCCGAAGCAGCCTTAAGCGCTTCTGCAACTTTTGTTCCACCAACATCTTTGGCGGTGGCGAGAGTGCCTGAGAGGCCGCGGAGAATCTGCGAAAGGATGACACCACTGTTGCCACGAGCACCCATCAACGAGCCGTGACTTATCGCTTTACAAGTGTCTTCAAGAATCGGAGCGGACTTTTCCATTTCCTCAACCACGGCGTCGAGCGTGCGTGCCATGTTGGTGCCAGTGTCACCATCTGGAACGGGGTACACGTTGAGACGGTTGATTCCAGCTTGATGCCGCTTCAACGTGTCACGGAAGGTTGTGACGGTCCTTCGCAGGTCCTCGGGGCTAAGTAGTTCCATTGCCGTCACAGCCTATGAGCGTACTCAGGCTGCGCTAGCTGTGCTGTTCGGCGGCGAGACGGTGCTGTTCAACACTCTTTGAGGTATCGCCTACCCCATAAGCGCGGGAGTGAACCACATTCAGAATCTGACCCTCAGGGCGGGTGGCGATGTAGACCACCACATCTGCCACGTCATCGGGGTCTTGCTGCTTGTCGGCACCGGATTGGGCGAGTTCACCACTTGCGGCAGCTTCGGTAATAAACCTAAGCGCTTCGTTTGGATCCCAACTTGTTGCAAATTCAGTAGCAGTTGCACCACAAATCAGGCTTGTCACGCGAATGCCGTGCTGACGGAGTTCTTTGGTCGAGCAAAGTGAAAACATCTCAACAGCAGCTTTGCTCGTGGCGTACATGCCGAGGAATGGATACGGGAAGAGTGTGCTCTCAGACGAAAAATTGATGATGTCGCCTGAGCCAACGGCTTTCATCCGTGGAATCGCTTCACGCGTTGTGTAGATCATTCCAAAGAGATTGGTTGCAAATGAATCAAGAATGTCTTGATCACTGAGTTCATCGATTTTGCGCAAGATCGCCATTCCACAAACATTCGCGAGCACATCCACCCGACCAAACTTCTTGTCGATTTCAGCAAACGCAGCACGAACATCATCTGGATTTGAGATGTCACAGACAATCGGGTTTGCCCCAGCGCCGATTTCTGCCGCCGCTGCCATGAGCCGATCTTTACCGCGAGCAAGCATCACCACGTTTGCACCGCGGGCCGCAAATGCCTTGGCGGTCGAAAATCCGATTCCTTTTGACGCACCCGTCACAATGACGGTCTTGCCCTTTAGATCTTTGGGAGCCATTTCTTTTCCTTATTCCTTTATTGGGTGTTCTTGTGTAGGGGAAGTTTCACGCGACCGACATCGGCAGATTGCAGAACCCTGCAACGTTGCTCATACGAACGCGCTTTGAATTGTCGTGGTCGATGGCGAAATTCGGCCACCGTTCGATCAGCGTTTCAATTGCGATTCTGCTTTCCATCTTTGCGAGATACACACCGAGGCAATAGTGAATTCCATGACCGAAAGAAATCTGCACTGGAACATCGCGCTCGATGTCAAACTTGTCTGGATCTGCAAATTGGCGCTCATCGCGTGTGGCTGCCGCAGTAATCAGCACCACACCTGAGCCTGCTGGAATGTCCACGCCATGAAGCGAAACATCCTTCATTGCGTGGCGGCCTTGGTACTGCGATGGAGCGAAGTAGCGGTTTGCTTCATCCACCGTTTTTGAAATCAGGCCCGGATTCGCTTTGAGCTTCGCCCACTGGTCAGGGTTCTTGTCCAACAGATAGGCGGTGCTGCCGAGCAATTTGGTCACAGTCTCAGCACCAGCCGACGCAATCAACAATGAGAAGCCAGCGATTTCATCATCACTAAGTGGACGAGTTTCGTCACCTTCTTCAACTTGTGTTTCGATCAACTGCGAAAGCATGTCATCGGTCGGGTTTTGGCGCTTTTCCTTGATGTAATCGAGGATGTACATGTAAAGCGTGCCGGTGCGTTGCAGGAAGTTCTGATCTGGTGGATTGAGTGGGTCGATCGTGAGTGATGCGTCCACCCAGTGGCGAATCGTCTGGTGGTCTTGTTGGGGAATGCCAAGAATTGAACAGATCACCTCGACAGGGAATAGCGCCACAAAATCGGCAACCCAGTCAAAGTTCTTTGAATCACCAATTGCGTCTGCCTTCTCTTTGATCACACGGTGCACAATGTGCTCGAAATTTTGTGCGGCACGTGGAGTGAACGCACGGTTGACGAGTTTGCGCATGCGCTCATGGTTTGGGGGATCCATAAACAGCATGTTGCCCGGGCCTTCAGCAACGGAATCCGCGTTCCCGAGGAACGGCGGCGCCGCACCCCAACGATTCGAATACGTCTCGTGATCTTTGGACGCCTCAACAACATCGGCGTAACGCACGAGAGAATAGAAGTTGTACTGCGGGTTGTAGCTAACTGGCGCTTCATCACGCAGTTGCTTGTAGAGATCGTACGGGCGGTCATAAAAGACATCCGAATATGGATCAAAGTAAAGGTCAGTTCTCATATATCCCCCAATTAACTCGTTTTTGCTCAGACTGCCATCGGCAGATTGCAGAATCCAGACACATTGCTCATCTTCACGCGTTGTGAATTCTCGTGATCAACCTGGAAGTTGGGCCAGCGATCAAGCAAGGTTTCAATTGCAATCTTGCTTTCAAGTTTTGCGAGATAAACACCAAGGCAGTAGTGGATACCGTGACCAAACGAAATCTGTACCGGGATATCACGCTCGATGTCGTATTTGTCCGGGTTGGCAAACTGGCGTTCATCACGCGTGGCTGCACCGGTGATCAAGATCACTCCTGAACCAGCTGGAATATCAACTCCATGCAGGTTCACATCTTTCATGGTGTGACGTCCCTGATACTGCGAAGGTGCGAAGTAGCGATTCGCTTCGTCCACAGCCTTTGGAATCAGGTTGCGGTTTTCCTGCAGTTTCTTGTACTGGTCACGGTTCTTATCAAGTAGGAACACGGTCGATCCGAGAAGTTTGGTAACAGTTTCTGCACCAGCAGCAGCAATGAGCGAACTGAAGCCGGCCACTTCTTCATCGCTCAACGGACGCGACACTTCGCCATCTTCCTCGACTTCGGCGGTGATGAGCTCGGACATCATGTCGTCGCCTGGGTTCTTGCGCTTCTCCTTTGCGAGTTCGAGGAAGTAGTTGAAACTGCGCATGGCTCGCTGAATGTCGCCAGTGTCCATTGGCTTCAGCGGATTGATTGTCAATTGTTCGTCCACCCAGTGACGAAGCATCTGGTGATCAGCCTTTGGCGCACCAAGAATCGAGCAGATCACTTCAACGGGGAAGAGTGCAGCGAATTCCGCTACCCAGTCGACAACCTTTTGCCCTTGCACTGCGTCCGCTTTTTCTGCGATGACACCGCGAACGATGTGTTCGAACTTTGCAGCGGCTCGTGGAGTGAAAGAGCGATTGACGAGTTTGCGCAAGCGTTCATGCATTGGTGGGTCAATGGTGAGAATTGAACCTGGCGCCTGCGGTGGGCGCTCTGGAAGATGCACCATGGTGGCTGCATGACCCCACTCGTTTGAGTATGTAGCCCAATCCTTGGAGGCATCGACAACATCGCTGTAACGCGAGTACGCATAGAACTTGTATGTCGGGTTGTAGCTGACTGGCGCTTCGTCGCGCAGTTTCTTGTACAAGTCGTAAGGATCGTCGAAGTAGACGTCACTGTACGGATCGAACACAACATCCGAAGCCATTGGTACCCCCTAATTTCCCCCCACAGTCGGCAACGACCGCTTCCGAGAGACATTAGTGTCAGAGGAATGAAAGTCATAGTGGACTACGAAAACTGCGACAGCCACGGAGTGTGCGCCAGCGTTTGCCCCGAGGTGTTTGAACTACGTGATGACGACTTCATGTACGTCATCAACGAGAACCCAGACGAGTCCCTGCGGCCAAAGATTGAGCTGGCCGTGAAGTCCTGCCCTAAGCAGGCCCTGAAACTGGAAGGCTGATCCCGCGCCCCGAGATTGGGTACGCAGGGATGCCATTGGTAGGCTTTTCCCCCTAGTGGCTGTGGGAAATGGACCCATTTCGGCCCCCAAAAGTTAGATCGCAGGTGTGAGATGGCATCGAAATGTGAAGTTTGCGGCAAGGGACCCTCGTGGGGCATGTCGGTATCCCACTCGCATCGCCGTACAAAGCGTCGTTGGAATCCGAACATCCAACGAATTCGCGCGATCGTAAGCGGCTCACCCAAGCGCGTGAATGTGTGCACCAGCTGCATCAAGGCTGGCAAAGTCACAAAAGCCGGTCGCTGATGCAAGGCGTAATCAAAGCCTTTGATCCGGATTCCGGGTTGGGCCTAGTGATTACAGACACCGATCTCACCGAGTACGAACTCGCCGACAACGCCCTCGAAGGCTCTATCTTTCGCATGCTTCGCCAAGGGCAACGCGTAGTTTTCACACTCGATGCCGAAGGCCGCGCGACATCGCTGCGCCTCGGTTCAGAATCAGACATGGGCACCCCGGGTTACGACTCGGCACCCAACTGAACCAGCACCACCCCACCACAAATACAAAGTTCCCCCAAGGAGATTGACCGCGATGAGTGGCACCAGCAACAACCAAGCACTCCAAAACTGGGTTAAGGAGTGGGCGGCAATTCTGCAACCAAAGGACATCTACTGGTGCGATGGCTCGGCTGAAGAGTACGACCACTTGTGCCAAGAACTCGTTGATGCGGGCACCTTCACCAAACTCGATGAAGCCAAGCGCCCAAACAGTTACTGGGCACATTCCGATCCAGGCGACGTAGCCCGAGTCGAAGACCGCACTTTCATCTGCTCAACAAAGCAAGAAGACGCAGGCCCGAATAACAACTGGCGCGAACCCAGCGAGATGCGCACCGAGATGAAGCATCTTTATCTCGGAGCGATGAAGGGCCGCACGATGTACGTGGTGCCTTTTTCAATGGGCCCACTTGGCTCACCTATCGCGCACATTGGCGTGCAGCTGACTGACTCTGCATACGTTGCAGTGTCCATGCGCATCATGACCCGCATGGGACAGGGCGCCCTTGATGTGCTTGGCAACAACAATTGGGTTCCATGTGTGCACTCCGTTGGCGCACCACTTGAGCCAGGCCAGAGCGATTCAAGCTGGCCGTGCAACCCGGACAACAAGTACATCGTCCACTTCCCTGAGACTCGTGAGATCTGGTCATTCGGTTCTGGATATGGCGGAAATGCATTGCTTGGCAAGAAGTGTTTTGCGCTTCGTATCGCATCGGTGATGGCACGTGATGACGGCTGGCTCGCAGAGCACATGCTGATTTTGAAGCTCACCAACCCCGAAGGCAACTCCAAGTACATCGCTGCTGCATTTCCATCGGCATGTGGCAAGACCAACCTTGCGATGCTGCAACCCACAATCCCAGGCTGGAAAGCCGAGACCATTGGTGACGACATTTGCTGGATGAAGTTCGGCAAAGACGGCCAGTTGTACGCGATCAATCCCGAAGCTGGATTCTTTGGTGTCGCACCTGGCACCGGCTACGACACAAATGCCAACGCAATGGAAACACTGTGGGGCAATTGCTTGTTCACGAACACCGCTCTCACACCAGATGGTGACGTTTGGTGGGAAGGCATGAGTGAAGATGCTCCGGCTCGGGCAACAGATTGGCGTGGCAATACATGGACTCCTGAGTCGGACTCCCCCGCCGCGCATCCAAATGCCCGCTTCACCGCACCGGCATCACAGTGCCCGTCAATTGGTTCTGAATGGCAGGATCCAGCTGGTGTTCCAATCTCAGCTGTTCTCTTTGGTGGCCGTCGTCGCACAACAGTGCCGCTCGTGACTGAAGCATTCAACTGGCAACACGGTGTGTTCCTTGGTTCGATCATGGCGTCTGAAACCACTGCAGCGCAGGCCGGTGCTGTTGGCAACTTGCGCTTTGATCCAATGGCGATGCTTCCATTTTGTGGCTACAACATGGCCGACTACTTCGCTCACTGGCTGAAGATCGGCAATTCCACCGAGGCCAGCAAGTTGCCGAAGATCTTCTTCGTCAACTGGTTCCGCCGTGACGAGGATGGTCGTTTCCTATGGCCTGGATACGGTGAAAACAGTCGTGTTCTCAAGTGGATCTTTGACCGCGTAGAGGGCAAAGCGAATGCTGCCAAAACTCCAATCGGATTCCTTCCTGCTCCGCAAGACATAGACACCACGGGTCTTGATGTTCGCGCCGATGACATGGATGCAATCCTCTCCGTAGACAAAGACGGCTGGAAGGCTGCTATCCCACAAATTCGTGACCACTACGCAGCATTCGGTGCAAAGTTGCCAGGTGAGCTCGTGAAGGCGCTCGATGCTCTCGACGCCGAACTCGCGAACGCCTGAGTTAAGACTCTTAGTTCAACGGAACTTGCTGGACAAGTTGACCCTGCGCATCAATTAGTGCAGCGGTTGGTATCGACCAATCGTCTCCATAATCTTCGCGATAGACAAGCGTTGCATACATCGTTTTGCCGTCGCGGGTGAACACCTGAGACAAACCACTGATTCGACCATGCACCAAAAATGCCACCCAATCGCCGTCGGATAATCCCGGAGCATCACCTCGTATATAGAGAAGTGGATTGTCCTTGTGCGCAAGGTCGCTATCGATCTTCAACTCACACTCGCACGTTGGCAAACTCGCGATGTTGAGTTCTGTGCCGATCAATCCATGGTGTGGGGTGTCGCCATAGAGCATGTCCAAGTAATTGGTTGCATCCGCTCCATCTGGGATGCGTGCGAACATCGCCTGCTGGATCTCCTTCGCGTCATAGGTGAGAAGTTTCTCGGGCCGAGGGGCGATGTCATATGGCTTCGGGTTCAAGATGACTGTCTTTGTTTGCGCCCGCTTCCCCTTCTTCTCCTCGGGCAACATCCCGTCCATCTCCCATGGCACTTCTGTATTTAGTAGGTCCGCCATGATCGGAAGCACGTCAATGTTTTCAACGTTGGCGTCAGAGATCACGCCTTTGGTTTGTCCCGGTGCGTGAATAAACAGCGGCGCGTAAATGATGTCGGGGGCGTTTGCGTAATCACCAGAGATGAAGCGGTGCGAGTATCCCGGATCGAGAGACACACCGTGGTCAGCTTGAATCACGACAAGTGAATTTTTATAGGCATCGTTGCTCTCGAGTTTGTCTAACAACATGCCAACCAACTTGTCCACGAACTGGGTCTGCAAAATCATGCGCTGTTCACGCACTTTGGTTTCCCAGACAGTCTCACCTTCAAATTGCTCCTGGCCAACGAGCTGGTATGGCGAACCGTCCGGGTAGAAAACCCACGACTGGTGGGGCAGCAACGAATGGATGAAATTCAACGTGCCAGTTGGATCTTCGGGAATGGCATCAAGCCATTGCTGCCAACGACCCGGCTGGATCTGAGCAAGAAATGGAATGTTCACAACTTTCACGGGCTCTTCGCCGGAAGTGGTCGTGGAAGTGGAATCGATTGTGGTGGTAGTTGAGGTACTGGAAGTGGGCACAACTGGTGCAGTGTCAGTCTGGGCGGCCGCTGCGTTCACAGCGTCATACTCATTTTCCTTGGTGAGGTCTAAGCGCTGCCCAAAGACATCGCGCATCTCACTGGCAAAGCCCCTCCACTGTGCCTCTTCTTTGACTTTGGTATCGGCATTGATGGCATTTGATGAACTGCAGACATTGGGCGGGCACATCTCAGACAAAAACTCAAACGAGTTCATCTTGTAGCTGCCACCCAGCCAAGTGAAGAGATTGTCAGGATGATCAACATAGGTGAAACTCTGTTTGACCTTCGGATAGGTGCCCGACATCGCCGCAGGCACGGAGAGATCGGTGGTTTCTGCCGTGGTCGTGAAGTTGCGGTACCAAGTTGACGTTGATGCAAGGCGGGCAAAGTTAGGGAATCGATCGGCATCGATGGTGCCGTCTTTGTTCAGAAGTGCAGCGACTGGAAATTCGTCAAACATCACATAGAAGATCGGCGTGTTTCCCGTCTTCACTTCATATGCCTCAACTTTTGCTCCCCTCGCGTAGCGACCGGCTGGGGAGTTAAAAACAAACATTGTCACTGCGATGAGTGGCACTACCGCGAGGATCCGTAACCAATCCCCAACTCCCCGCACGGACGCAGCAGCCAAAACAAGGCCAGCTGCAAGTAAGACCGCTACAAGCACTTGAATGGAACCTTCAAGCTTCAAATAGAACTTCGCTACTTGCAGTGTGGTGACTAGGCCAAGTGCTCCGATGGCGCCAAGGTGGACCACATGCAAGGCCTTACGGACTCGCAACAATACAGCCTCGACGATGAGGGCAAGAATCGGTGGCACGAAGGTAAACAGCAATGCCAGCAGCAGGACCGAACGGCCCGTAATACGAAATTTAAGAAACGTTTCGGTGTTCTCCCCGAGTATTCCAAGGATCGGCTGCACGACCGCAATGCCCCACATTGCGGCCACCTGCAAGGTGTTTTGCACCAAGAGTTTGCGCGCTGGCGCCTTCTCGGTGCGCCTCATGCCGCGACGCAATAGACGCTTCAAATTAACGACATCAAACTTGGGCACAATTTGAGAGTACTACCGGTGTCGTTTTGGTTTGCGGTCGCTATCGTTCCCGAGTTCTCAACAAGGGGTCTGGCAAAACCGCGTCAGAGTACTTCAACTCTGTGACACCCATTTGAGATAAATGAATGCTCACGAGCAATCGTCTATCACCTATCGCCCACCACAAGGAGGCCTATCAAATTGGACCGTCATCAGGCAGAACGCAAGGCGTACGAGTACATCGAGTCACTTGGCACCATCGTGGATGAAGGAATGCTCAGTTCCACATATCCCACCCAGCTGGTTGTCGATGAGCACCCGGAACACAACGTCGGATTTGTTCTCTATCAGCGGTTCAATGGCAGTTGGATTCTCCGCATCGAACTTCCATTAGGCAAGCTCCCGTTAGCAGCGATTGACCGTAATGAGGCACTCGATTATTTCCGCCTTGTCCCCTATGCCACCATCACGATGACCGACATCTCGAGCACCCGCCTTGGCATGAACGATCCACACCACACCCAGATCACTTTGCACCACAGCATCGGTCTGCGTTCGACGAGCAAGAGTCATCTTGAAGAAGTGGTAGGCACACTTTTGTACCACGCGGATGCATTCCCCGAGTTCCTCGCTGATCTTGGATATCGAGAGGAAGAGGCCCGTGATGGCAGTGCTCTTGCCCCTGATTCGGCTTCTGGTGCTGCTGAATTGGTCTATTCGGTCAAGGCCAAACTGCGTAAGGCAGACGGCGATCTTGAAACAGCATTGCGCGAGCTCGAAGAACTAATTGGGCTGGCCAGTGTCAAAGAGTTCGTGGCTGCTTTGGTCGCGCAGCAGCGCCTCGCAGCACGCCGCGCAGCAAAGGGTCTGCCACAAGTGATGCCGTCACCGCATCTCATCTTCACGGGCAACCCAGGCACTGGCAAGACCACGGTGGCGCGCCTCATCGGACGCATCTACAAGCACTTCGGGATGTTGAAGAGCGGGCACGTGATCGAAGCAACCCGCTCTGATCTTTGCGGGCTCTATGTCGGCCAGACGGGTCCGAAAACTCGTGCGTTGTGCGAAACCGCAGCGGGCGGGGTGCTCTTCATCGATGAGGCCTACACCCTTAACGGTGGCGGCGCCAATGACTACGGCAGTGAAGCCATCGCTGAACTCATCACCTACATGGAGATGAATCGCGGCAACATTGCAATTGTGGTTGCGGGCTACACGGACGAGATGGAGAAATTCATTGAGATGAACCCTGGCTTGAAGAGCCGCTTTGATCTCACGGTGGAGTTTCCCGACTTCAGTAACGCAGAACTAGTAACCATCTTTGAAGGCATCGCGAAATCCAATGGCTATCGCCTTGATGATTCGGCACGTCTCGCACTCACGAACACAATTCACGCGCTTCCCCGTGGCACCAACTTCGGCAATGCACGTGATATCCGCAAACTCTTTAACGAAGTGGTTGTAGCGCATGCCCAGGAAGCCGAATCTGATTCGTTGGTAGAGCTCGATTTGTTCACCGCAGATCACTTCACAGGCTTTGTACGGCCTTCGCTAACCAGCGTTGGTAGTGACCAAAACTGGCCCGGGTACCTCTAATCCAAGTGCTGCAGAAAATTTCTTAGTACGTAGTACTAAGTGATTTTGGGTGCTTGACACGGTTCATGGCGGGGTGCGTAATCTGCCCCACCATGAAATCCAAACAGCACACTTATCGAATCTTGGTGATTGAACTCGATGACGTTGTCACTCGATGCAACCCGGCAAAACCAAACTTGCTGGTCACGCTCACAGTTGACACACCAGAGCGGCGGTTCATTTCACTCGCCAAGGGGAAGTCGTGGTATTCGAGCCATTTGCGTGAGCTGCGTCTCGATCTCGCCCCAAAAGTGACTTTTCGCAGCAGGGAAACCGCAGCCGATGCAGAGTCAAAGTTGATTCGCAAACTGAAGTCGCAAGGCTTTACCGTCAACCGTGACAACACTGTCTGGTCGCTTTATGTGATCGAGTTGGATCCCTCAGCTGTATCCAAACCGGGCAAAGGTCACGTCTACGTGGGTCAAACTGCACTGACGCCAGAAGCGCGTTTCGAACAGCACATGAAAGGTGCGCGTAATGACCGTGGACCACTTTTTGCCCGCGTGGTTCATGCTCACGGTCTGCGACTAATGCCCCACCTGATGCCAAAGGCGAAGTACTACGACCAGGAATCAGCCAAGGCGGCAGAAAAACGGCTGGCGGAGAGACTCAAAGAACGCGGCTACCGCGTGCGTGGCGGCCACTAATGGTGTTGGCGTTACGCGCTGCCCTTGAGCATCGCGCGAATACCCAGACCCATTAGGAACAATCCACCGAATCCATAAAGGAGGTAAAGCTTGCCCTTCAATTGTGAACGATACGAATAGATGATCGCCACCGACATGATTCCAACGAATCCATAAAAGGCATGGAACGCAGGAAACTCAAGCTTGTATTTATTGACCAGTGCGACACCGAGAATCACCTGCACAAAGATTGCGAGTTCGGCAAGGCCCGTGAACCACCACAAGGCACGACTGCGCAGGCTGGTCCACTTGTGTGCCGCCAAAGCCCAAAGCCCGGCGAGCGCATTGGAGATCACAACGAACCACGACCAGTTCTGGTGGACATCAAGCAGCATCAGCGAGTTCACAATTCAAACCTAACGGATCAGGGTGTCAGCTTGACGACCGCGTTCAACGACATGCAGGTTTCCAACACCGTCAGCCGTGAACTGGGTCACCGAACAGTTGTCCAAGGAGTCGATCAGCACGCGGTCGTCGCCAAGGGCCTTGCCAAGGATCGCATTAATGGCCACGAAATGGGAAAAGATCACGGTGTCAGATTTCAGACTGGCAACAAAGTCAAAAGCGGCATTTCGGTAAGCGCTGTAAAGCGGATCGAGATCGGACCATGTCCCTTGCATCGCCGCACGCAACCAGCCGACTCTTGACTCCATTGAGTAACCCACCGGTGAAGGAATCTCACTGACCTTTGGCTCAACAACGACTTCCACATTCCACATCGACGCGAGCGGTGCAGCTGTTTCGCGACACCGCGCTAGTGGACTCGAAACAATCTGCATACCGCCCAGTGCTGATAGAGAAGAAGCAACTTGCTGTGCCTGCTTGGTGCCGAGTTCATCAAGAGAGGGATCGACAGCGGTGTCCCACCCAGCGGCAGCGCGACCGTGTCGCACCATATAGACACGTGTCACTCGAACAACCAACCTTCGCGCACTGGACCCACAGTTCCACGTTTGCGGTACCACTCGGTTCCAAAGGCAATCAGAAAATACTCATCAGGGATTGCACTAAACATTGCTGTGTCGGTGATTTGACTGCGATGGCACCGGAGCGAAGCACGCTTTTGCTCAACAAAGGCCGATACATCAACACCGTGTGTGAGCTCTGCTTCTGTGAGCCCCATTGGGTTGCCATCATCGGCAGGACCATCGGGATCAAAATCATCTTCACCGAAATCAACGCCAAGCTCGCGGGCCATGTCGAGACCGCGCCGCATCGCATCGCGATTCATCGTGGCCTCAAATACTTCGGATGTGCCTGCTATTTCGGCAGCACGAATTCCAACTTGATGCACCTTGATGTGATCGGGATGGCCGTACCCACCATGCCAGTCGTAAATCGTGAGGACATCGGCTCGCTCGCGCCGCAACACATCAGCAAGCAGCAAGGCCGCTGATTCAGTCTCAGCCTGCAGGAACGATTCGGGATCGTGATTCTGCTCCCAGCCAGTCATCCCCGAATCCTTGTAACCGAGCCACACGACCTCGCTGATCCCGAGAACTTCCGCTGATTCAGCAGTTTCTCGCCGGCGACGATCGGCCAATGATTCTCCGGGGCCGAGGTCGGCAGGCACTTCACCGTGGTCACCATCGGTGGCGACAACGAGCACCACGCGATGGCCTTCACTCACAGCACGAGCGATCGTGCCACCAGTCGCAATCGACTCATCGTCAGGATGGGCGTGAAAACAAACAAGTGTTCCCATTAGATACGCCGCACTTATTGAGCCTGTTTGATGGCGCCCGATGCCAAGAGTGACTCAATCTCAGATGAAGAAAATCCGAGATCATCAAGGACTTCCTTGCTGTTTTGGCCTGGATGCGCTGCGGGGCGCTGGATCTCACCTGGAGTGCGTGAATAGCGCGGTGCCGGTGCAGGCTGTAAGTGGCCCTCAAACTCAACGTAAGTACCACGCTCTACGTTGTGCGGGTGCGCGGCTGCTTCAAGCATCGGCAACACGGGCGCATAACAGATGTCGGTCATCTCAAGCAGTGCGTTCCATTCAGCTTGGGTCTTGGTGCGGAAAAGATCCCAAAGTTTTTTGTGCATCACCGGCCACTTTGAGCGATCGTTTTGTTGGGCAAAGTCTGGGTCATCTTGCAGGCCGAGGCGTTGCAACATCTCTTGATAGAACTGAGACTCAATCGCCCCCACGGAGATGTACTTGCCGTCTTTGGTTTCATATACGTCGTAATAAGCAGCACCTGTGTCAAGCATCGTGGTACCCGGATTGTCTGGGTCAAACATGTTCATGTCCTTGAAGCCCCAGAACATGGTCATCAGTGATGCGACTCCATCAACCATCGCTGCGTCCACAACTTGACCCTTGCCAGAGCGCTGAGCCTCAAGTAGCGCGCACGCAATACCGAAGACAAGAAACATTCCGCCGCCACCAAAATCACCAACAAGATTCATTGGCGGCGTTGGAATGGTGTCTTTGCGACGGAAGTGAGCAAGCGCGCCTGCAAGTGCGATGTAGTTAATGTCGTGTCCAGCGGCCATTGCATACGGACCGTCTTGGCCCCAACCGGTCATGCGACCAAACACCAACTTGGGATTGCGAGCCGCGCAATCGTCTGGCCCAAGACCGAGGCGTTCCATCACCCCGGGGCGGAATCCTTCGATAATTGCATCGGACTTCTCAACAAGCCTCATCACGGTTTCTTTGCCTTCGGGGTTCTTCAAGTCAACGGCAATGTTGCGGCGACCACGAAGCAAGAACTCAGGATGCGGATTGCCAGGCAACGGATAAACCTTGTCTGCTCGCTCAATACGAATTACATCGGCGCCCATGTCTGCCAACAGCATCGCCGCATAAGGCCCAGGGCCAAGGCCAGCGAACTCCAGCACGCGAATACCACTCAAAGGACCAGACATGATTTGCCTTTCTTAGTTAAAGAGTTGCTACAGATTTGTGTGGCCGAGGATTGAACCAACAACCAGCGGCCATAAAGGCTCGGGAAGGTCGTGGCCCATGTCTTTCATCAACATGAGGTGAGCACCCGGTACGAGTTCAGCAACGCGTTGACCACCGTCGGCTGGCAACAGAATGTCCTCAAGGCCGTGAATCACAAGTGTTGGCACCTGTAGCTGACGTAATGCTTCGGTGCGATCACCACTTGCATAAATGGCAGCCAACTGGCGCGGACTGCCCTCTGGGTAGAACGACCGGTCATAGTCGCGAGCGGCGTTGGCACGGGTGCGCTCTTCATCGCGATAACGCTTTGAGTGCCAGATCATCCAGTTCGGCGAGAAATCGATATACGCCTGGCGCTCTGATGGCGGCGTGGCCAACAGAGCTTCAGCAGCTTCGGGCGTTGGTTGGCCGTAAGCAAGATCGCCGGGAATGGACATGATTGACACCAAGCTGTGCACGCGGTGTGGATGCTCAATAGCAATGGTTTGAGCAATCATCCCGCCCATTGATGCTCCAACCATGTGTGCCTTTTCGATTGCTAGGTGATCAAGCAAACCAACAGTGTCGGCAGCCATGTCCGAAAGTGTGTACGCAACTTCTGGCATCGGATCACCGAGCATGACTGACTTCACAACTTCGTCGGAGTTGGCTGGGACACCGTGCAATTTGGTCGACAAACCACAATCGCGATTATCAAAACGAATGACATAGCGACCGCCGTCAGCCAGCAGTTTGACAAATGAGTCCTCCCACTGGGTCATCTGGGCAGAGAAGCCCATGATGAGAACTAGAGCGGGATCGCGGGGATCTCCAGTGGTGTCGTATTCGAGTTCAATCTCACCGTTTACTTTCGCTTTTGGCATGGTTTCAGTCTCGCTGTCGGCACCCTCGTTGGTCAATCTCGCAAGGAAACGCCATTAACGGCGATTCTCTGCCTTTAGAGCCGGTGATTCCCACTTTGACTCGTCTGGAAGCACACAAGACCCGGGTCGCACTACCGCATCAATTGCATCAAGGACATCAGCTGCCAGCACATGCTCGTCGGCGCCGATAATTGTGGTGAGATGCGACATGATGCGCGGGCCGATGATCGCACTCGTCACGGCTGGATGCTGGAGGGTCCACGCGACCGCGAGGTGCGGCAGCGTTAGCCCCGCTTCAGCAGCGATCACCTCAAGCTTTTCGAGCGCATCAAGCTTGCGTTGATTGACCGACTTCTCAGGATCAAAGTTCGCGGGGTTGCGTTTCGCGCGACCCTCTTCACGCTTAGGTGCACCTTTTTTGTAAGAGCCCGAGAGCCATCCACCATTCAGTGGACTCCAAACCAGAGTGCCCATATCCAACTTTGCACATGTAGGTAACAGATCACGCTCAATCCAGCGCACAAAAATGCTGTACGGGGGCTGCTCCGTACTGAACGGAATCAAATTTCGTTTATCCGCGACCCACGCTGCTTCCATCGTGTGCTCAGCCGGAAAAGTCGAGCAACCAAATGCACGGATCTTGCCTTGCTTCACAAGATCATTCATTGCGTCCAGTTGTTCATCGAGTGCGACGGTCGGATCGGGTCGGTGCAGTTGATACAGATCAATCCAATCGGTATTCAAACGACGCAAACTGTCTTCGCATGCACGGATGATGTGTCGGCGGCTGTTGCCAAACGTGTTTGGTTCAGGCTTGGCATCGGCCATTAGGCCGGTGATTGGAAAGTGACACTTGGTTGCAAGAATGACACTGTCGCGCCGAACTCCAGCCAATGCTTTTCCCGTGATGACTTCACTCTCACCAGCTGAATAGACATCCGCCGTATCAATGAAGTTGATTCCAGAATCCAACGCGTGATGAATGATTTTTACGCAATCATCATGATCTGGATTGCCGATTGAACCAAACATCATGTTGCCGAGGCAGAGTCGCGACACCTTCATGCCGGTGCGCCCAAGTGTCTTCATTGCCATTTCTGCCCCTGACTTCAGTCGCCGAGGATTCGGCGCTTTTGATTTTCGAATTCGGTGTCGCTCAACACTCCCCTGTCACGCAGGTCTGCGAGTTTCGCGATTTCGTCTGCAGCGTTCACGTGATTGTTGATACTTGGTGCCATGCGGCCAGTGCGTGATTGCTCTAGGTACTGCTGCAGTGCACCCTGGATGATCTTTTGCACCTGTTCTGGGCTACGGATGTCCGTAAATGTCTCTTGGCCCGTTTCTCCACCAGACTCAATCAGCAAATCTCCAGCACCGAGCAGACGCTCGATGAGACTTTGGTGAAATGCAAGGTTGTTCACTTTCTCCAAGGTGATCTCGGTGCCACGGCGGCTCAGGACACCTTCACGAAAGATGATCCGGTGCGAAGTAACCACGAAGTTAGTGGTGGCCCACTTTGTGAAGGTAACGACCAGATGTGCAACTGAGATCAGAATTGCAATAAAGAACAAGTAGCTAAACGCTGTTTCTGCGCCACCGTCGAGTTTGGAGAGAACAATCCCGGCGAGCACAACCAAAGTAAGGAGAATCGACACCGGCCCTGCGAAATACCACCAATGTGGATGGATATCAAGCGTGATGGTTTCGTTGTCATTTAAGAGTCGACGCGGATACGGCATAGCGCGAGCGTAGTCGGCACACCGATGACGTATCTTTGTGACCGTGTTACCACCCCAAACTGCCCCCAATGACACACTCGCTGGGCTGGATTCTGATCAGATTCGGGCAGTAACGGCTCCTGTGGGTTTGGTCGTGGTCAAGGCCGGTGCGGGTTCAGGCAAGACCACAGTTTTGGCACGCCGAATCGTCCACCGAATCACCACCAAAACGGCTGATGCTCAGCATGTCCTCGCATTCACGTTTACCCGCCAAGCCGGAGCGGAACTAACACGCAGACTGAGTGGTCTCGGAGTTGGTCGCGAAATCACAACTGGCACGTTTCACGCGGTGGCATTCGGCTTGCTGCGTCAACGTTGGGCAGATACCAACCGAACGCCGCGCAATGTGATCACAGCACGAAGTCAAATACTGTCCAAGCTCGCGCCGAATGCTCGAGCTGAAACCCTCACTCAGATGTCGCTTGAGATTGATTGGTGCCGAGCTCGCATGATCGATCCGACCAACTATGCGACTGCTGCATCTGCCGCTGGCCGGCGCCCACCGATGCAGGCTGGCGAGTTTGAAAAAATTCTTCGTGGCTATGAAAGTGAAAAACAAAAACGTGGCGTTGT